>GG697240.1 GCA_009387755.1 Candidatus Micrarchaeum acidiphilum ARMAN-2
TAAAAAATTGAAACAAGTATTTATAAATTTACAAAAAGCCATAAGAGTACAAAATAGACTTGATGAAAAAAAGTTAATAAGTATGGGTTATAAAGGTAAAATATATAATATACCTCCATTTATAAATATTCCCAAAAAGACCTCCTCTACCAAATCAGAAAGATTTATTGCTCTCTCGGTTAGCCGTTTAAGTATTAAGCATAAAGGCATAGATTTATTGTGCGAGGTCATAGAAAAGACATTAAACAAGACCGATAAGATCATATTTTATATTGTGGGTTCTGGGGATGACGGCGAAACACTAATTAGAAATTTAGAAAATAAGTACCCTAAAAATGTAAAATGGTTTGGGTTTATTGATGAAACTATATTGTACAAAATATATCAAAGATCAAATTTGTTTATCTCAACTTCTCGTGGTGAGAATTTCGGGATTAATGTAGGGGAGGCTCAAATAAGCGGGCTTCCAACAATAGCATTTGATGTTATGGGTTCTCAGGATATAATAACAAACAAGATTCAGGGCGAATTAATAAAACCGTTTGATGTAAATAAGTTTTCAAATTCAATAATAAAGTTCTATGATTTTTACAATAAAAACGAAGCTGGATATAAGAACTTAAAAAAGAAAATATCAGATATAAGTATAAAAAGATATAATTATAAACTAATCATAAAACTGCTTATAAAAATGTTTATTGATTGAGGTACTAAAATGAAGAGAAAACTTTTTATTTATGGTACTATCTTCAATAATTCTTTGTGGGTAAGGGACAGTATAAAAAGTATACAATTGCTAAAACCTGCTGCAATATATATTTGTGATAATTTTTCTACAGATGGAACTTATGAACTATTAAAAAATCTGAATAGAAGATATAAGAATATATATATAGTTAGAGTAAAAAGCAGCAGGGGTAAAGGCCGTCAAGTTGCGCTTGATTTAGTATACAAAGCGTCTAAAAATACTGACTTGGCCATGTATGTTGATTTTGATACAATATATAAAAAGCCTTATTTGTTACTTATTCAAAAATTAATTGAAGCAATAAAAGGTAAAGAAGTATCAATAGGCATGCTTGCTACAATTAAAACAAATAAACTATGTAAATTTAAGAATTTGAATGCCGCAGAAGATGTTGAAAGATACGCCCACTTTATTGCTTTAGGATGTAAACTAATTGATGTTCCCAAAACAGCTAAACAATATAAAAATCTGGCGACAGAATCAATTAAGGGTAATAGGTTAATATCGCGCGAATTGTACTATTCGAAAAATCCAATCAGGTTGGTAAGGTGGACCATTGATTTATATCGCGGGCATGCATACGATAATTATAAAAATGCATTAACTGATAAAGCATCTCAAATTATAAAGTTTATTGACATTTTTGGCTTTTTTGATGGCTAAAGTTATTGGGACTTATAGATATAACGAGAACTTAGATAATCGTAGTTTAATTACACATAAGAGTGAATACCGATTTTTAAAAAAAAGAATAACTATTTCTAGTTCCTGCTGGACAACCGCATGGACCTTTTCGAAGGTGTCAAATACGGCATAATAGGAGAGGCGTCTTTCATGGGCTCTAAAATGAACATGCAGACCGCACAGAAAGGTGCCATGAACATCGATATCACCTTTAGGGGCAAGGCTGCCCACGGCTCAAGGCCGTGGCTGGGCGACAACGCGATACTCAAGGCGATAAAATTTATAGATTCATACCAGCAGGCGGCGGAAAATCTAAAAACTGAAGACAGACTCCTGGGAAAGGGCTCGGTCAACATAGGCACGATAAATGGAGGGACTGCCAGCAACGTGGTACCAGATACTTGCAGGGTTGAGGTAGACAGAAGGTTGGTTCCTGGCGAAACTGCTGAAGAGGCGCTGGGGCAGGTTAAAAGTGTGCTTGAATCTCTCGGGATAAGCGCGGAGATAAGCGTGCCTGTGTCCAGAGGGGCGTATAAGCTTAGGACCGATTCTAAGATACTGGAGATAATGAGGCATGCAGCTGGTGAAAACTTCAGTGAAATAGGCGCAACCGGATATACCGAAGCAGAACTTTACAATGCAAGAGCTGGCATAGATTCTGTTGTATTTGGACCTGGCGAAAAGGAGGTAATCCACCAAGTCGATGAATATGTACCGATAAAGAACCTTCTTGAGGCTGCAAATGTCTACGAGAAGGTAATACGGGAATGGTGCTTCTAGCCATAAATTGCATAGAGGGCTTTGATTTTACTTCACTACGATTCAACCTTGCACGGAAGCTTCGCCGAATTTATGCGCTTGCAGACGTTTTGCCTGCCTCCTGACACATTTGCGCGCGCAAATGTATTTAGGCGCCCGCGTCATAATTTCTGTGAGGATTTGAATCCGCGCCTGCCGTGGTATTATGTTTTACCTGTATCTTGCCGGTCTTACTGCCGTGCTGTGGTCAATTTCAGGGATAATAATAAAGATGGTGTCATCCAAGTTCGGGAACCTTTTTGCGACCGCTTTTGTTGGCATTGGAAACGTAATAGTCCTTTCAGCAATAGTGCTGCTGCTGGGCAATTTGGGGATAAGTGCGTATGCCGCCGCGCTCAGCGTTGCTGGCGGGATAATAACAGGAATAGGATACCTCTTATTCTACAAATCGCTGCAGAGGCAGCAGGCATCAAACACCTTTTCCACAATAGAGATACAGGTCGCAATTTTATTTCTCTACGGCGTTTTGGTGCTGGGCGAGGCCGTAAGCACCCTAGATGTGCTTGGCATAGTAACCATAGCGCTGGGTACCCTGGCAGTTTCAATAGAAAAAGCGAGGTTTAACAGGGGGCTTTTGCCTGCAATTGCAGCGCAAGTCTTTTGGGCTCTGGGCTGGATCTTTCTGGTTTACCCCATATCCGTAACACCCAACCACATACTGCCAAACTTGGTGAGTTTCACTGCAGCGCTCACAATGGTCTGCCTGATACTGCTGGCCTATAAGATTAATAAAAAGTTGGATGCGCATCCCGATGGCAGGGGGGTGGCGGTCGGTGTATCCGCAGGGCTGTTCTCGGGATCCGGAAACGCAGTATACACGCTGCTAATCTACCTAAAGGAGCTGGCGCTGAGCGCGCCGATATCCAACAGCAGCCCAATAATAATAGCAGTTATAGCGCACTTCGTCTACAAAGAAAGGTTAAGCACCATCCAGGCCATTGGAATAATTGCAGTTGTGCTTGGCGCAGTAATTCTAAGTATATGATTCTGCTTATTTTGGGCCTTGCGCTGCGCAAATAGCTGTGTTTATGCCTAGGCGTTGCGTTTCAGCTTTTAGGGTTCAAGGAAAAATGCAGCCCTGGCCTAAGCCGCAGGATTATTCATCAGCCAGAGGTTGCCATCTGTAGAATTCGCTTTTATGTCCAAGCGTTGCGAATCAGATACTCGGCAAAATACTGTTCATCGATATGAACTTGTCTCCTACGGTAATGCCCTTTTTGGATATTAGGATTTTTGGCGCTTGAGCTCCGAGCTTGCTTTCCTTATCTGTCAAAGGCACAAGGTATAATCCGTCTTCGGAGTATACTATTTTGGAATCCACTCTGTAGGTATCCGCGTCGTAGCCACGATAGCCGCTTGGGAGTGCCTCGGCCGTCAAGCCCCCGTCCTTTTCAATGACTATTTCTGCCCCATATTCTTCACGTGCGCCTGACCCTCCATAAAAATTGATTGAAATTTTAGTAGTTTTGTTAAAAGTGTCAGTAGCACTATCATACCCTGCCCTCTGGCGTGCAGAAATAACCACTTCAGGATATGCAATTACATGGCCTTCTTCCTCATTAAAGTACAGGCGAAGCTCTGTTTCTGAATCTGTGTCTATTACCTTCTTCTCGGTTTGTTCGCCCCTCAACTTTATATCGGTATTCTTCCTTACATTCTCTTTATCCATATTATCACCAATATCTATGTGCGCAAGGTTATATATATGCCTTTACCATATTATATATATATTTGCATATGTGATATATTATTATGGAAAAGCATATCTTCAAATTCGGAAAAAACAGCCTGGCGTTTATAATACCGAAAAAGTGGGCCGACAAATACGGATTGAGGGCGTCCAGCAGGATTTTTGTAGGCGAAGACGATGCTGGAAATCTGACCGTCTCCGGGAGCGGAGCTTCGAGGAGCGAAAAGGAAATAGATATCGATAGCAGCATTAGGCCAGATGTGCTAAGCAGATGGGTTGGCCTCCACTACATGCAGGGTACGCAAGCACTCAGGATCCATTCATCCGGAGGGATCACTACAGAGCAGGCAATGGCCGTGGCAAACAGGATAAGCAGCGAGTGCTCCGGCTTCGAGATAACAAGCCAGTCGAGCAGCGATATCATCATAGAAAATTTCTCAGACATGGGTGAAGTCGAAATTGACAGGATACTGATGAGGATAGAGGCGCTGATATCGCAGGAGTTTATTGAGCTTGTGAGGGGAAACCCGGATGTTGTTCCTGAAATAGAAAAACTTGTAAACAGGTTTTACATGCTTGGAATGAGATATACGAATATGGCAAGGTCGCGCAGTTCAATGGCCTATTTTTCAGCCCTGAGCACGCTTGAGGATATTTCAGACAAGCTTGATGAGGCGAGTAAAATACGCCCCCTGCCACACCAGCTAATGACGGATCTCAAAGATGCATTTTCACTGTGCAATAAGGCAATGTCCGGCGATATTAAGTCAATAAACAGAATATTCGAAATCAGGGCAAAGGTACTTGGCGGCATTCCAAAATTGAAATCCGCCGGCGAGGCAGCAGCTCTGCTCGCTTCGATTGCATATGACACATCAGGATTGGCAGAGCTAGGCCTCATTAAAATCAAGAGCCTGGCAGAAAGCCTGACAAGCTAGGCTTTGCGCAGGCACACTGCTTGTGATTAGGCCTGCCGGCTTAATTATATCTTCTTTACCTTCTTTGCCCTTGGGCCTCTTTCAGCCTGCTCGACTTCGTACTCTACTGCGTCGCCAACCGCCAGTGTTGCTCCGCCTTCAATAGCCGTGCTGTGCACGTATATGTCTTTTCCGTCTTCTCCCGTAATGAATCCGAAACCCCTTTCAGAGTTAAACATTTTGACTTTTCCTTTCACAAAACCACTTTTTGTCAGCTATTTATCGAATTTAGGATATAAAATACTTTGTGAAGTCCGCTTTAATCGGTCGTGCTGCATTTTCGCGGCGCAGGAGCTAAAATTTTTTGGCTTTGTGACTAGGCGACGCCTTCATAAACCTTGAGATAATGTATTTTTTGCTGAAGCCTGCTCTGTTAAAGTACTCCCATATCTGCGATGGTATCGTAGACGGGTCGGTGCCGTATAGCGGATGGTTTCGCTTTACCGTTGCTTCAAACTCACTGTTTTTAACGTTTTTATAAAGCGATACAACCAATGCAAGCGACTTGGCCTCCTTGCGGCGAGCCCTTTCCAACTCTGCCTTGCTAAGGCAGGATTCTGCAGGGCTTTCAATTACAACGTATCTGCTTCCGAGGGCCTTTCGGAATATGTATGACGCCCTCGGCATGTGGTACGCTACCGCAACCAGCAGTATGCGTTTTGTGCCTCGCATTTTGCGGATTATCTTGGAGCTGTACAGAGCGTTTCCTATGGTGTCCATGGACCTTTTCTCGGTGATAAGAGCCGAGGCAGGTGCGCCCAAAGAAACTGCATATCGCCTCATGCCCTCCGACTCGGTAAGCCTTGGCTTCCTTCTATGCTTAAAGCTCCAGCCGCCGCTGAAAAGTATCGCCTTGGCCCTGCCTTCCTTGAGCAGCAGAACCGCGTGCTCTACAATTTTTTTCGATTCGCAGGTCAGGGAACCGCCTTGGCTGATTTCCTTGCCAAGCGCCACTATTATGGTATTGCCGCGGTATTGCATCTCCTCCTTACGGACAAAGAGCTTTCTAGCCATGCTGTAATCAATCTTACTTTTTACGATCCGGACGCAGCGGCATCTTCCGTGCACGGCTATCTTGTCCTCAACACTATCCTGGCGTTTGCAGAGTATATCTTCTCTGTCTGGGCATCGTCCAGGGAAAGCTGTTTTATGCTGCCCATTATCCTTTCTGTGCTGCCCCACGGGTAGTCAGTCCCGAAAATCACATGGTCAATACCGAAAAAGTCCAATGCGATCCTTAGCCACGGCCACCACATCCCTTCTGCTGTATCGACATAAAGGCTTTTCAGGACGTCGAGCGGATTCTTCCTGTGGGTTTGTGCATATGTTGCGTCCTGCATCGCAAAATCTGAAATCCTTCCCGCAAGGAGCGGCACTATCGAGCCCAGGTGATGGACCACCACTTTCAGCCTGTCGTGCTTTTCGAGCACTCCGGACCTGAAAAGCCTGAATAGTGCAAGCGTCGTGTCCATGTCCCATCCAAGCGCTATGTCCGCATTGTAATCCTTAAGCCATGGATATGAATTTGCCATAAATGTCGGGTGTATCCAAAGTCCGGATCCTATGGATTCCAGGACCGAGTAAAATCCATCCAGCTCCGGTCCGTCTATGGGCTTGCCGTTGACATTAGACACTACCTGTATGCCGGAAAGCCCGAGGTCGTGAATGCACCTCTTCGCTTCATCAGCTGCGAAACCAGGATCAGAAAGCGAGACCGTGCCTATCCCAAGGAACCTGTCTTTGTACTTTTCAACAAGGCTTCTTATGCCGTTGTTGGCCTCTACGGTTATATGCTTTGTAGACTTTTCGTCTAGGCCCAGCCCATCGATCGCAGGCATGGCAAGAGAGAGCACTTCTTGATCTATGCCTAGCCTGTCCATTACAGACAGCCTGTATTCCACATCGCGCAGTGCCCTGAGGGAATTCGCCATGTTTTTTACCATGTCTGGAATGCTTCCCATGGCATTGATATATTCATCCGGATATATGTGGTTGAATATGTCAATTTTCATAATAAGCATTGGCGAATCTAAATTTATAAGCATTATCGCTGTTTTGCCGCATATGCATTGTATGGATGCAGGCACAGCACTATACATAAATATCTATTGATAAAATTGATATGTGATTGATATGGAAAGGATTGAAATGTGCCCAACACTCGAAGTGCTCCACTTATTGGGGAGAAAGTGGGCCGTTCCAGTGCTTGACGAAATATATTTTTCAGAGAAATACGCAAGATTCAACGATATGGCGAGCTCTCTGCACCCAATAACTCCGAGAGAGCTGAACCTTATGCTATTAAAGCTGGTTGATTCCGGCATTGTAGAAAAGGTTGATCTTCGCGGGAAAACCGCCTACACCCTGACAAAAAGAGGCGTACTAGTGCACGATCTAATAAAAGCCATAAAACGTCAGGGCAACAAGTTAGGAAATGAAGGGTACGACTGCGTGAACACGAGGTGCAGTCAGTGCGCGCAGTTCAAAGTCTGCCTTAACGAATAGCCAGTCTGCGCTGGCATACTGCAGATTATGCACGATTCTTAATTATATGTTCAATCCCAAAAGCGGTAACCGACATAGTTGCGAGCTCAACCGCGTTTTTGAGCGCTGACTCTGGGCCTGCTCCCGCTGCGGTTTGGGCCATAAATGCCCCTCCGAGTATGTCTCCGGAACCGCTTTTTTCCACCTGCTTTACTCTTGGTGCCTGCGCATGGAATGCAGTGCCTTTGCCAGAGTACACTGCCCCGTACCTGCCGAGCTTGTAGACAAACGCCTTGCTTTCTAGCAGTGGCTTGTCAATAAGCCTAAATTCGTTCATGTCAAAGAAAAGCACGTCGGCAACTGCCATTGCGGCAGATATTTCTGCGTGCCTGCTCACCAGGTACTCTTTTACAGTGTCAATGCCTATCACAGCGCCTTTCACCGTGGACCTGATGTAGGACGCCACATCGCCTTGCTTTTTTGGGTCCGTAGTTGCTATGTAGTAATATTTACACTTCAGATAATGCTCAGGAATCATCCGGATCGAAAATCTTTCGCGCACACCCGGAAAAATCTGGATGTCCCGCTTATAGCCGTCCTTGGCGTATTTGCACACGCACAAGAAGCTGCTTCCCGGTGAAGTTTGAACGCCTTCTGTGTCTGCGCCAAGGAGTGCAAGTTTGCCCATGTCATAATCGCTACCTACTATTGAGAGCAGTCCTACCCTGTCCGAGAACCTCGAGGCACCAGCTGCAGCATAATATGCAGATCCGCCCTGCATTTTCATGTTGATATCCGGTGCATGCAGTTCGTCATAGCCCAGGTCTCCGAATATCACAAGTTCTGGCGCTTTTTTAACTTCGTCCATAGGTTCCGCCTTTCAGGTCATGCGGTTCATTCGTCAAACTTTAAGGTTTTAAAGCTTTTCAAATCCATGCCGTGCATGGCGTAGACCTTTTCCCAGCTTATATTCCCAAGCTCCCTTCCAGCTATTCCTATCTCAGATATGGCCGACCGCACCTCTCTTTCGGACTTTGCCTCGACTTCAGCTACCGGCTTAAGCTTCGGCCATTCGTTTATGGTTATCTCTGCATTTTTGTAGATGTAAGTATATCTGACGTTTTCCTGATACAGCCCGTCGCCCAGTGCTTTCTGGAATATCTTTACGGCGGTGTCAAAGTCTTCAACAGCGGTTTCCAGCTCTTCGGTATTGGCGAGGCCGCTGCCGGTCCTGTACTTGTAGGTGACTGTGGCGGTTTTTCCGTCGGTCCTCACGCGTATGAATCTGTCCTCGTTTTCGGCCTTCTTTAAAGCGAAGACCCACCTTTTTTGCAGTGTCTTGCCAGCGAATTTAGCGCCGTTTTTTTCCAACTTTGCAATCAGGCCGTCCTTGTCTATGTCGATTATCTTAGTTTCAATTTCGATCATTCAATCACTGCAGCAAGATTTTCGTATAGTATCTTTCCTCCGCTTAAAAGGCTTTTATATATTTGCTCGTGGCTTACTGCATCATTTTTTAGGTCTATGAGGTTGTCGGTCCTGGCCCCGCAGGGCTGCAGTATGCCTGTGGGTGAGAGCCTGGCATAATATCTGCAGCCCTCTAGGCATGCGCTTCGGGCTTTGCAGTTAACTACGGGGCAGTTGTTTGTCAGCGAATCCTTCAGGTCGATTATTGCGTTGCCTATTATGAAAATCTTGCCGTAGTAAGGCTGTATGTATGAATATGCAGAAGATGCCCGGGCGTCAAGCCTTTTTTCGAATTCCTTAAGCAACTGGTCAAAATGCTCCTGGTTCTGCCCGCTCTGGTCAATTATATGGAAAAATTTTATTCTGATGCCGAGGTTGTCTGAAAGCGCTATGTAATCGTCCAATTCCGCAAACGTTTCGTCTCTGATAAGCACATTTACACTTGTTTTGAGCCCGGAGCCTATTGCGCTTATTACGCCTTTCATTACAGCTTCTTGCGCGTCTATTCCAGTTATGCGCTTGAATTCGGTCCTGTCAAGTGAGTGCATCGACACATTTACCTCATTCAAGCCGGCATCCTTTAGGCGTGAGGCAAGGTTAGGATTCCCGCCAGAAAGCCGTGTTCCGTTCGTCGTAAGTTTGATATTTTTTATGTACCCTATTTTGCGCATTCTTGAAATAAGGTCTAAAAGTTCAGTTTCAAACAGCGTGGGCTCGCCATCGCCTGCAATGTGAACGTTTATGTCCACCGAAGTAGCCGAATGCAGCTTTTCTACAATTGCAATTATTTCATTGTTCGATATTGCATTGCCGCTCCCTCTGTAGCTGTTGTCATCGTGGCATGCCACGCCAAGCTTCTTGTCGAAAATGCAGTTTTCATTGCATATACGTTTGCTTACGACTACTCCTTGCGGCACTGTTTTGTCTATTCTGAGATTCAATGATTTTGTCCTACCCAATTTTTTTTCTATTATTTCTATTGCCTTTTCCTCTGGGGTCATTGGAACACCATTAGAGTCTTTCGCGCCTCTTGATGGCCCGTATTTTGCCAAGCGCAATCTTTGAGATTATGCAATCAACAGTCTCTTCAGGAGTGAGATTCGTGTTGTCTATCTCAATTACCTGTGCCTTGCCTCTTTCCCTTAGCTCCGCGGCGTACTTATAGAATTCCGAATCAATAAATGCCATTATCTTCGAGTCCCAGTCCAAACTGCTGTTTTTCACAGCTTCTCTTCGTGCAATCCTTCTAACCCGCTCTTCTTTGCCAACATGAAGGAACACCACAATGTCCGGATGCACTAGAGATCTTTCGGCAGAAGCAACAATGTCATTTATTACAGATTTGTTGGCATCGCCATCGTACAGGGCATCGTAGGCAAAGTGATACGCCTTTGTGGAGTAAATGGATCTAACGAGTATTGTATCGATACCCTTCCTTTCGTTTTCAGCGGCCTCGTTGGAGGATAACTGATTAGTTCCTAGGAAGTATATCAGCCTGGCTAAAATTAGATCGCCAGCCTGGCCATTTAGAAAGTCCCGGAGGTCCGGCAGGAAGTCAACCCTCTTGGATTGCTCTATGACCTTAGATCCTGGCATTCTTTCAGAGAGCATTGCAGATATGGTAGATTTGCCGGAACCGTCACACCCTTCTATCGCTAAGATGACCATGCGGATACACCTGCTAAGAGTTGCCACTCACTCCCATTTATAGTATAGCTGTTTTTCACGTTTGGTTATAATTTAAATATAATACTGCGCGGCGGTGCAATATCGATTGGGATGGAAACGCGAAAAATGCTGAAAAAAGTAAGTATGCAGGTATTTTGGCGTTAGACGATAGTATAGCTTAGCGACGTCAGAATTGATAGCTCGGCAACTAATTTATTTTTATATATATAAATCTTTTGCTATGTAGAAAGGTATAAATATATGATAAAATAATATATTTACTGGTGTAAATATGACCAAACAAAAAACCAATTCGGATGGCATAACAAGAAGGATCTTCACGAAGGAAGTCGTAAAGTTGCGGGAGAGTTATAACGGCAAGGTAAGCGAGGAAGAGATGAAGAGCATAGGTGCAATACTGGAAACGGTAGATGCGACGTTTATTGGAACAAGCCGCTACAGCAAACCAGAAAATGGCTATGATCTCATAGCAAGCAGCATATACGCGGCGGCAGTTCAGGCAAAAATGAATGGCCATGACAACCTCTGGAAGGATTTGGCATCCGTAGAGAATTCTGACTCGCTAATAAACAAGTTCAGCAGGTTTGTTAAATCAGATGCCGCCATTGTGGAGCAGAGAAAGAAGAAGTTTGATAAATTACAGTATCTCAGGGAAGTTGAAAACACACCGGGAGGGCTCGCAAGCATTCTTTCAAGCGAAAAAGGCAGGGCGGATCTGCTCAAGCAGCTCAGGAGGATAGAGAAGGAATCCTAAATCTAGGTAATTGCGAGATTTCATGCTCGCAATGCCAAGCCGTTGTGTATTGGAGAATGCGCAGGCGTGAACTCAGATAGTGGCGCGTGGTCTTTTGCGCCTGCGGCCCATCTCTTTCAGGTAAAGCCTGAAGAGGTCCATTCTTCTGCTTGCGTTTCTGAGCAAAAAGTCAGTCATGCCCATTGAGTAAATGCTGCCCCTATATATGTTCTTCGTTACGAATCTCATTCCGAAGCCGGTGGCGCGCTTCACTGCCCCGGGTGTAACGGCGTTGGTAATCCTTTCGGTAAAAAATACACCGCTTCTTGCGAAGTCGTAAACCGCATCATAGAACGATTCGTCAAGCATGGCAACCGCGTCGGTATTTCTTATGTCGGGGTGCGTTACGGTTTCTACGAAATACATCATGTAGCGCCCCCTTTTCTCCAGCGAGTATACGTTGTTTGCGGTTATCTCCTGATCTAGCATAAGGCCCTTTTTGGCTTTCCTGAACATTTTTTCCTTTAGTGCAACAAAATGCCAGTAACCAAGTATGTTCAAATTTCCATCGACAAGATACCTCGAAGAGTAAGGGCTCTTCTTGAAAACCGGTACCCAGTTCTCGCGCGTCCCTTCCTCCTCCTTGGTTATGCCCTTCATGTCTGCGTAATCCAGATAGATAAGCCTGTCAAGCAGGGATTCGTAGCTGTATTTTCCGCTTAGAAATGGGTGATATGGAATTACGGCAAGTGTTTCGAACATTGTATCGCGCTTTGATCAGTTTAATAATCCAGCAAAGATTATGCGTCATGCAAGTTATAAAAACTTTCATCGGATTGCAGTACAGTTTGCATCCCTATACTCCGCAAGAATCAGATACGGATGGGTAAAGCGACAAGAACCATTTGCTTTGCTTCGCCCTTTTTCCAGGATGGCTCGTATGTTGATATGCCACTCTTGCTTCATTCTGCAACTCTCATGCACACTGCAATTATTAAAAAGTGTCTCAGCTCTACAGTAACAGTTAAAAGATTTTATATTGATAATCAAATCAGTGCGTTCTATGGAAGATATATATCATAGTGTATTGGAAATCTCCGGAGATAAACTTAAGATAGAGGACATTGTCCGCGTAGGCAATTCTATCCCTGGAACAGTTATGGTGAGACTGTCCAAAAATGCAGAAGACTCCATGCGCAAATCTAGGAAGTTTGTGGATGAAGCTGTTGAAAACAAATTAACAATATATGGCATTAACACTGGTTTCGGTTCACAGGCTGAGAATGTGATATCGAGCGAAGATGTTGCTCTCCTGCAGCGCTACCTGATAGTAAGCCATTCTGCAGGGGTAGGAGACCCTTTCAGTCAGGAACTGATAAGAGCTTCAATGCTGATAAGGGCAAATACGCTGGCAAAGGGCAACTCAGGAATCAGGATAGAAGTAGTGCAAACGCTCATAGATATGATAAACAAAGGCGTGGCCCCGTTTGTGCCTAGGAAGGGATCGCTAGGCGCCAGTGGAGATCTGGCCCCGTTATCGCATATTGCGCTAGTAATGACACGCGACCCGAGGGATACACACATAAAGATTGAGGATGAGCTAGCCAAGAAAGCAGCTTCTGGGATGCATTTCGATGATGACGAACGCAGAAAATCTCTAAAGGAGTCTGGAGAGGCATATCTTTGGTCGTCTGAAAGAAGCTCATGGGAGCGGATGACCGGAATTGAAGCAATGGCAAAGGCCGGAATCAAAAGGATAACCTTGAGCGCAAAGGAAGGTCTTGCATTGAACAATGGAAGCACGGTTTCGGCCGCTATGGCGGCATACGCCATCCATTACGGAGAAAACTTGCAGCGCAGCGCAGACATAATAGCCGCGCTAACCACGGAATCTGTTAAGGGTTTCGAGTCCGCATTCTATGAAGAGCTTCATGCGACACGTCCGCACCCGGGGCAGGCTGAATCTGCCAAAAGGATACGCAATTACTTGAAATCTAGTGGAATGGTTACGCACATAGAGCAGATACAAAACTCGCGAAATGTATATCAGGACTTTAAAAAGGTTCAGGACTCGTATTCTATAAGGTGTATTCCCCAGGTTCATGGCCCGGTGATAGACACGCTGAGGTCCTCGAGAGAAATGATTGATAAGGAGATCAATTCTGCAACCGATAATCCATTGATAATGCCGGACAACAGCTACTTTAACAAGAGTTTCAGCGGAGGCAATTTCCACGGCCAGTACATAAGCCTCTACATGGATAATCTCGGCACAGCACTCGGCATACTCGGCAACATAGCCGAGAGAAGGATTTTCAAGCTCGTGACAAGGAATCTGAGCGAAGGGCTGCCAGGGTTTCTGATATCTCCAGCACCGGATAAGGCCGGGCTCATGAATGGTGCGATGATACTTCAGTATACTGCAGCACACCTGGTATCGGAGAACAAGGTATTCTCGCATCCAGCGTCAGCTGATAGCATACCCTCGTGCGAAGACAAAGAAGATTTCGTAAGCATGGCGCCCATAGCAGCCAGCAAGGCACTGGCGATACTGGAAAACTCTGAGAATATACTTGCAATAGAGCTTTGGTGCGATATAGTCGCCCTCAGGATCAGGATGAAAGAGGGCCTTACACCAAGCGATAACGCCAAAAAGGTCCTTGGTCTCTTCAAGGACAAGGTTGCGGAGTTTGAGGAGGACAGAGTAGTCTATGACGAGGTGAGGGAGCTGAAGGCGTTCATACACGATGGCGGGCTGCAGTCCATGACCCGGCAGTAAGCTCTTCACTTCTGCCTAAACAGGCCCAAGAAGACCTTTGCATCGTTTACCATGTTTTCGATACTTGCATATTCATTAGGCTGATGCGCTACGTCGTCCCCCGTGAACCAAACGGCGGTCGGGAAGCCCTTCCTCCTAAAGAATGTGGCGCACGTGCCTCCACCTATGCCCACGGGTTTCAGCTCAAAGCCCCTATATTCCTTTACTGTTCCGCGCAGAAGCTTTACAATTTCGGCCGACACGGGAGTCGCCTGTGGTGCAGCATTCTTCTCTTCTATATCTATGGTTATCTTTGCAGGGCTGAATTCAGGAGATTTGGAAAATTCTTCGATATCTCTAAGTACCTGATTTATGTCGTAACATGGCAATATTCTAGAGTCAAGGTAGAACACCTCCTTGCCTGGAACAATGTTTACGCTGTCTACATTCTTTTCGTGCTTCGTCATTTCAAAAGTAGAAACGCTAGGTTCGAATATAGGGTCGCGGGCGCTGTACTTTTCATGGAGAAGGTTGTCCAGTCTATAGAAGAACTTGATTGCCACGCGAAGTGCGTTGACTCCATCGTCAGGCGTACTTGCATGCACCTGCTTTCCCTCAAACGTGAATTTGAGCCAGAGAACGCTCTTTTCGGCAACCTCAACCTTACTACCATCACTTGTGCTCCAGTCGGGGACCATGAACATGTCGGAACTGGAAAACAGTCCCTTTTCTTCAACAAGTTTTTCAATGCCATATACGCTTCCCAGCTCCTCGTCCGCCACTATTGCCAGCCCAAAGTTAATGGGGGGGTTTGAGCCTGAATCCTTTAGTGCCCTGAGCGCGTATAGGGCGCTAACAAGGCTTTGCCCGTCATCCATGCTGCCCCTGCCATATATCTTACCATCCCTTATAGTTGCGGTAAAAGGGTCAGTTTTCCAAGCTTCCAAATCGCCTGCCGCCACCGTGTCCATATGCGGCACCAACCAAAGTGTTCTATCATTATCGCCATACTTGACAACGAGGTTTGGCCTCTTTACGCCATCGGAATCAGTGTAATCATATTCTTTCACTTCAAAACCCCAGCGTTCTAGAATGGACCTCAAGAATTGCGCCCTTTCCATCTCGCCTGCGCCGCCACTCTTTGGTGATATCGCCTTTATAGCTATCATCTTCGATAGTGTGTCAACCATTTCCTTCGTATCTAAGAGTTCACCAATATTTTTTCTCGTTGTTGTCATATCCACACCACATATAACTATTCTATGATTACTCTTTCAATATTTATCATTTTGGATAACCGGCTATGATTTGGCGTCGCCATCGTACTTCAGCCTGTAGAGTTCTGCCTCTTTAAACGCTTCTTCTACCGCCTCTTCGGGAGTCTTTGCCGGATAAACTTGCCTGCGTTTCCTTCCGTCAAAGAATTTGCCTGCCATGTCGTCCGCCCATCCGCCAAAGCCCTGGAGTGCTATCAGTGGTATGTCCGCTTGGTACGCAACGGCCAGCTCGTTGAGCGTCCCGGAGCCGCCGCTCACTCCTATGACCGCGTCGCACGCCAGGACAAGCACGAATTCCCTGCCCCCACCTCTCTCCATGCCGCAGGGCACTATAACATCAACGCCCTCCTTCTGGTAGATATCCTTTCTCTTGCCATATGTCACCCCCACGGTAAGACCACCTCCTTTCTTGGCTCCCCTACATGCTGCAGTGGAGAGCGAGTCATAATCCTTTTCGGCACCAAAAACCAGAATCCCGCCCTTTTTGGCTATTAGCTCGCCCATCCTCTCGGCGGCACGCTCCGCCTCCTTGGCATACTTCAGATCTGCAGCAGAACCCATCACACCTATCTGCAATCTCCTTGGCATTATATCACAAAATCAAATAAGCTTAAAGGCTTATAAAACTACCTAAAAGTTTTACAATAAATCTTCCATTTCATGAAACTACCGTCTCCAGTTCTGACAGCCCGAGTTTGGCGTAATAAGCGGACTTTGACTTGTCAGTGTTTATCCTGACAAAAGAGGACAATGAGAACTGCAGGGCACGGCCCAAGGCTAACTGCCTTCTCGTTTTGTCTTCGCCGAGGTCCAAGAGCTTTGCTACCTTGCCGACCAAATCATTCAGATGCTGCGCCTGTGCCGCCATAGGAATCTGATAGACATCTGCCAGCAATGCGGTAAATATGCCGATGCAGGGAAGCATTGTGCCCCTATATGTAGACTGCGGCCAGGGATCGATAAATTTAATCGAATCATTATGTACAAAGAAATTGTCTGGCGTCGAGTCCAGCACCATAATAGTACTGTTCCTAGAGGCAATATCTTCCGGCTTCAGCCTTGTCAAAAGGTCCCTGTACCTAGTGTCTATCACACTATTTTGTTCCAACACTCCGTACCATTTCTTAATTTGCGACGCTATTTCTACGATTCCTGCATACTGTTCATCCGTGTTCTTCACCAGCGTTTTCTCTGCAAGCGACTGCAATTTATCGAAAAAAGTGTCTAGCACAGCAGGATTGTCTCTAGCGCATTGTGTAATATTTTTGCCCAGATATGGCATTACCAGCGCGCTAAACTGCTTTTCTTTCAACACCATCAATCTATCTGGCACTAATGCTCTCCCGCCTTCTCTGGAAATCATAGCGTAGCCATTTACATTGTTTGACACTTCATTCATGCTTTCCTTATCTACCCCTATCTTTGCCACCATCTGTTGTTTGCCCTTGCGGCACAGGTAAAGCTTAGTTGTCGTGTGTCCCTGTATTGCCAACGGCTCGAAATCATAGAGCGAGAATTTCTTTGCCAAATGCTCTAAAATCCTATTTTGGGTGCTTTCCGACAATTGCCTCAGTCCTTAAAAATTTAGTCAGTATCTCAATCACGCCGCCGGTTATGTTATTTTCAGCAACGTATATTGCCTTGTCCTTAAATTCATTACCGGCATTTCCAACCGCATAATGCAAAGCTATGTCTTCGCCCAAATAATCGGACATGGAGTTGCCTATCATACCTATCTGCTTCAAACCTAATTCCTGCATTAAAAGTTTTGTTCCATCGCGCTTGCTTCCGCCCTTCGGCGCAATTATTATAACTCCATCCCCTGCGTTTAA
Source organism: Candidatus Micrarchaeum acidiphilum ARMAN-2 (assembly GCA_009387755.1). Taxonomy (NCBI): domain Archaea; kingdom Nanobdellati; phylum Microcaldota; class Candidatus Micrarchaeia; order Candidatus Micrarchaeales; family Candidatus Micrarchaeaceae; genus Candidatus Micrarchaeum; species Candidatus Micrarchaeum acidiphilum. The sequence continues at coordinate 17,159 of GG697240.1, forward strand.
ATCGTTATGTGTACCAATAGTTTGCCAGTTCAAAACAGGTTTTATCACTTCAAGAATCTTATTGTATTCATCAAATTCTGGAAACCTAAAGTGCGTGCCATCGTTTATTCTTACAAACAATCCAAGACTGCATTTGCGCAATGGGTTTAACATAACAACTGTTTCCCCACGCCCTCCTATCAGTTCTCCGTTGCGGATTCTTGCCACTGGATCTCCGCCCGACCACACCGTTATACCTTCAGCCTCCAGCAAAGTTTGAGCCGTCTTGAACATCTTTTCAAATTCGATAGGGATATCCCTATCCTTTACGATGGTTTTGCCATCAATCATTAAGAGTTGGCCCTTTTCTGCCACGACAGGTCCGTTAAGTCCTATCTCGTTTTCCCAATTTACCAATACTTGAAGCGGCGTGTCTGAGTTCAACCCTATTTTCCAGCCCGCATTTTCCATGCTTTCTACTACTCTACGTAGCTGCTGAAGTGGCCATGTAAAATTATAATTTTTGTCTATAAGGGTTGCATCTAGATCCAACAGCACTAATTTATTAAGTGGAATTTTCATGTAACGGGACATAAATTAATCACTCTGTGCCTAACGCGTTTTATGCCAATCGATCTTAGTCAGCATTCCGTGATTTGACTAAAGGTACAAACTCGCCAACGCGTTTTTTTACATCGACACCTGCATTTCTGAGCATTCCTGTGATCTGGCCGTATGAATTTCTGCAGAGAGCCTTGCATTCCTCTATTTTGTCTTTAGGTATACTGGCAAAGGACTGCAAGTCTTCTGTATATGGTATATATCTCCTGATTCCATCTGCAGTGTAACTATCTGGTACTTTCCTTCCATCAATCAAGAGTAAATCCCTCATTTCAAGCCACTCATATTCCATAGACTGGTCTATGTTTACCACTTCGGTAACTATACCGTTGTCATTGTACTTGTTTTTCAACTTGTTAGTTAGTATGTCAGACGAGGCGCCAAGAACCACACCTGCGACAGGTATACCGAATTTTTCAATTTCTTTTGTGATAAATTCGAGTGTCTTGCCCTCAAATGATCCAACATCAGTTAGGATTACAGCGTCATATCTGCGTTTGTCATTCATCATCTGCTTTAGCATTGCCATTTGAACGTCCACTGCAGGCGCGCCAAACCTATTTGCTATTCTGTAGGTACCGTCCAGCGGATTGGTTTCTCTTGTCACTTCAAGATAAAAATCTGCATTTGGGCAGTATACCCTGTCAAGACTTACGACCATAGCCGTTTCATTCATTATTTTGACTTTGGCGATTGCAGCATCCATTTTTTTAGAAACGTCTGAAGCATAAATAATCTTAAGCGTATATTCTGGCGAAATCACATTCTTCATAGCTGTTGCAAGGTTTTCCTGAATTTCAATTAGGGCATTCCTCAGGTCAGGCATATCATTGACCTCATTTATTCCTAGCTTGCGGGCCAGTACTTCGATTCCATCCATAGTTATCAGATATGGTTTGGACATTCACTCACACCTTTGAATTCTATTTTATTACGTGCGGTTCAGATATAAATATGTTGACCTAAGTGCTTAATAGAAAGCTTTGTTGCGCCCGACCGCATGCAAGATTTCCACAATAATTGACACTTTTGCTTCTGCACATGCAATTGCGTGGAATCCGTATTCAAAAACATCTGTGAATTGTCCTTATGGTTTGTTCACTAACGCCACAGCCATGGTGTTTTTGGAAGTTTGGCGCTCAATACGCATAGCAATTCGATTACTCCCTTCGAGTACTTGTGCCTTGCATATGCATACGCTTTCTTCTTCAACGTCTGGCTTGCATTGCCAACCGCCATAAACTTTCCAATCCTGTTGACCATTTTGTAGTCATTATCTTCGTCTCCTATGGCGTAGAGATTGCAGGAGCCTGTCGTCTTTTTCAGCCATTTAACTGCAGTGCGCTTGGACACTTTCGATGTGTAAAACAGCATGTTTCCGAACTGCGAGACCACGATTGTGAACTCCTTTTTGTTTTTGAAAAGCGTTTTCATATGCACCTCCAACCCGGACATGATTCCCGGGGCATCTACTAGCTTCTTGTGCTGTACGAGTTTCAGGTATAAGCTTGTAGTATACACCCTCGATTTTGTGTTCAGAATCAGAAGCGTGCCATCAGGGTAGTTGAATCTGCCCTGGCGTTTTAACGCTGCAACAGTGTCTGTCTCCAACCATATTACTCTGCGCCCTGACGAACCTGCCAGGTAGGACAGGACAGCCCTTTGAAATTTCAGTTTGGCATTTCTGATAGCTTTCAGGTCGTTCACGCCAAGAAGTGCGATCGCCTTCCTGCCTCTAGAAACTTTGGCAATCAGACCATTCTCGGCGACCAGCGGCCCGTTGAAGCCAAACTTCCTGTAAACGGGCAGCATGTCACTCATTGATCTGTTCGAATTCAGGCCGAATAGGAATCCGTGCTTTGCCAGCTTATTCATCTCAGATCTAATTCTAACGGCGTCTCCTTCGCTAACATGATACTTATTCTTCGTGTTAACGAGCGTGCCATCTATGTCTATAAAAACTATTGTTTTCTTAGCCATGTTGGGACGAGACCTTCCCATATCTGAACGGTGGTTCAGAAAAGAACCATTAACAATAATCACAGTAATTTAGGAAGTTGAATTCTTAAATAATTTTGTACCAATAATAAATTTATGGTGCTTTCTCTCTTCTTTTTATTATTGGGTGATATGCGGTCTAGCTGGGAGAGAGAATCTGTTCTTCGAATAAAAGAGCATTGTTTGATGCGCATCTTCTCCGCGTTGCAGAAACTGTTCACAGAAAACGCGATTACAAAATCTTGGCATATGTCTATTGGTGCCATATTCCTCATCGCAAGAGTAAGAGGATAAATATATAAAAGCCATTTATACTAATCTAAAATCTAAGGAGTTGATTGCATGATGCTCATAAAAACTAGGATAGGGCCTAGCAGGATACAGGGCATAGGGCTTTTTGCCGACCAAGATATAAAGAAGGGCACGCCTGTATGGAAGTTTACGCCCGGATTCGATCTGAGGTTTACCGAAGAACAGCTCAGGCGCTTACCTCCCAGGGCAAGGAGGTATGTAATCAGATACGGATGGAAAAGTGACAAGAGCCATTTGCTTTGCTTCGCCCTGGATGACGGGAAATACTTCAACCACTCAGACAATCCGAACACGCTGAGCAGATACTACGATGACGAAGAGGAGGTCGTTACCAAGGCCATAAGGGACATAAGGAAGGGAGAAGAGATCACGGATAACTACAGGTCCTTTGAAAGCACATTCAGAAAGCCCAAGAACTATAAGTAGAAAACTGCGCCGTGAAGAACATTGAAAGCTTGTTATATTTTGTCGCTTTTGCGGCAATAGCATTAAATAGGGAAAGGAAAAATCAGTTATTGAATACTTTTACGTGATACCATGTCAGAGCAATCAAGCAATGCGCGAAGCAAAAGCAGTAAACAGAGCACATATCTTGCCAGTGCAATAATATTGATAGTTGTAGTGCTGGCTGTTGGGTATTTTGCCTACAGCGGCGCGGCGCCGGGCGCTGTGGCGGTCGGCGACAATGTCAGCGTGTTTTATACAGGAAGCTTCACTAACGGAACAGTATTCAATACCAACGTAGGCAGCGCACCATTTAACTTTACAGTAGGGGCCGGTGAGGTAATACCGGGATTCAACAGCGCAGTCATAGGCATGCATGTAGGGCAGAACAAAACAGTAACGCTTCCTCCGAGCGAAGCGTACGGCCCTGTAAACCAGAGCTTGATAGTGCAAGCACCGCTTTCCGAATTTAAGAGCACAAACGTGACAGTCGGCCTACATGTTTCTACGCAGTCCGGACTTTCCGGAGTGGTCACTACTGTCACCTCAAACACTGCAACTGTCGATTTTAACCCGCCGCTGGCAGGCAAAACCCTAATATTCAACATAAAGGTAGTGGCAATAAGAAAATAGTCTGGCATTCGCACAAAATCCGCATTGAACAGTAAATTAAATCTGAGTGGACTGAGTTAGCCTATTGCACTTGTGTAGTTCTTCAGGTAGTGGTAAAAGGCCTTCCTGAAAACGTATATCAGCACCACTGCAAAAAGCACTATGGCAAGCGAAGCCCACGCATTTACCCTGCCTAGCAGTATCTCTGCAGGATAGTATACTGCAAGGCCCATTGGAACCAGAAGGGAAAATATGAAGACGCCCACTATACTGTATATCTGCAGCGGATAAGAGGAAAACTCGCTGAAGACATTCATCAAATTGCCCGACCACCTGGCAGATTTCATCAGGGAATACACGACCATGGTGAACACCATCATAAACGAGATCATAGCGGCGAGGCCGAATCCAGCAACAACGATAAACTCGAGAAGCTCGGGGACTGTTGGGCCAATGTTAAAGAGCGCATACGAGATTATCGCAACGCTGGTAAAGGCGCTTGAAAGCGAATAGATGCTTCCCAAAGCCAGTGACGACAGGTATGGCGAATAAGGTCGGGTAAGGTAAATGTCTAGGCCTCCTTGTCGCATGAGCGCAACGATGGCTCTGGGAGAAGAGAAATAATTAAGCATCGAAAGAATAAAGGTGGACATGCTGCTAAGGAACAGAAGTTGGTAATAACTCCATCCCGCGATTCCGCTCGAAACTGAGTATATTATCGTTATAAATATGAAGTTCAAAAGCGGCCCTGTTGCTATGGCGAGCAGCACGAAAACTGCAGACGCCCTGTAGGCGAGCACTTCCTTCCATGCGTACAGCTGCATCGCTAGGAATACCCTTGCATTGCGCACCTGACTTCTAATAAATCTGCTGAATTGCATTTCAACCGCCGGCCGAAGTTATGCTCTTGTAAGCCTGCTTCCAAGTAAAGTGCCCTATCGTGTAAAGCACTGCAAACCATGCGAGGCCGCCTAAAAACATTTCTGGAGCAACCGCGCTTGGATTTGTGAGGGCAGTTATCGGGAGGTAAAACATGTACTGGAACGGCAGCAATCCTATTATCCCTGCCGCAGCCCCGGAAAACAGGGAAAGAGGTATCATGGATCCGCCCAGCAGCGATGCAAGCAGCCCCTCGAATATCACGAACCCGTGTATGTCGTTCGCATACGCGCTCAGAGCACCTATGATGAATTCCATTGAATAGCTTACGCCCATGCCTATGCCCATCATAGCTATGAATTCTATCGCAGCAATTGCACTAAGGTGAACCTTGAAAACTACTAGTATTATAACCAGCAAGGGCAGCTCGGCCATGGCCGCCCAGGTAAAGTTTTCAATGATAACGGTTGTAACTGTGTACCTTACGTATCCCATCGGCAGAGCGAGCTTGGACGCTATCGCGCCGTGCTTTATGTCGTGCTGTATGCTATATGGAAGGTCGGTATACAGTATCAAGCTTACCACGCTTGCAAGGAAAAAGTAAAGTATCATGCTGTCAAGAGTGTAAGTGCCTATGCGGTTTGTCCTGGTGGTCGCATATATGACAGTCCAAACGAAAACCATGACAAGGGGATATAGTATGCGCATTAAGAAGCTCAGGACAAGATCTGACCGGTATGCCAGAAGGTCCTTTGCATTGAGCTTGAACATGGCCCAGTACCTTGCTATGCTCGTTGCTAGGTCAATCTTTGCTGCCATGGTCTGAAGCCCTTTTCTTGTAGAATTGGTGCAGCGTAATGCCAAAGTCCGGCTCTGCTATGCTGTAATCGGCAACCTTGTCCGAAGACAGGAATGCGCCAAGTCTCTTATCCTTTATCATCTTGCCCGGAATGCTGAACTTTATGTAGTCTTTAGTACGCTCAAGTGTCCTCACGCCAGACAGGTGCGGCAGTTTTGTGCTTCCTTTCAGATAAGCGGTCACCTCTCTGTAGTCTCCGAACATCTTTGATATTCCCTGATTTGTGCCGTCATATATCACGCTACCATTGTCAAGTATTATGGTCCTTTTGGCGAGTATCTTTATGTCGTCTATTATATGCGTCGCTATTATGAATGTAGTACCGAACCGCTTGTTCATATCAAACAGTGCATCCCTTAGCGCGAAGCTCGAAGGCAAGTCAACCCCTATGGTAGGCTCGTCCAAGAAGACTACCTCGGGCATATGGAGCAGCGACGCCGCGAAATTGCACTTCATCCTTTCGCCAAGGGAAAGCTCGCGCACCTGCCTCTTGTAGACCTTTTCCAGCTCCAGCACACCCACAAGATACCTGACCCGTCTTTTGAATTCATCGTCAGATATGCCGTATAGGGCCTTCCTGAATTGGAAGGTGTCCAGTGCGGGCAGATTCCAGTAGAGCTGCTCATGCGCCCCGAATACAACGCCTATGCGCATGGCAAGAGTTTCCCTCGAAATCCACGGGTCCATTCCCAACACTCTAATAGTGCCGGAGTCTGGATGCAGGACCCCGGTTAGTACCTTTATCATTGTCGATTTTCCGCTGCCGTTCTTGCCGAGCAGCGCAACTATCTCGCCCTTTTTGACTGAAAAGCTGACGCCGTTCAGCGCCTGCTTTATTATGTACTGCCTGCGTATCGAAGATAGGATGCCCTGCCCATGCTTGGTCTCATAGCTCTTGAATTTTTTTCTTACATCTTCTACCAGCACAGCTAGCGAATCATCTTTCATGTTGGCCACTACGACAGTAAGAGTCAATATTTTATCTTTAGCACAGTAATTTAACTGTTCTCTTTAATGGCGTTCTTCATCCCAGTAAAGCTTATAATTTTTTCTTGAGCAGGCTACCTGATGATTGGGACAAGGGATGAAGTTTTTGTAGATGAAAACAGATGCCTTGTGTGCGGGCATCCCATGGTTCATGTGCAAGCCTGCCATTTGAAATGCACGAACTGCGGCCGGGAGATGGACTGCTCTGACAAGGGTTTTATCTGGTAAATTAGTGCTGTGGCTGCATGGGCAGGAATTCTCAGGGATTGCGCAATAGGCTGCAGAGATGTTTAGATGTCTGAAAGCGAGATAACAATTGGCACGCGGGGAAGCGAGCTTGCAGTGGCGCAGGCGGAGATTGTAAGAAATAAACTTGCTGCAATCGAGCCGAGGATTTCCTTCAGGATTGTCAAAATAAAAACACTCAATGAGAAGGTAGACAGATCCAAGGCAAGAACAGAAAAGGATATCTACACCAAGGAAATAGACGAGGCCATTTTGGAACGCAGGATAGACATTGCAGTTCATAGCCTGAAGGACCTGAAGTTCAACATGGATGAGAATATGCAGATAGGTGCAGTGCCCGACAGAGACGACCCGAGGGATGTGTTTATAGGAAACACAGAAACGGAATTTGAGCATCTGGGCACGGACGCGCTTGTAGGTACAAGCAGCATTAGGAGAAGGGTTCAGCTGACAAGGATAAACCCCAAACCAATGATTTCTGACCTGCACGGCAACATTGACACCAGGCTGTCAAAACTCAATTCTGGGGAATTTTCTGGAATTGTTATTGCAGCCGCTGGGGTAAAGAGGCTTGGAAAGGCAGTTAGAATGCAGTATTTCGATGAAAGGGATGTGGTGCCGGCCATAGGGCAGGGTGCAATAGCAGTAACAGTACACAAGGACAACTCGGCTGCGGCTGAGCTCCTTAAACGCATAGACAACATGAAAGCGCGGGTTGAAGTTGGAGAAGAGATAGAATTTGGAAAGGCATTCGGAACCGGCTGCAACCTCCCAATAGGTGCCAATGCGAAAATGCTTGAAAGCGGGAAGATCGGCATCGTCGGATTCGTAAGTGATCTCGCTGGCAAGACTTTAGTCAAGGGGGAAACCGAGACCGGGCCAGGACACGCAGGAAAAAGCCTGGCCGAACTGCTAATCAAAAAAGGGGCGGGTAATCTCATTGAAAGGAACTAAGCCGCGGGTTTTGGTGCTGAGGTCTTCCGAGAATCTGGCGGAAACCTGCGCCGAACTGCGAAAGGCGTCGATAGAATGCATTCCTGTCGAGGCAATAAGAGCCGAGGCGGTTGCACAGGAAGGCAGGTTAATGCGCAGCATGATAGCCAGCGCAGACTACGTGATATTTACATCCAAGAATTCGATTGCGTTTTCAAAGAGCTACTTTTCGGGAGTGTATGCTGGGCACAAGTTCCTAACATGCGGGATATCAACGAAAACGTTTGCCGAGGAGTCTGGGTTCAGAGTTTCCTACGCACCAAAGACAGGAGGTATTAACGCAGTAATAAAATGGCTGAAGGCAAAACGGCCGGGTCCAGTGCTCTGCATATCTGGAGAATCGTCTTCGAACGATTTTTTGCAGGTTTTGCTTCGCGGCTTTACTGTAATCGAGGTAGGAGTTTACCGGATAAAAAGACTCCGCCCAAAAATACCTGCCGAGGCAATAACTGGGATTTCGCATGTGCTATTTTTCAGCTCTGCCGAAGTTGACGTTTTCAGAGACGCAGTTGCATCGCATAATGGCCTTGACTTTGACAGCGTCTCCGCGGTTTGCATAGGCAGAAAAACTTTTGAGCGTGCCGCTGCAATTTTTAGGAAACCTGTGCTTTCCAGGCAGAATGGCATAGCAGGCGCAATTGAGGCGATAAAAAATGGATAATATAAAGGATAGCCTGTTCATAAGGGCCTGTTATGGAAAGCACGTGGAAAGGCACCCGGTATGGTTTATGCGCCAGGCAGGCAGGTACCTGCCCGAATACTCCAAGATAAAGGGAGCTAGGAACGTGCTTGATGTGCAGTCCGATCCACTTGCATCTTCGGAGATAACCGTGCTTCCTGTAGACAAGCTTGGCGTTGATGCGGCCATACTCTACGCTGATATAATGATACCGATAAGGGCGGCAGGGCTTGGTGTCAGAATAGAGGAAAACATAGGGCCAGTTATGGATTTTGCAGTTGGAGAACCTGACGACCTTGCGCCGCTGGAAAGGTTCAGTTGCGATAGGGATGCTCCATATGTCCTAGAAAACATAGTCCGTACCAAGGAGAAGCTTGCCGGACGCGTGCCACTGATCGGTTTTGCAGCAGGGCCATTTACCTTGCTGAGCTATCTTCTTGAGGGCAGACCTTCAAGGACCTTTGACAGATGCAGGGCCATAATCCAGGATGATCCGGACCTTTGGAGTAGGTTCATGGATATGGCTGCATCTATGACAATAAGATACTTAAGGTCGCAAGTAAGGACCGGTGTAGACGCAGTACAGATATTCGACAGCTGGGCCGGATTTCTGGAGCCCGAAGTTTATAGAAAACACGTGCTTGAGCATACAAAGCGCATAGTCGACGAGATCAAAGGCATCGTGCCTATAATACATTTCTCCGCAAGAAGCTCGGGCATTATGAGAGACCTGAGAGAGCTAGACTGCGAGGTGATAAGCATCGGACCCGACGTGGAGCTGAAGCTTGCCAGATCCGCGCTAGGAAATGGAAAGTCGCTGCAGGGCAATCTCGACCCAAGCATGGCTGTGCGCGGAGGCGCAGAAATGCTTGCAAGGACAGACAGCATACTGGACGAGATGGATGGCGTTGATGGATTCGTTTTCAACCTTGGCCATGGAGTTGCAAAAGACACGCCCCCAGAGAACCTTATGAAAATAGTTGAGCGCGTAAAGGCAAGGCCCGCGCATCAGTAGCCCAGAGCCCTTGAACTGGCTTCGAAAAGCGCTTTCACTATTTCATCAGAATCGTTCGGCATTTTGGAAACCTTGAAGTTTATGCCTTTGCTTTTGCAGAGCGATCCCAATACGATTCCGGCGTCGTACATTGTTTCGAGGTTGTCAGTTACGAATCCTATCGGTATTATTGCCAGATTCTTGATGCCGGATTCAGCCAGTTCGGCTACTTTCTGCTCTGCCGAAGGCCCTATCCAGCGGCCCGGCATGTCTGCCGCACTCTGGAAGCAAAGGGTCCAGCTGTTGCCGAACTGCGCCTGCACCTTTGCACATGCCTCCAGAATCTGATCTGTGTATACTGCAAGATCGTCTTCCGGCGTCACAGGCATGCTGTGCGCAGTAAACAGCAGCATATAGCTGTCATCTATTCCAAGTTTGGAGATTTCGTTCTGCCAAGCCTTTATAAGTCCGGGCTCCGCGCTCCACGAATTAACCTTGAAGATCTCCGGTTTCCATCCTATAGACGCAGCTGCAGCATCGACCATGCCAAAGTAGCTTTCGGCACTTATCTTTGAGTAGAAGGGGGCCACAGGCACGCACGCTAGCCTTTCTATGCCCGCATCTGCAGCGGATTTTAGCGAATCTAGTATGTAGGGCCTTGAATACTTCATCCCCACAAACACCTCTGCGGCTTTCCCGGTCTCAGACATCATGCGCTGCAATTTTTTTGCCTGGCTGAAGGTTACTTCAAGGAGCGGGGATCTGCCGCCTATAGCCCTGTATCTTTCGATCAGCCTTTTGAGCTGCTCTGGTGGCGGCTTTTTGCCCCGGAGTATGTTTGTATAGTATTCTTCGACCCCGTCGATGCCCGGCGGAGTGCCATAAGCCATCAGCATTATTCCATCAGTCATGAGATGAGCCCGTCAATTCTTTTTATCCCGGTCAATATAGGAGTTTCATTCCTTATCCACTTTCTTGCTTCGGCGTGCCTGAGTTCTTCAGTAACTGCGACCCACTTTGCTATATTGCGTAGCTCGTATATTACTACGAATTCCCAGTCTCCTATGCCGAACGATTCGGTGGTGTAAGATATAACTCCATAATTGTTGCTGCTTTCAATTGCAATTTTCACATGTGCTGCAATTATGCTTTTCCTTTCAGCCTCAGGTAGAAGGTACCAGCTCGGATCCTTAGACATAGGATACGCAACGAAATACTTGTACTCGCTGGTTGTGCTGCGCTTCCTGGCGTCTTTGAAGACTGAAAGCATGCCGTGCCGCGGCTTGGCAAAACCCGCAAGCTCCTTTTCAATATAGAACCTTGCATCCGACACGGTCGCGGGATCCTCGGCCATGAACCAGAAAATGATGTCGCAGTCGTTCCTCAGGGATTCATAAATATTAAAGCGCGCGCCTCCGCTTTTCTTCCATGATTCCGCCCACTTGGATATCTTTTCGAGTTTTTTTGCCCTCTCAGACCTTCCGGTTGACCACCAGCGGCTGCCCAGCGAAAAAGAAATCACCATGGAGGTAAGTTCGTTCAAGCTTACACCGTAGACAATTCTCACGTAAAATATAAATACGGCAGCAGCTGCAAGCTTGTGCCGCGTGCCATGCGGCGAGCATAAATATAATAAGATGCCAAACGAATTGTTTCTGCAAGAAGGCGATGGTTTTATGGTCAAACCCAAGCACCACAGGTATATACCAGGAAAGAAAAAGTATGTATTCAGGAAGGCCAGCACTGCATATGCCAAGACCTTTAAAACTGAGAAGGCGCGGCTTTCCAAGTGCATCAAGGGCGATTTGGCAGCCATAGAGCACGTGGGCAGCACCGCAGTTCCTGGTTTGGGCGGAAAGAACATACTTGACATATTAGTAGGGATTAAAAAACCAGATAGACGGGCACTTAAGGGCATGCTGGAGGAATTGGGCTACGACTTTATGCCGGAAGCAGGCTCTCAGCGCAGGCTGTTCTTTGTTAGAGACGCGCGCTTTGAGGGAAAGCAGATGAGAATACACCTGCACCTTGTCAAATTCGAAGGCACCGAATGGAAACAGAAGATCTCCTTCAGGGATTACCTCAGAAAGCACAAGGAACTCGTCAAAGAATACGAAAGAGTGAAGAAAGAAGCAGTTAAAAAGGCAAATGGAAACAAAGAGGCTTATCTTAAGGCCAAAAGCAGGTTCATAGATAGTGTGACCCGAAAGGCGCTTGGACGTAAGATAAAATCCTGAATTAGGCTTACTTAATTTTCGATTAGTTGAAGCATCACTTTTAGTACAAATGCATGTTTCCGGGATATGCTTAATACTGCCCTAGCCCGGCTTTGGTTTCCATAGCCCGGGTTGCCTCGACCGCTTTCTATTTCGGCTGGCTCTTTGATAGCGTGACTGTGTCACTGCCGCTTCCTGAATCGTCATCGGCGTCTTGCTTGACGGACATGCCCTTGGCGGCCTTTTGGGCCTTTTTGCCCTGCTGCTTTGCCTGGCTGTCCTGTTGAGGCTGCGGCCTCTCAGTCTCTCCCACTATTGAGCCCATGTCAGCAGATGCTGGAGCGCTGCTGCTGGGCTGTGCGGCGTTGTCGCCGCTCTTTGATGTGTCATCGCCGACATTTCCAATTCCGGTAAGCTTGTCTATGCCGAGCACGCCTATCGGAGTCGGTATGCCTAGTCCTCTAGACTCCGTCGGGATGAATATCAGGTGGTTCTTGCCGCTTATGCCTATTTCGTACAGCATGTTAAGGGCCCTTAGCTGCATTGCGTAGACATTGGAGTTGTATGCATGTGCAGCCGCAACCATGTTGGTAGCAGCAAGCTTTTCAGATTCCGCAAGTATCACCCTAGCATCGCGCTCCCTTGATGCTATGGCCACCTTAGCCATTGCGTCTTGCAGGTCGTCAGGTATCTTTACATCACGTATTTCAACAGATATGACGTTGACGCCCCAGGGCGTAACCCTCTGGTCTATAAGCGTCTTGACCTGCGAGGCTATTTCGCTCCTGCCTATTATCATGTTGCTGAGGTTCACTTTTCCGATGACATCCCTGAGCGCAGTCTGAGCTGCAAGGGAAACAGCCTGATCTACATTGTTTACCTGAAGCGCTGTGCTTTCCGGATTCTCGATCCTTGTGAACATTATGGCTTCGACATCGACGCTGACATTGTCCTGCGTCAGTGTCTTCTCCGCAGAGAACGATGCCGAGAAGGTCCTAAGGTCGAACTTATAGGGCATGCTCTGAACCAAAGGCATTATGAAGAAAAGCCCTGGGCCGTAGGTGCCCTTGTACTTTCCAAGAGTGAGGATTGGCGCCCTTTTCCACTCCGGCAGTATCTTTATGCTCAGGCCCACATATATTATAAGTATGAAGACGAACAGCCCCGCAGCGACCTCGTAGCTGAGGGTTGCCAAGTATCCAAGGGCAGCAAATATGGCGGATATTATTACCCCCAGAAATAGTGTAAGAACGGAGTTGCCGTGCATTCCCTGCGTGCTTTTGTACAAGTAAATCTGATTTTCCATCTATTCACCACAAGCCGGTAGCGCACCCGGAGAAGCGCGTAGCGGGCATCACTAGTACATTTCGGTGCTAGAATTTAAATAGTTACGTGACATCCACTTACCCTAAACAGCACAGGTTTTCCCGCTCACGGCGCTAAATACGATTCCACTTGTCAATTGCTGCGCGGAATTATTGACCCTCCACTAGCTCACTTGTCTGTAGACTGATAGTTGAATTATTGTAGATATGCGGTTACTTTCTGAGCAGCCTATGCGCATCGAGAATCAATTTCTCAGTCTCTTCCCACCCTATGCATGAATCCGTCACCGAGACGCCATACTTGAGGTCCTTTGCACGCTTAGGAATTGGTTGCGATCCCTCATTTATGTTCGACTCGAGCATGAGCCCCCTTATGCCGGTGTTGCCCCGGAGTATCTGCCCGATTACATCTTTAAAAACCTTAGACTGCATCCTATAGTCCTTGTTTGAATTTCCATGGGAGCAGTCGACCATTAGCGTGTCGCTTAGCCCGTTTTCCTTGAGTATTACCTGCGCCTTCTCTACACTCGCAGCGTCGTAATTCGGCCCGTTGTCTCCACCCCTCAGTATTATGTGGGTGTTGGAGTTCCCTTTGGTAGTTACTGCAGATACCGTCCCGTTCTGGTCTATTCCTAAAAACCATTGGGGTTTGGATGCGGCAATTACTGCGTGCATTGCTACTGTAATATCTCCCTGCGTGCTGTTTTTGAACCCTATCGGCATGGAGAGTCCCGATGCCATCTGGCGATGCACAGAGGATTGCACGGTTCTTGCGCCTATCGCAGCCCATGAGATGGTGCCGCCGAGATATTGTGGTACAAACGGGTCCAAGAATTCCGTTCCAGAGAGGAGTCCCATCTCCGCATTCCTCACCAGTATTTCCCTGGCAAGCCTGAGCCCTTTATTGATATTCTCCGTGCCGTCAAGGTTAGGATCGTATATGAGCCCTTTCCACCCCACAGTTGTCCTCGGCTTTTCGAAATATACGCGCTTTACTATTATGAAAACGTCATCGACAGCCTTGCTCAGGGAGAGCAGCCTCTTGGAGTACTCCGCATCCGACGCCACATCGTGTATGGAACACTGGCCCACTACAAGGACTATTCTTTTGTCCCTTCCATGTATTGATTCTATGACATCGTACCTTCCACGCGCGACGGTTTCCCTACCGCGGCTGGTCAGGGGCACCTCCTGCTTTAATGCCGCAGGGGTTATCAACGGGCGATATCCAGTTATGTTGCTGTCTTCTATTTTCCTTTTTGTGGATTGTGGCGTTATAGCACCTATTTGCCATTTTACCTGCGATTAATGATAGGTAGATATGTTAAGAGCAGTATGGTTAATATTCTTTTTGTACAACTGCTTCCAGAAAATGTGTATCGCAGTCATACCGCGCAGGATGACTTTTGAAAGGGAGAGTTTATCGCAGGGGCGGGGCAGTGTGCTTTGTCAACTGGCCGCGATGATGGGGTCGATGCTTTTATAATATTAGTATATTGACATCCTCTCCCAACTGGAGGTTGGTAATTAAAATTCTCGGTGGCATCCCCCCCCACGCAAACAGCACAAGGTTCCAGCCTACGGCGCTAAAATTCGCGCCTGTACGCAATGCACGTGCCGCTTGTAAGCGTGTTCATTCCGTTCCTGTATTCTATGCCGGACTCAGAAGGCTGCTCCGTTAGGAGCTGAAATCCATCAAGGTTGTAGGACATCACGTCTTAGATGAAGGCGCAACTGCGCCGTAGCAATGCCAATATTCATTATATTAGCATTGAGTTGTAGCTTGGACATGCAAAGGCTGCGCTAAGCTTCACATCGTGCAGCTAGTGCTCTGTTATCCGTATAGACACTCCGCTTTCATTGGCACTAATCTTCGCCTTTCCGCCTATTGGAAAAGTGACAAGCGGTGTTGTATGTCCAAAGTCCGCGCCGCTTATTACGGGGATTCCTTCAAGTTCCTTCTTTGTCTTTATTATCTTTTCAAGAAGCGGCTGGGTCATCTGGCTCTTGAGTTCAAACCTGCCTATCACTATGCCTCTGACGCCATCAAACCCGGGCTGCTGTATTACAGACTGTAAGTCCCTGGCAAAAGTCACTGGGTTTGTTGCCTCGTCGTCCTCAAGAAAAAGTATGGAGTCTTTTAGGCTCGGCATGTACTGCGTTCCCTGGAGCAAGTTAAAGGTGCACAGATTGCCCCCAAGTATAGTCCCTTCTGCAGAGCCTTTGTTTATGACCTTGTAGCCTTCATTTCTGAGAAATTTCCTGTTTTCCTGGTCCTTGTACCAGGAGTCGTTGCTCCACTCCTTTGAAGGCACTATGTCGTACGGTTCTTCAGACATTATGCATTTTTTGAAGTAGTCTATTGTGTACTCATTACCCTTTAGCATTCCAAATGTGGTAAAATGCGGGCCCGAATATGAAACCATACCGGTTTTGGCGAATATTGCATCTTGCAGTGCGGTTATATCTGAAAAGCCGCATAGCGGCTTTGGATTCTTAGCAATCAGGCCAAAGTCAATATAGTCAAGAAGCTCGTTGCTATTGAATCCGCCTATCACGGTAAGCATGCCTTGTATCTCCTTACTTTCAAAGGCCCTAGTAAGATCCTCGACCCTAGACGCAACGGAAGATGACTCAAATTCGTCTGTTTCTTCTGCATGCCTGGATACCTCTACTTCGAGCCCTAGCCTCCTGAGGCACTCGGTTGCATATCTGCGGGTTTCGTTGTTCAATATCGACATGCTGCGTGCAGGAGCTATAACGGCGACTTTGTCCCCTCTTGCCAGCTTTCTAGGCACTATCATAAAAACACCAAGCATGTTAAATTCAAGATATATAATTATTGCTTTTGTACAAGGGGGCTTGCAGCTTGCAACACTGGCCAGAATTCCCAATAGAAAACGCTTAAATATCTAGCCGGGCACAAAAAATACTATGTCAAAAAAGGCGAAGACTTGGCAGAACAGGGACAGGGAGTACAACATAACCCCGCTTGAACTGCTGGACATTTATCACAGGCTTGAAAAGCTGTTCGACGATGTCGCAATACTGGGCGGAAGGGCCGTAAACATATACATATCGGGAGACAAAAGGTTTACCAAGGATATAGATGTAGTCGTAAAGCTTCCAGATATTCCTTTGAACATGCTCAAGGATGCAATACTTGAAAACGGGTTCATATACGAAACATACGATAATGGAAACCTTAAAAAACTAATAAACAAAGAAACCAATACCTCGATAGACCTGTATTACTCCGCCAACTTGGGCGGCATACGCATCCAGGATCTGCTTGACCTTGCAAAGACCAGGATCCTAGGCCACGACAACGAAACAGTCAAAGTAGTGCATCCGGCGCTGCTAATTCTGATGAAACTGAAGAGCAACAGGCCAAAGGATATAGAGGACGTCGGCAAGCTCGTCCACAACCTGTATGGCACGCCAGAAAAGTTCATAGAAAGGGAGAATGCCGTGCTGTCGCGCTATCTTGACCTGTCCGATTTCGGTTTCCTGAGATCTAGGCTGGAGACCACACGCTACGAGCAGCTTCTGCGAAACTGAGCGACG
This sequence comes from Candidatus Micrarchaeum acidiphilum ARMAN-2, assembly GCA_009387755.1. Taxonomy (NCBI): domain Archaea; kingdom Nanobdellati; phylum Microcaldota; class Candidatus Micrarchaeia; order Candidatus Micrarchaeales; family Candidatus Micrarchaeaceae; genus Candidatus Micrarchaeum; species Candidatus Micrarchaeum acidiphilum. Next base: position 33,870 of record GG697240.1, read on the forward strand.
GCAGCTAAGCTCTGCCTACGCGCAGGTAAACTCTTTTTTTAGATAGATTTAAATACCTTAAATACATTAGATTAAAAATAAACTAGTTTATAATTAAAATAGCTTATTGGGGTGCACTGCTTGCCGCGCGGAAACGAAGGAAACGAAATGCAGAACTACATGACCAAGGACATGTACCATCTCATAATGAAGCTGGTTATACTTGGCTCTATAAAAAAGAAGAAGATGTACCCCTACGAACTCATAAACCGCGTCGCAATGCACGTGCCGAAGTACAAAAGCGACAAGAAGGAGATAAAAAACGACGTTTACAACACCCTTGCCGTTCTGGAAAGGATTGGTTATATACGCCTGGAAAGGAAGCTTGCCGGAGGCAGGGTCAAAAACTTCTACACGATTACAAAGAAGGGTAATGAATCGCTTCTTGCATCTAAAAGGATACTTGCGGAAGCGATGATAAACGTCACAAAGCAACTGAAGGGATGACAATGAATAACTCTGTTGAAATATACGGGCTGACAAAGAAATTCGGGGATTTGACCGCGGTCAACAATATAGACCTTACCATAAAGAAGGGCGAGATATTCGGCCTATTGGGGCCCAACGGCGCGGGCAAGACCACTACCATAAGCATGCTGCTAGGCATAGTCAAACCCACTTCGGGCAGGATAATAATAGAAGGCTACAACGCGCAGAAGGAAAGCGCAAAGGTTAAGCAGGTTGTCGGCTTCATGGCGCAGGAAACCATAGTGGACAGCGACCTTACCGCATACCAGAACCTGGAGATAGCGGCTAGGCTGTACCACATGCCCAGGAACGAATGGGCGGAGAGGATATCGGGGGCCCTGAAGTCCGCGCAGCTGGAGCAGTTCGCAGACAAAAAGGCGGGTACATTCTCAGGAGGCATGAAAAGGAGGCTTTACCTGGTAAAGTCAATGCTGCATGCGCCGCAGCTTATCATACTGGACGAGCCGACCACTGGCTTGGACGTCCAGAACAGGATAGAGATGTGGAGGCAGATACGGGAGCTTAACAAGAGCGGCGTTACAGTAATAATTACCACGCAGTACCTTGAGGAGGCAGACAACCTGTGCAACAGGATAGCGATAATAGACCACGGGCAGCTAAAGGCGATAGGCACGCCCTCGGAGCTTAAAAGGAGCGTGTCAGAGGGCCAGATACTCGAGATAATAAGCACGGCTTCAGAGGTAGAAGGCATATCGAAACTGCTCAAGTCAAAGTTCGGGATAAACTCGGAATTCAAGGACGACAAGGTTACCGGCCTGATAGAGAAGGATCCGATAGGCATGCTGCCAAAGATACTTAACGAGCTCAAGAAGGAGAAGCTTTATGTTGCAGCGGTTAACATGCACCTGCCCACCATGGATGACGTGTTCATAAAGCTTACGGGCTCAACGATACGCGACAAGGCAGGCGAATTCCAGTCGGACAGGAATATGCTGCTGACAATGAGATGAAATCATGGGTTTCTTCGAAGACACTATGACGATATTCAGGCGCGAGATGCTCGTATTCAAGAGCAACCTTAGGACCAACATAATCAGGTCGATAATATTCCCGATAGTGATAATTTTCTTCTTCGGCAACATAAACGCAAGCACGTTTAACACTGCGGTTGCGGTAGTAAACTATGCGAACAACCCCGCCTCGATAGCGTTCATTAGCGACCTGCAGCAGGGCCAGGCCCTTGCCATATCGACAGTCACAACCCAGCAAACGGCATTGACGATGCTGCACAACAGCCAGGTGTCGGCCGTTGTCGTGATTCTGCCGAATTTTCCAGATGGCAATCCGTCCGGCGCAACAGATGTCGATGTATATTACAGCGAGAGCAACTTTGCCGCTGTTCCGGAGGCCTTGGCGACCATACAGGCAGTGTCGGAAAAGTTTGCTGTAAGCCCATCAGAATTTGCTGAAGGATCCGTAACTCCGCCAAAGCCGACTAACTACGGCCTCTCGCAGGTACTGCTTTACGGGGCCAACACCAATTATAAAACCTTCCTTACCGCAGGCATAATAGCCATGGTGGCTGCGTTCGGCTCGCTTTTCGGAGGAGGCGTATCGCTTATAACAGACAGGCAGCTTGGAAACCTGAAGGCATTCCTTCTTTCCCCGATATCGAAAAACGCCGTGATACTTGGAAAGGTGCTGTCCGGCACTGCCCAGTCGGTACTATACGGCATCCTGGCTCTCATTGTGGGCCTAGTGGCTGGCGCAAGCATAGCCATGGGGATTATAGGCGTTCTTTGGATAGTGCTTATAGTAATAATGATATCCCTGGGTTTCAGCGGGGTCACCATAATACTCGCGTCGAGAATGTCGCAGATACAAACCTATTCAATCTTAGGGAACGTCATAGTGCTGCCCATGTGGTTTCTTTCAGGCGCGTTCTTCCCGGCAAGCTCGCTGCCGTCGTTCATGCAGCCTTTTAGCACGTTCAACCCCATGACTTACGCAGTCTCCGGAATGCGCGACGTGATGCTGGTCGGATATTTCCCCATAGGGTCGATAATATTGGATATAGGCGTGCTGGTAATATTCCTGGCGTTCGGCGTTCTTGCAACATTCAAGCTTTTCAAGCCGAATATAAGTTGAATTTTTTATGATAATAAACTGGTGTAAACATGTCGCAAAAAATAAGGATTTCGATGTTTTCGGTCGCTGCGGTGCTGCTGGCAGTATTCATGCTTCAGGCGGCATATGCACAGCCTGCAGGGTCCACCGGCGGAGCTCCGACAGGCAGCGGCGCTCTTTCGATACAGGATCTGTCGGTGTCACCAAACTATGTGGTTTCAGGCGACAACATAAGCCTGTCATTCCAGCTCTACAATTCTTATTCCAGCAGCCTCAGGAACGTAAACTTGGACCTTGAAGCTTCCAACCCGCTCCTCAACGTGTCGCCATCTTACACCAGCTTGGCTGACAGCATAGGCAGCGGGACGTATGGCGGCCTGGGCCTTGATGTATACAGCTACAAGATTCATGTGCCATCCACCCTGCCGGAGGGGGTTTATACCATTTCCGTAGTAGCCACTTACGAGACAACGGTCAGCGACGGGCTGCTGAGCTACGACGTTCCGGGCGAATCTGTGATGCCGATATACATATACGTGCATGGGCTGCCGAAGCTCGGCATCAATCTGGCGCCTTCATCGCAGATAGAGCCAAACCAGAACGTTCAGATGCAGATTGCGGCGACCAACTTCGGAACCGGAACCGCTTACAACGTGACTGCGGTTCTTGAGAATTCGACATATTTCAAGCCGTTTGGAAATAAGGTTTTTGTGCTGGGCAACATGGAGCCCGGGACACCCGCAACTGCAGACGCAAACGTGTACGTGGCCAGAAACATAGTAAACGGCACGCAGTTCATCAACATGACAGTATCCTACCAGTACGACAACGGAACGCATGCCGAGAGCAATGTGAGCGTGCCCGTGGGCGTGCTGCTGAACTCGCCGGATGTGATCGCAACGGTGCAGTCCACTGAGCCGTCAGAACTCTACATTGGCTCCAACCAGTCGGTGCAGATAGCAATACAGAACGTAGGCTCCGGGCTTGCAAGGAACGTAAGCGTATCAGTATTAAGCGGCAGAGGCACGATAGTCGGAAGCTCGTCAAGGAGCTTTTTCATAAGTTCGCTGCAGCCAGGACAAAGTGCAACTGAAAGCGTCATGGTAAGCTCCAATGAGAGCAACCCGCAGAACTCGTCAGACATCTATGCGATGATAGGGTATGAGGGCGCCAACTACATGGGCAATTACTCAAAGACCGTTGCGATACCACTCAGCCTGTTCCCATCGGCAGAATTCAACGTGACAGCAGTAAGGGGCAGCCTGACACCTGGAGGAACGTACCTGCCGGTCACTTACGAAATAAAGAATATAGGGAACGAGCCGGCAAAGGAGGTGTCGCTCTCGCTGCAGTCAATATACCCGATAACTCCTGTCTCAGGAACTGCATATGTGGAAAGCATAATGCCCGGCGAAGCCGCCAATGTGACCTTCTACGTGGATGTTGATCCGAACGGCGCACAGGGCTCCTACCCTGTAACGATATATGAGCAGTGGAGGCAGCCGAACGGGGCGTCTTCCCAGCAGTTCTCAGGATCCAGCAGCTATTACATAAAGGTAGGAGATGCTGGAGCCAGTTCAAGCTCAGGGGCAGGCTCAAATGCAGGGCAGCAGGGTGCTGGTCAAAGCGCAATTGGCATAGTAATTGCAGTTGTTGTGATATTGGCGATAGCTGCGTTCGTAATGCGCAAAAGGTCTTCGGCGTCGAGGGCCAGTGCCAAAAGAGATTCAAATGAGCAGCAGGACGAAAAGCGAGGAGAAGGCCGCAGGAGGGGCGTGAAACAGGGTAGCTGATTCATTGCCACGGCATAAATGCGCGTTCTTATGTCCTTGTTGCGCTTTCCGCTTCGCCTGCCATATCTAGGGCTCCCCGTAAATCTTTGCTTATGGCCTTGTTACGCTTCATTCTCAGATATGAAAATCCTGAGAGTGTAGCGAAAACTCCGCCGAATATGGAAAATGTGGCAGCCATGGATGCGCCTGCGCCCGAAAATATTGACCAGGCGGCACCGGCAGCCTCTGCCACTGCTAGCGCTGCGTTATAAACTGCTAGCGTCCTGTATCTTATGCTTGAGTTCTTGAACGTATCGGACATTTTTTCGAAGAATTCTTGCCCGGAAGATGATTTCCTAAGCGGAATCGTGGCCGGTGGCCATACTTCCTTTCTTATAATAGACGCAACGCTGGATTTTTTCTCCATTTCACCGCTTTGCGGCATCTTCTGGATATTCATAGCACCACAGTAAATTATGCTTACCAGATATTTATACTTGCCAGTGCTGGGATTGGATTTGCATTAGCAGAGCACACGCCACTACACATCTCAGCGGTACAGGCCGCTGGGATCCGTTGGGCCCTTTTCCGAGCCCTCAGAGTAATCGTCTTCGTCGTCGTATGCACGGAGCAGCGTGGTAAGCTGCTTTTCAGCAAATTTTGAGAGGTTCAGATCAAGGCCTTTTGAAGCCTTTGAAAGGTAGCCCAGGCCGGTTTCAATGTCTGTTGCGGTCATCGCATTCTTGGCAATAAGTACTGCATTCCAGGCGCCTCTGACCTGCGCATCTGATTCGGGTCCTGATGCCGCGGAAAGCAGCTTGTTTCTCTCGCCGAGCAGCATTACCTGGATAGTGCTGTAGAACGCCGCCTCCTCGGATCCCGGTGTGACTTCGTCAAGGCATATCTTGACCCTGTCCATGTAAATGTCTATTATTATCATTGAGAATATCCTGTAAAAGCCCTCTTTGTCTAATCCCTTGAGGTTTTTTGAGTCCTTCAGGATAGGCATTGCAACATCGGAAAGGTACTTGTATTCGGACTCGGCCAGCTTCTTTTGCACCTGCGTGCCGTTCTCAAGGCCAAGGTATTCCATGCCAATTACATTGCCGTGTGTCCTTTGATGGACTTCTGCGGCTCTCTTTTCCATCATATACTTTGCGTTCGTTCTTTTATCAGGCATACTTAATTCACCATTCTCAAAGCCACCATATTCTTATACAGTTGGGCTGCCATTTTTGTGCAGTCTGCCACCAATCATTTACTGATCTAAGATATTTATTTATTGCCGCAATACGCCTTTTGTCTTATGCCAAGGCGTAGTGTTTAAAGTTGCATAGACGTCTCTATAATTAGATATTGTGAAATGGAGACGGCGACTGCCACCTATAGAGATTACATCTGTCGAATCAGAAACTGACAGCTATGCCAATATATGCAGCGACGTAGCCTCAATGCTTAGGGACGCAATTGACAGCATGGCTTTGAAGGCATGCATAGAGCGCCAGGATGTAGCAAAGATGCATGCGTCTGATACTGCTTTCAAAATGCTTGTTGCAAGGCTGGAAGAAGACAATCGGGCATCTGAGGATGCATTATCCAGGATTGAGCCAAGCAGGCGCAGCTCTGAGCCATACTGCGAATACGCCGAGATACTTGACCACAACATGAAAATAAGAAATATGCTCTTTTCATGTCCTGACGCGCTATTCCTGGACGCCGTAACCGGAATCGAAAGGGATTATGGCGGCTTTCTCAGGGCTGTTGAGGACTTCAATTTCCTTGAGCGCTATAAGGGCTGGATAAAGGAAAAGATTATAAAGGAAGTAAAAGAAGGCTGGGCAGGGCCTGAAAATAATGAATAGATTGCCCAAATGAAATGGCTTACTCCGCGAACAGCTCTTCCGCAAGCTCCTCCTTGGCGTCTGCGTACTCCTTGTTCTTTATTATGTCTTCGACCTTGCTGCTCTTTATCAGTGCGTATTTTATGCTCCCCTGGGACATCATGTAGGAGCCTGGGCACATCACGCCCTCGCGCACTGCAATAACATCAGGGCTAAGCCTAAGTATGCTCGCCATTGTGGCCTCCTTGCTGCCATAGCCTGGATTTTCGCTTTCAGAAAGCTTGCCGCTCTGGTCGTCGTATATTTCTATGAATTCCGCCTGGTCGAGGGGCACTATTTCCTTGTCTTTGCTGCATGCTATTGCCACTTTCATAATATCACAAGCATATATCGTTCTAAAAATTATTTAATTTGGTAGGCAAGCGGCCTTTTATGTGCGTAAAATTTGTGCAGCGATGCGTTACCTGCCCTTTTGCCTGCGGGCAAGCGCATAAGCGAATATTACCGCCACCACTATTATTATTAATGCAGCAATTATGCCGCTGTCGTTGCTGGAGGGTTTTGGCACGGCTGGTACGGTTGTCGCGGGTGTAGTGGTAGGCGCAATAGTGGTGGTTGGAACTGTGGTGTTTGCGTATAGTGCGACTATCGGGTCTGATGAAACGCTGAATGATATAGTGCATGTTACCGGGTTTACAGTGTAAGGCACTATTGGTTGCAGCGAACCGTTCACGAGTTCGTATGGCGCAGTTGGGTATCCTGATGCGCAGTCATAGGTAGTGGTTATGTTTGCGGTTATGCTGCCTGCAGAGGTAAAGTTTAGTATGAATGCCTTAACCATTGTGTGGTTGGCGAAGAACGGCAATGTGCCAGTGTAGTTTGCAATTGTGAAATTGACGTTAGTCGAATTTGGAGAAGGAGTTGCAAATGAAACGAACATGCCCAGGTTGCCGAAGCTAATGTTAAAGGGCTTTCCGGCCGATGTACCGAAAGATCCAGTATATGAAGCTGTTGAACTGGATATGTTTAGAGTGTGTTGCGGCACGGTTGTCGTTGCAGTAGAGGTTGTAGTTGAATTGACAATGTACAGCACGGTTGTCGTTGCAATCGAGGTAGATGTGCTGGTTGCATGGCCTGAACCCGGCGCTTGCACTTCGTATGCGTAGGTTATGGAGTCTGCGGAATAGTTGGCGTTGCCTGTTTCATTGAAAGTGTAGGTATAGAGCCCTATTGAGTTTGAACCAGTGTAAGTTATAGTGTTGGACGTGCTGCCTACAAGCGTTCCGTTTAGATAGAGTTTGGCGGTTATCTGGCTGTTGTATGTTTCTATCGAAGCAATCGTATTGCATGACAGACCATCGACAGTATAGGTGCTGCAGGACTGGGGGAACGACATTTTCGGCGCTGCCTTGTATATAGAATAATTTCCAATCGAGAATCCTTCTGCATATACAACGTTGCCTGTGTTGTAGAACTCAAAGGAGTAGTTGCCAGCAACTGCGGGTGCGTTGTAGGCAATCGACCCAAAACCGGCTGTGGAAGAGTCAACCTTTGAATATGGGCCACCGTTCACTGACATGTATAGGTTGCCTATTGCGTTTGACGGAGATATTGAAGCGGTTACGGTTGCATTAGAGCCATTGTATACGAAGCTGCGTGGCACAGAAATTGAAGTATGCGCAGCCGCAGCAGATATCACAAAATTTTCTATTATGTTTGCTGGGGTGTAGTTTGCATTTCCAGGCGTTTCGAATTCAAGTGTGTAGTTGCCCACGTTTATTGCGTTGATCGGCGCGGTCTGTACATGGCCCGGCGCATTTGCCGAATAGGTTGCGATAGTATTGCCATTTAGCATCAGTGTGCCGCCTAGTGGCTGCAATGTATTGGATATTGAGAATGTTGCAGTTGCGTTTATGGAATTGCCAGTGTATACGTAGCTAGAAGCTATTCCAGACAAGTGGATGTCTGGCGTTGCCTTTGATATAGTGTATATGTCGTTTGAAACGCCTATGCCGGTGTAGTTCGAATTTGGTATCTGGAAGTCAAGCGCATATGTGCCTGCAGCTGCAGGGAGAGAATATTCGGTTTCAGGGCTTAGTTTTATTGCGACAATCGTATAGTTATTTGCTTCGTTTTCATATCCAGAAGGTCCTATAAGGTAAACCGTCCCATTTTTTCCCGTAAAGGCATAGTAAGGATCTTCGTAGAATGGTACTGTTTGAATGCCGCCGACTTGGGCGTTTGTAGTGGTATTCAGAACTACTACGCCGTACGCATATGATCCAGAATACCCGCTAGAAGATGGATCGTAGCTAAAAAGATAGACATTGCCTCCGGACACGGCAGATATATACGGATAGTATACCGGAACGTTTTTTACAGTAGATCTTGTATGGGTGTTGTACACTTCAACATACTCTCCATAATATATAGGTATATACAAGTATTCACCATTGGATGATATTGATATTTGGCCGGTATCCTCCTCGGATGTTGGTATTCTGTATTGCAAGGTGTTTGTAGTTGTATTTATTACTGTAAAATCATAGTAGTATCCTGAAACATAGAGGTGCCTGCCGCTGGGCGAAAGCACCATATAGAAAGGATAGGAAACGAATCTGAGCCAAGGCTTATCTGTGTTATTGCATTTGTGGCAAGGTTTATGGCATCTATGCTGTTTGTACCGTAGTTTGACGCGTAGAGCACTGTGTCGTTCTTGCTAAGGACGTCGTAGTAAATCTCCGACGAGCTGTTTGGAAGAACTATGCTGTTTACAATCTTGTTTGTTGCAAGATTTAGTACCAATATGGTATTTCCTGCGTATGATGATACATATGCATAGTCGGTAACGTTTGATATTGCAATGCCGTAAGATTCGAATCCGCTAGGCAGATATATTATGTCGTTGCCAAAGGTTGAGCCAGGAGGATAATAATAGACAGTATTAGACTCTGTAGTGAAATATGCAGTTCCGTTTTTACTTTCTGCCCCGGCATAGAATGGTACTGTTGTTATTCCGTTTGAGTTTAAAAGTGATGGTTTTGGCAGCGTATTGCCGTTTAAGGTTGCACTAAGGCCGAGCTGCGAGGCATTGGCATTATATGCAGTTACAGTGAAGTTTGTTCCTGTGTAAACTGAGTTTGAAGGAAGAGAGCTCACAACCTTTAGAGAGGCAGGGGATATTGTTAGTGTAGACACTGCGTTTGAGGGAACGTAATTGCCAGAAAGGACAGGAACCGCTTTCAAAGAATAGCTGCCTACTGCTGCAGGGCCTGTGTAAGCAAAGTTAAACTTTGTCGGGGCAGATATATTTTTTATTACAGTAATATTTTTAAGCTCGGTAAAGTTTTCATAGTTGATTAAGTATATGTCACTGCCATCCGTAACTGAATATTCAGTATAATTTGAACCTGTGTTTATTGACCCCATCAGACTCCCAGAAGAAACGTTCACAATATAGGTAACGCTATTGGCTCTTAAAGAGCTATTGCTTGCGAAGACATACCCACCCAAAGCAGAAACTGCAGTCATCCCGCTTGGAATTCCAGAAATGGCGCTTAATGTGCCAGTAGCTGTATTGTATACAACAACACCAGTGCTGCCAGCATCTGCAGGTATGTACAGGTTAGAGCCGACCAGTGCCATATTTGAACCTGCTTTTGTTAAGTATTGGGAAAGTGATACAGCTGTTACTGTGTAGGTACTTGTGTTTATCAAATAAAGTGAAGAGGAATTTTCTGCCACATATATCGTATTTCCGTTCTGAGACAGTGCTATTGAGTACGGACCCGAGGAGCTCGGAAGCGACACATTTTTTATTACTGTGCCCGTGCTTGTGTTTACCACAGTTATGCTGTCAGTACCGTAGTCCGTTACATATAACAATTTCCCATCTGGCGAAGCAGCTATGTAATATGGTTTTATTGAAGAAAGTAGCAAAGAGTTGCTGCTCAGTGGTATGTCTTTTTCCACTGTATTGGTGGATAAGTTAAAAACCGCCAAAGTGCCGTTAAGGTAGTTGGTAATGTAAGCATTGCCCGTGTTGTTCGGAATCACGATCCCTGTGGGGCCGTTTAGAAGGCTTGAGTTTATGTTTTTTACAACTGCACTGGTCTTGGTATTAATTACTGATATTAAATTATAATAGTACGCTGGAGAATAAAGGTAAGTGCCGTTTTGCGACACTGCGGCGCCATAATAGCCGTAATAGGGGCTTGTCTTTATGGGCATCAGCTCCAAATTTACTGGGAGTTCGGTGCTGCTTTGGACAAGAGTGTTGTTAACGTATAGGTCAATTCCAATCGTATTGCTGTAATATGTTGTAAGGCCGTAGCTTATTATCGCATTTGAGCCGTCGTAAGTGAAGCTGTTTGACGGAAGCACGGATATGCTTGGCTTGGGGTTATACTGGCTTATTATGTAGTTTGCCGTGGTGCTTTCTGCGCTGTAAATCGCGTTTGCGTCAGTAGCCAAAGTAAACGAGTACGATCCAGCAGATGCAGGTGCGTTGTATGTTATGGTATTGGATGAAGACGTAAGCGCGACAACGTCAATGCCCGTGCCTCCGTTGACAGACATTATCAGGTTTCCGGTCAGGCCGGAAGGATACACCGACGCGGTTACGGTTGCGTTTACTGCATTGTAGGTAAAGCTGGATGGGACCTCAAGAGACAGCGATGGAGTCAGGCTGTTTACCGTAAATAGTTTCGATGAAAACGCGGTTACTGCGGGTGAAGCGCTGTCTGTAAGGGTCACGTTGGCGAAATATGTGCCTGGGTCCAGAGTGCCTGTTGAGTAGTTTGCAATGCCGTTATTTGCATTTATTGTTACGCTATTGCTTTCGGTAAAGCCTGTGAATGGATTTGAAATTGATATAGCAACCGAATACGGCGGAGTGCCATTGACAGCCTTTATCTTGACCGTTGGGAAATTTGGATATGTCAATGAGTTAGATGATAGTGTCTCTATTATTTTTGGGGCTGCAGTTATCACGAAGTTGCCGGATAGGGATGAGTTTGTTTCGGGACCTGTGCCGCTAGAGTCTGCAACAGTTGCCTTCAGGTAGTATGTTCCTGGTGCAAGATCATTGCTCTGTATTGGTATATTCGCAGTATCAGAGGAAATTCCGCCCAGGCTGAGGCCAGGTAGCCCTGTCATTAACGCATTTGATGTTGCATTATAAATGTAAACGTTGGCAGTGTATGGCTCTGTGCCGCCGGTCCACGACAGCGATGCGCTGAAAGGCTGCCCCTGCTCTATGAGATTTGAGCTCAGGGATATGGAAGGTACGGACAAGGTGGGGCTTACGGTATATGTGATGCTGTCTGGAGAGCCGGAAGACTCAAATGTGTAGGGACTTGCACCGCCGTTGTTCGTTTCTTCATCTATCGCCTTTACGTAATAGCTGTAACTGCCAGGAGTGTTAGGCAAGTTAAATGTGAAGCTGCCTGAAGAGCCTGGCGAGTTTAATGTTAATGTATTGCCTATCTGTGAGCCGTTTTGCGCGGATATCAAAGACACTTCGAACGGGCCTATCCCACCATTAAGAGCGAAGCCAAACGTAGCAGACTGACCCTGATCATAATTAAAATTAGTGACTGATAGTCTGATTGTAGGCGTCCCTGCAACATATAGCGGCATTGCAGTAGAACTTTTAGTTTCCGGATTCCCATAGGAGCTGTCTTTCACTACTGCACAATAATATATGGTGCCTGTAGTCGTAGGAGACACAGTAAACGATTCTGAGTAAGTGGTTATGTCATTTGATGAATCTACAAGTGTAGCGCCAGATCCCCCACAGGAACTCGTAGAGCTTGAATACAAATTAACTGTGAACGGAGGAGTTCCTGTAGCGAACGAGTTATTCGGGTAATTCCATTTGACCGTCATAATGGCTGATTGGCCAACGTCCAATGCGTTTGTAGAAAGAGAGAGTGTTGGAGTTACAAGGTTGTAATTTACAGTATATGTTGCTTTGGCCGATGCGATTTCAGCGCCGTTACCCGAATCATTGTATGTAGTAAATGTTATGTTATATGGACCGTAAAGTGGCGCAAATGTCAAAGATCCATTATCCAGACAACCAGTATTTATATTAGTCCCGTTAGATATTAGGCTATAGTTATAAGATTGGCCATTTGTTTCAGATGTTTCATTTATAAAACATTCACCGCCAAGACTTGTTTCGGCTTTTATTTGTATATCGTATGCCATAGTTGGAGTTCCGCTTCCGTTTGGGGGAAGACCAACCCCGGTTCCGGTAAAAGTAAATACGGTTGTTGTATAATTGTGGGAGCTTCTGGTGTCAACACTGACGTTCTGCGGGCTAATTGTGGCTGTACCTGCATGGCTTAGATGTATTATCGGTAAAGTAAAAACTAGCACCGCGAACAGGAGAATTAGGGGCTTTATCGCATTGCTGCTTATTTTATCACGTTATTATACAAACAAACTGTGCTATGCTTGTTTATACTATACTTGATTATACTCTTTTTATTGTTTTTTCATGCGGTTGTTATAAATACTTTTTGCTTTTCCGTAGCGTAGTTGAATACAAGAAATTGGATTTGCCAGGCTGCCTATTTGGCGCACGAATCAGAGTGCGGCTGAGACTTCCGGTTGATACCTGCTTTGCATTTTGCGCGTACCGGGCCTTTTAAGATTTGCCGCGCCTGCCAACAGTCTCCATCATGCCGCTGCCTTGGGCCTTTGCGCCCCTGTGCTGCATGGAGCCAGATGCCTTCCTATAGCCGTGCTTGTACGCGGCATGCACCATTACTGCTGCAATTAGGACGGCTATCAGAATTATCATGTATGCATTTCCCTGGCTGCGCCGGCCGGTAGAGCGTATCACACCCATAGATTCCTTGAATGAGGATATGTACATGCTTATGTCGAATGCCATTGCAAAGGAGTTGTAAAGTGCTATTATTATGCTCCATGCGCCGGGCTTCCTTACAGCTATTATTATTGACTGCACGGTTATTATGAATCCGAAGCCTATGATCAGTATGCCCAGGAAAATGAAGTCAAAGCTGAGCAGGAACTGGAAGGAGGAAAGCGTTATGTACGAAGCGTAGTATGCCAGGAATCCCAGGACTATCGCCATTACGTAAGTGGCTCCCACGAGGCCGAGACCGACAGCAGAGTACGCCGCTGCCTTCCTGAACTTCGACTTGTCGCCCTTGGCTTTTATCGCGCCCAAGCTGTACCCGCCGGCATAGGCGTCCCACATCGATATGAGGAAGTCTACCGCAATTATTATTACTATGAATATGGCTCCGAGGCCCAAAGCGTCACCTTATGAAAGCTTTTTGCGTTTGCACACTCTAGAAGGCATGCGCACGCACCGTAGCGCTTGCGCTTTTTATATTTTTATACATGGCGCAAAATAATTAGTATTTGATTGCTATTGCGCGCCCTTTTCCTTAGAGCTTTCGGCTGTGTCCCTGCCTGCGTTTTCATCCCTTTTCAGACTGAACACGCCCAGGCTCCTCATTATTTCTTCGTACCTGTCGCCCAGGTCTATGGCGAAGTACGGGCTTGCATCCCCGTGGCCGTCAACGAAGTGCGTCACCTCGTGGGCTATGACATTTATGGTTTTGTATGGATCGTCAAGGATGTCAGTCTTTATCATTATCCTGTCCCTGTATGTGATTCCCTCGGTATCGCCATCGCTTGAAGCAGTGTAGAAACCTACCGGCACTATGTCCACGTCCTTGAAGCGGCCGCTCAGCACACGTAGCTTGCTGCGGTCCAAAACGTCCGCGATGCCGGTGGCGCGCAGCAGCCCCGATGCCATGGCCTGGAACTCTATCACCGGAGGGGGCTTCTTTCCTTCCAGCGGCAGCAGCTTTATGCCTATGCCCTCGAAGAGCTTTGCAGCCTTGTCGAAGTTTTGCCTTTGGATCTCGGTCAGCGACTCCTGGCTTACCTGCTCCACGTTTGTCTTCTGCTCCACCACTTTTGGCGAATAGAATGGTATGCCCAGGCACCTGTTGAAGAACATTTCCCATTCAATGTTTGGGAGCTCTATTATCGAGCTTTCTGACAGTGTGTACTCCGCCTCTTTCCTCTGCGACGGATCCCTAAGGATTACAGGGTCCTCGCCGTATATCTCTTTTATGGCCTCAATCCATTCCTTCTTTGCCGGCGCGTCTGCCACCGCGTCGAAATCGACGTTTGCTTCGAACGAGTCCTGGTTTTTATTTATCCAGTATATGAGCTCCTTTATGTGCTCCTTGCTGGCCAGGTTGGCTATTAGCCTGCCTGCGGCCATCTTTGCGCGGTACCAGTTCGGCACTATTCTGTCCTCGCCTGACATCATGTCCTTTCCGCCGGGCGCGACGCCGTTGAAGTCGTAGCTGAACAGGCCGGTAAACCCGTAGTCGTTCCTGCCGTCGAGATCCGCAAGCGCTATGCCCCTTACATATATCTTGGGCGACCTTTCGACCATGAGCTTGTCGGTCAGGACCGATTTCTTTGATCTTATATCGTTGACTGCTATTATGTCCCTTGGGGCAAGGTCCACGAACATGCTGCGCATGAGCTTTGCCATCCTGCCCTCTCCTTCAACCATGTAGCACGTGCCCTTGAAGGCCGCCGAGTCCAGCTTCTTTATTTCCAAGGTAAGGACCTCCTTGCCGTTTTTGTCCTTTGACATTTTCGGCTCTATTATAGTATCGTTGGCAATGACCTTTATGTTTATGCCGGACCTTAGCAGGACCAAGTATGCAATCTTCAGCCCGGAGCCGAAAACGCCTGCCAGGCCTTCCGCATTCTTCTTGTCGCCCTCTCCCAGGTACACTAGGCCGTCCATTGCCGCGCCCCTGCCGTTGTCCCATACATATAGGTCTCCGCCTTTGCTTGACACTCCGAACGTCGTTGCATAGCCCAGGGCTTTTTCGTCCCTGACGTTTTGGACCAATTCCCTTATCGCCATCTCCTTGGACCAATCAAGCTTCCATTCTGAAGTTATGTTGGTGTCCTTGATGAAGGTCTCCTTGGGCATTCTCTCGAATATGCTGTGGTCCAGCTCTATGTCGTAGCTTTCTCGTTCCTTTTCTTTCTCCTTTTCCATCCGGCTTAGCGCAACGCGCTGCTGCCTTCTTGCAAGCGCGGGCTTTATCTCTGCTTTTGCAATTCGCGCGGAGCCATATGTAACTAAGAATGTTCCGAATATGGCGTCGAATGTCACGTTTGTGCCGAAAAACGGAGCAGATGGGTTCAGGAAGGGCAGCGCGCCCACTAGGGCGCCGTCTGCAGCCAGGACTGTGCCAATCAGCCCTGCGCTATGCCTTTTTATCCCTTCCTTTGCCGTTTTAAAGATTTGCGTCTTTTCACCTTTTTGGTTGCCGCATGCCCGCTGATTTCGCCTATTCCCTCAGGCCGAATCCATCCAATGTGGTTTTGCCCACAAAGGTATCGTCTCTGTTTAAGAACTCAAGCTCCGAATCCGCAAGCCTGGCCTCGAAATAGAACGGGTAGTCCCTGCTGCTCAGGTCTCTGCGCTTCTGCACGCGCAGCCTTGCGAAGGTCAGTGCGCTGTCGTGGTGCGCTTCCATGAATTCCTTGACGGTCTTTTCAGCGGTGCCGCCGTCCACGTTATATATGAATATGTACACATTCTTTCCCGAATCGTGCTTGTACTTTGTCTTTATGAAAAGCGTGCAGCTTGCATTCTGCTCTGTATTCTTAGTTATGCCGACGAATTCTGCAGGCACGCATATCTTTCCGCCGCTGCCATAGGGTATGCGGTACAGGTCGAACACGCTATCGACCCTGAAGTCTTTTGCGTTTTTTGTCACCATTTAATTACCCAAGATTTTACATATGGCAATTCTTTGCTTTTTGCTACTGCCATTCCGGGTGCATTGCGTAGGTCCAGAATTTGCTTATGGCTGCCTCGCTTGCCATGTTATCTATCATTTCAGCGAAATTTTTGTTGCTGAACCTGTAAAGGTCGAGTATGAACCTTCCTGCTATGCCTTCGTCCTTGAGCTTTGCGAGTATGGAGGGTGCGTCGTAGGAGTTGCGTTTTGCGTACTCTGTAAAATCCTTCACGAGCCTTTCGACTGCTTCGTCATCCATTGTAAGCGCTTTGATGGCTGGCACGTCTGCGTCCAGCTGCTGCTTTGCATCCGCGTTTGAGGCTTCGGGCCTACTTGAGCTCTTTTTTGGATTAGGTACGGTTACCATATTTTGCACCATCGCATCTTTAACGCAGAATGCATTTGGTTATATATAATATTTATACTTTTCACAGCCCCTGGCGCGAGGACTGATTCGCCGATTGACGAATACGCTGCAAGGTTAATAAGAATGCTAGGGCATAAAATAGCGTTGAATATGGAAGCCAGAGCGCCAGGAGTGATTAAGCTGTTCGGCGAGCATGCTGTGGTATACGACAGGCTTGCAGTTGCCATGGCTATAGACAAATACGCCTACGCCAACGTTGGAAAGGCTGCTGGAGAATTTTCGGTCGGCCTGCTTGATTTCGGCAGGTCAGGAAATTTCTCAGAGAAGGAGCTCGAATCTATTTACATTTCTTATTTTGCAAAGGACTCCATCCCCGACCAGAAAGGCAAGACGGAGCACATACTTAAATTCATAGGCGAGAACAGCGCAGTAGACGCAGATCTGCTGCCTTTTGCCGTCATAGCGTCAAGGATACACAAACAGTATGGCGCAGGGCTTAACGGCATCAAGGCCGAAATAAGGTCAGAAATACCCACGCAAAAAGGATTTGCAAGCAGCGCGTCATGCTATACCGCATTTACATTGGCAATGCTGAACTATCTTGGAATATCGTTGGGTCACGATGAGATAATCGAGATAGCCAAGGATGGCGAAAGGGTGCGGCACAAAAACGAAGGCGCAGGAAAGATAGACGTCAGCACTTCATATTATGGGGGCTTCGTAAGCTACAGAGGCTCATCTGGCGCAAAAAAGGAAAACGATATAAATACAAATATAGTTCTGCATGCAATAGACACCGGACCCAAGAAGAGCACTGCTGAGATGGTTGGGCGCGTGAGGGAGATTTATGAAAGCAACCGAGAATACGCGAACTACCTGCTAGATAGGATAGAGGCCTGCAGCACAAGGGGCATAGCCGCGCTGAAAAGTGATGATGCTGAGAGCCTTGGAAAGATTATGGATGAAAACCACTCCTATCTGAGGATGCTTGGAGTTTCCAGCGAATCGCTTGAAGACGCTATTGCCCTGACCAAAGCTGCAGGTGGCCTTGGCGCGAAGCTGTCAGGTGGAGGAGGCGGAGGAATCGCCATTGCAATTACAAAAGACCACGACGCTCTTGAAAAGGAGTTGGCATTGCATGGCTACGTAAACTACTCTGTTGGTGTTTCGAAGAGCGGCGCGTCGGTTAATTAGATGGTGAAATTATGGAAGATAGAATTTACACTGCGATTGGATCCTCGAACATAGCCTTCATAAAGTACTGGGGCAAGAGGGATGGCAAGATAAACCTTCCAAATAACTCCAGCATAAGCATGACCCTTGACAGGAATGTTGGCACCAAGACTAGCGTGCTTTTTTCCAGCAAGCTGAAAAGCGATAGACTGTTCATAAACGGGAAGGAGGAGAACATCAAAGAGGGTGCAAACGAGAAATCTAGGTTTATAAGCGAGATGCTTGCCTATTGCAAAAAGGCGGCAGGAATAAACACGAATGCACTGATAGTGTCAGAAAATAATTTTCCATCAGACAGCGGCCTGGCTTCAAGCGCATCCGGCGGTGCGACTCTTGCATTCCTGCTGTCTAACGCCCTTGATCTGAAGATGGACTCCAGAGAGATATCAATAATGGCAAGAAAGATAAGTGGAAGCGCGTGCAGAAGCGTTTACGGGGGCATAGTGAAATGGGATGCGGGAAGCAAGCAAGATGGCAGCGACTCCTTTGCAGAGCAGGTAGTTGATCATCGATACTGGCCTGATTTGATGGACATAATCGCAATAGTTGATCCTTCTAAGAAAAAAGTTTCTAGCAGTGCAGGGCATGCTATTACTGTAAAGACTAGTTCACTATACAGGGTTAGACCGCAGGTGGCGGAGGAAGGCGTAAAAAAAGTTGTTAATGCAGTCACGAACAAAGATTTCCAGGTCCTTGCCGAAACTGTGATGCGCGACAGCAACAACATGCACGCCACGATGATGGACAGCTGGCCGCCAATAATGTACCTGAGCGATGCATCACGCAGCATAATATACGCAATGCACGAGCTCAACGAAAGCGAGGGCAAGTATGTCGCAGCGTACACGTTTGACGCAGGGCCGAATGCACATATAATAACTACCTCGAGCAACAGAAGCAAGGTGATTAAGATGCTTGAAGAAATCGGAGTTGCAAGAAGCATAATAGAATCTAAGATGGGTGCAGGGCCGGAGATGCTGGAAGGAGAAGAGTCGCTTATCGACCAAGAATCTATGGCTCCTGTGCATAAATAATAAATATTAAATAAACCTATTAACTTAGACGCAGTGAAGAAATGGCAAAGAAGCTCTACATGATAAAGCTTGGAGGAGGCGTAGTATCTGATATAGCGACTGCCAGGAAACCACTTGTTGACGAAATCAGTAGGGTTATCAACGAGGTAAAGGCTGCAAAGGATGAAGGGGGTTTCGACCTTATAATAGGCCACGGCTCGGGGTCTTTTGGCCACATACCAGCACACACCTACAGGGTAAACGAAGGGCTTGTCGGACCTGAGAGCAGGAAAGGAGCCGCAATAACCCAGCAGGTGGCGCAGGAGCTCAACAGGATAATAATTAGTGAGGCGATAAACGCAGGGCTAGATCCATTCCCGTTCTCGCCTTCCTCATTCATGATAGCGGATGGCGGCGTGCCCTCTGAAGGCAGCGCAGCGCACATCAGGCATGCAATAGACAGGGGCTTTGTTCCTATAGTTTACGGCGATGTGGTCATGGACAGGAAGATGGGCGTTAGCATAGCCTCTACAGAAAAGGTATTCAGCTTCCTGGCGAGGCAGATTGGCGTAGACAGGTTTGTGCTTGCAACCGACGTTGACGGCGTGTTCGACAAGGATCCGAGGACTAATCCTGATGCAAAGCTTGTAAGGCTCATAGACGGATCAAATATAGACAGCATATTGGAGCACGCAGAAACCAACAAGATGAAAATAGACGTTACAGGGGGCATGAAAACAAAGGTCTTGGGCATGCATGAGATGGTATCTTTAAGCGGCACCGAGGGCATAATAATAAACGGCAAGGTTCCAGGCAGGATACGCGACGCGCTTCTTGGAAAGGATGTGCCAGGGACCATAGTCAGGCCATAACGGGAATTGCTGGCCTTAGAATAGTAATTTGAAGACTTTTTTGCCTACCGCAGTCAAAATGGAAAGAAATAAAAAGGTATATTGAGAATTGGATAATGCGGTGGCAGAGATGAGTGGACAATCTGGTGGCTAAAGCGATTAGAGGATAAGATAAACACATCGTTTGACTTTGTTGGACTCCCATGATACGAATATAGTGCTATTGGGTAGAATCAACTGGTTTATATTAATGCCGAAATCTGTAACTGTTGTTTTATTCAAGTTGTGATGAAGATGATACGGTTCGATGTTGCTTTGTTTAAGTATCTGTAAAATGACACGCCACCAGTGCCCTGGGCACAACCCTTAAAAGCAAGCCTTGCATCAGCTGCTAGCTCTTTCAACTCTTTTTTAGGCTTTTCAGTATCTTGATTATATCTTTGAAGCTTCCCGCGGCGTAGTCGGCACTTTGATGGCCTTTGTATGATATCGTTGTCATGCCCATCAGTTTTGCGCCGTCAAGCTCATCCTTGTCATGGCCGACGAAAACTGCGTTTTCGGGCCGGGCCTTGAAGTGCGCAAGCGCAACTTCATATGCTTCGCGGTCCGGCTTCCTGTGACCCGTGTCCATTGGCACAAATATCTCGTCGAATATGCTTCCGAGGCCTGCGTATGCGAGCATGTCCTCTTTCTCCTTCTTCGAATTTATGGAATCGGTTAGCACTGCCAGGTATATGCCCAAGCGCTTTATCTTCGTCAGGGACTGCCTTAGGTCCTGCTCCGTTGCCCTATACAGCTTGGTCGAAGACTTGTGCAGCGCTACGAATTCTGATTGAAGATTTGGTGGTGCGCCGAGCAGCTTCGTGAACCTGCCCATTGTTATGTAGAGCTCATCCTCCCCGGGAGTTGTGCCTCGCATAGCCTTGATCCATGCGCTGTCCAGCATTTTTGCAGTGGCCGCTATTCCGGCAGCCTTGAGCAGCTTTATTGCCTCTTTGTTGAAGTATTCGTTGGATTCACTGCCGTCCAGCAGCACCCCGTTAGAGTCAAATATTGCAACGTATATTGACATGTGATTACCGTCCTTGCTGCTATACGTATGTCCAGCTATAAAACCTTTACTGCATGATAGAAATATGCGGCATTGTCAAAAGTGTTAGGTAAAATCTAAATATTTCAAAAAGCGGATATATTAATCGGATATTCATGCAAACGACTGAAAATACTTATGGGCATGCAGCACAGGCGCGAAATGAAAAACTGTCAAGTGGCATCAGGAGGGCGCTTGGCAAAGCGGCGCTTCTGGCCGGCAGCGCGCTTGAGGGGGTTTCGGCATACCTTATGATACGCCTTGATCCGCATGAGATTGCTGCTTACAATTCAAATGTTACGCTCCCTGCGCAGTATATGCTAGGACATCCATTGCAAAATGATATTGCCATTGGCGCGACGATTGCGGGCGTACCCGGCATAATCGCACTTGCTGCCGGGCTAAAAATGCTTTTAAGGAAGGATGATGAAGAACAATGAGGTTATGGAAGTAAATGACCAATACATATAATTCCAGAAAAGCAGGTGCATCAAGCCTAGCATGGACCGCCGAAGAAGAAAAGTCGTTCGCGCGGTGCAGCTCCAAATCTAAAAAACTGCGGGTTGAAATCGTAGGCATGGCAGACCTGCTTAGGAGCGAGGACAGGCCTGAATGCTTTCAATATCCGTACACCAACGAAACCTACAGCATCTTAACCCTGGACAAGCTAAGGCGGGTGGTTAGGGGCAAAAAAAGGCTTTTGTTTGTGGTTGGAGGAGGAGGGATATTGAAACTTCTGCCTGCGCTGGCTGAAGGCAATGATTTCGAAAGCATTACTGGAATTGATATAAACCTTGGACAGCTGCTCAATTTCAAGCATCTCTGCAAAAAGATAAACGAAGGCAAGGATGTATTCATAAGAAGGAATACCAGTTATGGAAACACTGTGTCGCTAAAGCAAACTGTGATAGCAGGCTCGGAGTGGCTCGGAAATGTTGGGCTTCATAGATATGAGTTCTTCTTAGTTCCTGGGATAAAGCTTGAAAGGAACATACCAGGGATAAACCTTATTCATGACAGCATTGAAAGATATCTTCAAAGGGTGCCTGATAAGCACGCTCCCGATGTCCTATACCTATCTAACGTGCTTGAATGGAACAGCGATCTGTACTCTGTAATACATAAA
This sequence comes from Candidatus Micrarchaeum acidiphilum ARMAN-2, assembly GCA_009387755.1. Taxonomy (NCBI): domain Archaea; kingdom Nanobdellati; phylum Microcaldota; class Candidatus Micrarchaeia; order Candidatus Micrarchaeales; family Candidatus Micrarchaeaceae; genus Candidatus Micrarchaeum; species Candidatus Micrarchaeum acidiphilum. Next base: position 55,588 of record GG697240.1, read on the forward strand.
AGCAGGAAGATACCTAAGAACGCAGTAATAATGGCGTATAAAACAGCGCGCGATGGACTAGGTTTTTACAGAAAGTAGCGCGCTACTTTATCAGTTTCTTGTAGGCGAAGCCGCTGGCTGCCTGCAATACACCGCCTATAATTAGTGGCGCCGGAAGTGCTATGTCCATTAGATAGCCGCTGGTGCCAGCTGTCATCTGCGATGCCCTGGTAGCTATACCCTGAACGCTTGTTGCAGTTCCATAATCCTCAACGTCCACGCCGCGCACCATGACAGTTGACCTCGCGGGGGAGCCGAAGGATGCCACTACACCCCTTAACACGAAAAATGCAGATGCAAGCACAGGTATAGGCGACAGTGCCATTGCAATAAGCAGCAGCCCGTTTGAAAGCCTTGTTGCAAGCACAACATTAATCAGGTTATACTTGAAAGATATCGCCCTTGCAAGGTACGACCCCAGTATGCCCATTGCGTAGTAGACTATGTAGACCGTGCCTATGTATGAAGTGCCTATGCCAAACGATAACTCGAACCATAGCGGCAGTATCGGTATTGACATGCCTATGCCTGCGCCACTAAGGCTGTTTGCAGCGATTATGCGCAGTATGTATTTCATGCTCGTGCGCTTCATCACCTTAGTAGTCTTTGCAGGGCGCTTGATCTCCGAGAGTAGGAACAGCGAGAGCAGGGAAAGAAGAAGAAGCACAGCTGAAATTTCGAACACCACCCTAAATGCGGAAATGTTTCCGTATATAGTTGCAAAGTAAGAATGGAGCGAGACCAGCAGGGCGCCGATTACACTGCCAAACCCCCCGAGCAGCATTAGCAGGGACATGCGCCTTACTCTTTCCTTTTCGTCGCGCCAGTTGTTTGCCAGGAAGGGCATCAGCCCGTTTGAGAAGGTGCCCCTGGCGGTGCCTCCTCCGCCGCTGAGTCCGCCCAGTATGATAGCCGCTATTATTAGGTAGATAGACGTGGAAACGGACAGCAGCAATATCCCGGCAAACGATATTCCCTCGGATATTATCAATGATTTTTTATATCCATATCTGTCCCCTATGGCGCCCCCAATAAGCACAACAACCATGCTGAACAGTACTGTTGCAAATATTACTATTCCTATGGATATTAGGTCAAGATGCAGCGCGTACAGATACAGCGGAAAAGATACGTTTACGGCTATCAGCCCTATGCTCCTAAATATCCTGGATGCTCCCAGTGCTGCGTATCCGTAGCTGCGCTGTTCCATGCTATTGATTTGCCAGCAAACTAATTTATCATTTTATGCTCAGAGGGCTAATCCTGCGCAGCTCCAGAACCAATGTGCCTCATCATGTAGGCGAGAAAAATAAGGGCGATTATAGTTGATGGTATCCAAACAATAAGTTCTCCTGCAGCATATGAAAAGCCTAACAGCGCCGTAGCTATGGTTATATAGATTAGCATGCCATCTATGTATGAGTGGGCCAGGAAAGTAACCAAAAAATTTCTGGGCGCCTTCTTCCTTGCAATGCCGCCTTTCAAAAAGACCGCTGTGCTAGTGTGGAATATCATTGAAAATGGCGCTTGCAGGACTATGCCTATCAGCAAAAATGCGCCGGTTGCAGCAGCAGTGCCAGACGTAGAAAGGCCAGGGAGTAGCCCGAAGACAAAAATTGCGATGTCGACAACCGCAAAACCAAAGCCAATCCAGGACGCATCCTGCACCGTGCGGTACTTTACTGCAAAAAGCTTCGCGCCTTCCTGCCAAAGCCCAGCCATTATTCCCAAGAAAGCGGCTATTGCAAGGGGGTATTCCTTTTGAAGGGCAACGTATTTCAGGCTTGCGGCGGACAAGCTCTTTGAAGACTCAAGTATGAGTATGAATGGGATCTCCTGGAAAATCGACTGCGCCACAAGCGCTATGGCCATTGCACCTATGCCTATCATGACTGCAAGCACTGCGCCTGATCTTGATTTTTTGAGTAGAAGCCCGGCTGCAAGCAGCATTACTGCAACGGAGATTGTTATGCCGAGCAAAGATGCGAGCACCATTATAATACCCTTAAAATAGCCAAACCTAAAATTTTTATACAGCCCTGTGCACTAGAAAAAATATAAATATCATGGCAGGTGCAGTATATATAGTGTTTGCATGGATGCTGACGTGAAGGATATCTTTGACCTGGCATACGAGAACGCGCTTGCGCGCCGCGCACATGTCGATAGCAACTACATTGATGCACTCAATCATGGCATTGAAGTTGCCCTTGGCAAGAAGGACGCCGCAGACTTAAGCGTAGAAGCAGGAAAGCTTGATTCCGTACTGCTTGCCTTGGAAAGCATAAATAGCATATGCGAAGCAAAGGCGTACAGCGAAAGCTTGGAATTCTTTCCGGTCAGGCACAGCATTTCTAGAGACACAAAGAGGAAGAGTATGGTAACCATAAGGCTAAGGGCGGGAGAGGCTAAATTCAAGACTCCGGATAGCGCCAAACCGGCAAATTCAAGCGCCACTACAATTGAGCGTAATGTGCATGAAACTGTAGCACAGGTTACAGCACGGCCAAAAAAGGAAACACCCGGCGCTATGGGATTTGCCGAAGTGGTAAACAGCAGCTATGAAAAAATTGCAGAGCATTACAAGAGGCTGAGCAAGGAAGAGTACGGCATAGAATTCAAAGTACCTGAAGTCAGAATGTTTTCAGATGACAAAGCAGAGCCCGACAACGAATCGAAATTTAAAGCGGGCGTCTTGGGCTACTACAAAGACTCTGAAAACACCATTCATCTAACTAGGGCGCTATATGAAAAATATTTATTAAATGATACCTCGATCCGCAATGAGGATATTTATTTGACATTGGAGCATGAACTCGGACATGCATTTGCTACGCAGATGGGCTATGACAAAACTTATGGGCTACGCGGCGAATACTATGGCAGCAGCCGCCTAAGATACAGGGGGATAAGAGATATTGTTGCCTCAGAATTTTTGGCAAACCTTTTCGGGGCAAGGATTGATATCGAGATTAAAGGCGCATCTCCCACAAATAAAGCTCTGGCCGATGAGCTCCTCAATCAGGCGACACTTGACTACTTATACAAGGATACAGATGCAGCAAAGATTTATTTTGATACGCTTTTGAAAAAATCCAAGGAGCTCATGGATAAGCACGCCGAAATTAAGACTGAATTCAAGAAAAAGAAGCGCGACTACACTGACAATGGTGGTGAGATAGACTTGGGATACTTTAAAACTTACCTTCTTGAAGCCACTGCAGAGGCCATAACGTACTTGAAATTCATAGAAGACGGGCTTTCTGCGCTGGAGATTTATGGCGGACCTGTGCTAGGGGCTGTAAAGGCTCTTGAGGAGGGAATGAGTTTCGACAGGCTGGTCAGCAAGGCGTCGAAAAATATAAAATCCTTGAAATATGTAAAAGAATACTTTCCTGGCGCGGCCGCGGTAGAATACTCAAGCCTGTATTCGTCTTTTGATCTCTTTGAAAGCCTGGGCCCGTATATGACGGACGTGCTTGGCCTGAGCACAGATCAAAACAAAAATTTGAATCCAGAAAAGCGCATGCGCGATGAACTTGAAAAATGTGAGGATGCAATAGGAGGGATGGAGGGGTACTTTAAAAGGATGGAGCGCGTGGGCAGGGACATGTACGAAAACGAAAAGAAGGTCCTTGGCGAAATGGAAAGGCTTAAGAAAGAATTGAATGGCGCCCTACCTGGGCCGGGCGGGAACAAAGTCCAAGCGGCCAATGCGGATATGCAGATGTACAACATGCTGGATAACAGCGCAATCGAGCTTCATGACATTGCCAGGCGCCTCGAATCCGAGTTTAATGGAGCAAGTGCCAAAGAAAAACTGCAAGACAAAGCATTCTTATATTCATTATTGGATGACCTCGGGAAAATGGTGTTGCGCGATCTGAATGGAATGATGAGGCTTGCGGCTGGAGACGCGTGGATTGACTTGAAGCCAAGCGATTTCAAAGTGGGGGAGGATATAGACGTCCCTGTATCTTTAGGAATTCTAGGAATTTACAAATCGAAGAGTTTCAGAGTAGATCCGTTTGAAGGTATCAAGAACCTCATTGAACCCATGGAAAGATATGAAGGAAACATTAGCGAACGCACTGCATACGATTTAGTAAGGCACCTATATCAGTTAGTAGTCCATGAGGGCTTTCATGCAGTACAGAATGAAAGATTAAATTCGGAAAAACAGGTAAATAGGGTCCTGCACGGCAAGGATACGGATATTTTCATAGAAGGCGGAGCCCATTTTGTGGAAAGGTATGTGAAGGCGCTCATAGAAGCTAGGGAGCGGGACAGGATTAGAAGCGCGGATGATATAAAACATATGTTCCTAGATGAATTTAATTTGTCGTCAGTTGCAAAATTGCTCGATGAAAAGCCCAGAAGTATAGCAGGTAAGCTGCATAAATATAGCGCGTATGACGTCGGCATGTTTATGTTTACGGTCAGGTACGTTGCGAACGGCAGCTTCATAAGCACGCTAAATGAAATCCGTAAAATGGCAGACGAAGATGGTACAGGCGGTATAAGCAACAGGAAACTTTACCAGATGTTGGACAGGGACATTGAAAATGGCAACGTTGCCAAGCTGAAAAGAGAGATTCAAGCGTACCGAATAAAGTAAGGTCATTCCCGCGGAGGATGAAGGCGAACTGCAGGCAAGTATAATGCCTCCTTATGCCGTTTGAGACTATGACTTAATACCCTGTTTAGTTTGGTATGCTCCCCATTGAATTTGCCTAATTGGAAGTTAGATCTTACATTTTCATCTGCAAAATTTATCCTTCTGAATTCCGTAGTGTCCTAGCACAAGGTACGACCTTACTGAAGTATAAATATATAAAGCTGCTTATCCACAACACTATTGGTGTTTGTTTCAAAAAATGACATAAATAGCGGACTGTGGTATAATGAGTTTTGTGGATTTTTTTGTTGAATCTTACAGGAAGGCATTCGGAATAATGCTTCATCCTGGGAAAAACGCAAGAGGTGCACTTAGCGTTGGCGATGCACTGAAATTCTATTACACTATAGCGATAATACCTTTGATACTTGGAGTTGCCTTGTCCCTGCTGACAAATGCAAGCTTCCTCAGCGTATTTGGAGGGTTTTCCGGAAGCAGTGCGTTGGGACCTGGCGCAGCCGCACCTGGTGGCGGACTGTATTTTGCATTATACCTTATAGCGTTTTTCGCAGTCCTTGTGCCACTTGGCCTGTTATTTGACACCGCGATGTACCACGTAATAATAAAGTCGCTTTTAAAGATGTACAACAAGCCATACTCGACGGCATTTACTGCGTTCACCTACGCCATGATACCGGCGGTGCTTGTTTATTGGCTACTTCCATTAGGCATACTTGGGTATCTGGTAATACTGCTGTTTGGCTTGTGGAGCTTAGTAATAGAAATAATCTCACTTTCGAACCTGCTTTCTATAAGCAGGCTTATGGCGTTAGGTAGCCTCATACTTGACGAGCTTATAGTTGCGGTAATATTATTCGGGGCGCTGTTCCTGGCAATTCTTGGTTCGGCGGGGCCGATGCTGCTAAATTCCTCCGTAATAAGCAGCAACCATTCCGTGCCTACAACCATACCCAACTATATTAACACAACCAGCATTGCAGTTCCGGCCACAACAATCCCAAGCACTAACACTAGCCAGAGCGGACCTTATTCCAGCATAGTAGGCACACAACCTGCTAGCACATCGTCTGCGAACTACTCTTCGTGTGCAAATTTTACAATATCAAATCCTAATGAATATAACCAGACAAGCCACGCCAGCACTTTAGTATACGCCACATGCAAATGGGGTGGGGGCATGCTCTACGTTTATACGGCTGGAGGAAACTCCGGTTATGCGCATCTGAACATAAACGGAAGCAACGGCAAGACATATTTTGCCAATTCGACGAACTCGAGGTGCTATGCATATGCAGGTTCCTTCTATGCCCCGGCGCAGGATTACAAGCTTTGGATAAGTGCGGGAGGAGGAGGCGGAATTTGCGGCAATGCAGCTGCACTGATCGTATCGGCCAACCATGTAAATACTTCGGCTGCAGCGCCCGGATCAAGCATAAAGCTTCCGTTCGGCAGCATGCTATTCTCCTCGAGCAGCACGCCGTCCAATGTCAGCTCCGCGGCCAACAGGATTCTTGGCAGCACGCAGCTTGATTTTTATTCGAATGACAGTGCAAGAGTACTGCTTCAGAACGGAACAGAGATCTGGCTGGGCACCATCCCGTTAAACGAATCTCATCTGCAAAATTTATCCTTCTGAATTCCGTAGTGTCCTAGCACAAGGTACGACCTTACTGAAGTATAAATATATAAAGCTGCTTATCCACAACACTATTGGTGTTTGTTTCAAAAAATGACATAAATAGCGGACTGTGGTATAATGAGTTTTGTGGATTTTTTTGTTGAATCTTACAGGAAGGCATTCGGAATAATGCTTCATCCTGGGAAAAACGCAAGAGGTGCACTTAGCGTTGGCGATGCACTGAAATTCTATTACACTATAGCGATAATACCTTTGATACTTGGAGTTGCCTTGTCCCTGCTGACAAATGCAAGCTTCCTCAGCGTATTTGGAGGGTTTTCCGGAAGCAGTGCGTTGGGACCTGGCGCAGCCGCACCTGGTGGCGGACTGTATTTTGCATTATACCTTATAGCGTTTTTCGCAGTCCTTGTGCCACTTGGCCTGTTATTTGACACCGCGATGTACCACGTAATAATAAAGTCGCTTTTAAAGATGTACAACAAGCCATACTCGACGGCATTTACTGCGTTCACCTACGCCATGATACCGGCGGTGCTTGTTTATTGGCTACTTCCATTAGGCATACTTGGGTATCTGGTAATACTGCTGTTTGGCTTGTGGAGCTTAGTAATAGAAATAATCTCACTTTCGAACCTGCTTTCTATAAGCAGGCTTATGGCGTTAGGTAGCCTCATACTTGACGAGCTTATAGTTGCGGTAATATTTTACATAATAATTGCTGTGATATTCGGGGCGCTGTTCCTGGCAATTCTTGGTTCGGCGGGGCCGATGCTGCTAAATTCCTCCGTAATAAGCAGCAACCATTCCGTGCCTACAACCATACCCAACTATATTAACACAACCAGCATTGCAGTTCCGGCCACAACAATCCCAAGCACTAACACTAGCCAGAGCGGACCTTATTCCAGCATAGTAGGCACACAACCTGCTAGCACATCGTCTGCGAACTACTCTTCGTGTGCAAATTTTACAATATCAAATCCTAATGAATATAACCAGACAAGCCACGCCAGCACTTTAGTATACGCCACATGCAAATGGGGTGGGGGCATGCTCTACGTTTATACGGCTGGAGGAAACTCCGGTTATGCGCATCTGAACATAAACGGAAGCAACGGCAAGACATATTTTGCCAATTCGACGAACTCGAGGTGCTATGCATATGCAGGTTCCTTCTATGCCCCGGCGCAGGATTACAAGCTTTGGATAAGTGCGGGAGGAGGAGGCGGAATTTGCGGCAATGCAGCTGCACTGATCGTATCGGCCAACCATGTAAATACTTCGGCTGCAGCGCCCGGATCAAGCATAAAGCTTCCGTTCGGCAGCATGCTATTCTCCTCGAGCAGCACGCCGTCCAATGTCAGCTCCGCGGCCAACAGGATTCTTGGCAGCACGCAGCTTGATTTTTATTCGAATGACAGTGCAAGAGTACTGCTTCAGAACGGAACAGAGATCTGGCTGGGCACCATCCCGTTAAACGAATCTGTCAGCCAGATGAGCCTGTACTACAAGTCCTGGCCCGGCGGCTACGTTTCGGAGGGCATCAGATTCGAGAACATTGACTTGCTGATATCAGGCAGCGCCACTTCTGCAGTAGTTACGGCAACATATCCTGCAGATTCGAACTACACATTCGTAGTGGATTATGGAGGCGTGGGCTGATTTTAGAGGTAATGCGTTAAAATCAGCAGACACTGCACTGGTTTTAAATATTATTTAAGCCGATATAATAATGAGTCTATGGCGGACGAAAAGCTGCTAGAGGTTGTGGACAGGGTGCAGACCGAGGCATTGGGCTTTAGCATTGCCGAGGGAGCAGGGGATCCAGACAGACTCAACAACATAATTGACGCTATCTTTTCTGGCAGAGAAGAAATTGAAGTTGGCATTGGAGAGAAGCGGCTTAAGCCCTTCCTGGAAACACTTGAAGCAATAAATCTTGTATGTTCTGCAAAGGCGAACTATTCTGGATGGGAGTTTGAACCTATAAAGCACAGTACTGTAGAAAGCGACGTTGCAGGAGACAACGTCACCGTAAAGCTAAAAAGGGGCGCGATAAAATTCAGGCAGCCAGAGGAAAAACCGCTAGTGCAAAACCAGTCTGCAGTGCACGATGCCGCACAGAAGCAGGAGAATAAGGAAATGCCCAGGGAAAGCGCGACACAGGCCTCAAACGTAAGCAAAAAAACGTTTGTAGAGGATGTAAACAAGCTGCTTGACTCGATTTCTGATGCGTATAAAAAGTTTGGAAAGGAGAAATATGGCATAGAATTCATAACCCCTAATATGGGCATATATTCGGAAGATGGGCAGGGCAAAGATGACGAGTCGGAACTCAGCAAAGAGGTCATGGGCTTTTACGATGTTAAAAAGAACGAAGTGCACCTCTCTAAGGAGCTTTATAACCTGTACATCAGCAAGGAAGGAAGCCTGGACGTAGTCAGATCCACGATAATACACGAATTGGGGCATGCAATGGCACACCAGGCCGGACTTGATCGTAGCTCAGAAAAAGACGCTAAAAACAACCTAACACTAATCGGAAAAGTCGCATCGGAGCTTCTGGCAAACCTGCTGGCGGTCAGAATCTCGGCAGATATGGAAAATGTTCAGCCCACAGGCCATGAGTTGGCAAGGAGGCTTGTCACAAGCGCCAAGGTTGATTACCTTTCAAAGGATACGGACGCTGCAAAGGAATACTTGAATGCCCTTTCGGAGTTTTCTGGAAAGCTCAAAGCAGTATATAATAATATCACTTCCGGATTCGATCAGGCAGAGAGGAAAGTGCTGAGCGAGGGCAAAGAGGTCAACTATAACGCTCTGACCCAGCTGTACTTCAAGGATGCCGAAGCCACAGTAAGAAAGTATCTTGGCTTTGTCGCAGTAGGCACGCTGGCATCTGAATTTTATGGTGGCCCTGTTCTCGGGGCGGCTAAGGAGCTCTTAGGGGGCATGGACTTTAATGAACTGGTAGAGAGGGCTTCGAGAGACATTGAATCCTTGAAATATGTAAATGAATATCTCGGCGGCGCATACGCTTCGGGTATGGCAAGGTTTGTTTCGGAATTTGGTGCAATCGATATTAAGTTTGGAATTAATAACATGGATCTGGAGGAGATTGAAAGGCAGCTCAAAGAAGGCCAAACTGCTGCTCCAGTCTCGTCCAGAAAAAAATATGAATATGTGGTAGAAGAGTTCGGAAAACTGTTCGATGATGCTTATGAGATGGGTGCCGAAATCCTTGAGAACGAGCAAAAGATTATGGAAGGCCTTGAGGAGCTAAATGCCGAACTTGATGGCAAATAGCAACTACTCGCTTCTTAGTGCAACTATAGGATCTGTCCTCGATGCCCTCCAGGCAGGATAAAGACCCGAGAGTATGCTTATTGTAACTGCAAGCAGGACCGCCAGCATTATGGTTTCTGGGGTAACTACAGGAGTTATCGAAGATATAGAGGAGGATCCTGATGCTGGTGAAGATCCGCCGAAGCCACCTCCTCCTCCAAAGCTTGTCCTGCCGGAAAAGCCGCTGTGGGCAGCGCTGCCTGCCGGGGCAGCTGCACTGCTATGAAAGCTGGAGGAAAGCAGCGCTGGAAGCAGGTACGCACCGCCTATGCCGACGGCAGAGCCAATGACTCCTCCCAGCAGGCCTATTATCAACGCCTCAGACAAAAACAGCATCATTATGTCGTGCTGCTTGAACCCTATGGACTTGAGTATTCCTATCTCCTTTGTTCTTTCCGATACAGAGACCATCATTATGCTAAGAATGCCTACGCCAGCGACTATAAGGGATATTCCACCTATGGAGCCCAGCAGCAGCGATATGGAGCCGGTTATCGACTCCACGGTAGAAGTCAAACTCTGCACCGATAGTATTATTGCAGAGTTGCCAAAGATATCGCTCAGCATCGTGTCTAGGGAATTTGTTGATTTCAGGCTAGATGCCTTGACTACAAGGACGTTGTATGAATACCTCTTTACGATTCCCTCAGCTTCTGATATCGGCATGAATATCGAAGTGTCTGGATCTACGAAGAACGATGTCCCGTAGTTGCTGAGTATCCCAGTGGGCAGAGTTGTTGCAGTAACAGTCCCTGCACTCGAAGCTATATTTGTGAGATATAGTGGCTCGTTGCTTTGAACCTCAGGGCCAGAAGCGCCAGTTGGATAGGCTATGCTGTAGCCCACTATTGACAGGGGCTCGCCATTGTCCTGATACGGCTGTCCTGCCGCAAGGTTCAGGCTGCCAAGCACAGAGGGCAGGCTGGTGTTTTCTATTCCAATGACTGTCACGCTGGTAGACTGGCCGTTCAGCTCAGTCACGTTGGCCGAGAAGCGTATCATTGGTATTACTGAGCTGACGTTGGGCAGCGATTCTATTTCGGATATCTGCGCGTTTGTGAATATTGATCCTGGTCCGCGGGTTGACATGTATATCGTAGTTGGGCCTATGCTGGACAGCGACTGCGAAACGCTTGATGAGACCCCAGCTACAAGGGATATCAGCGACACAATTGTAGCAACACCTATGATGACCGTGAGCACCGTGAGCGCGGTCCTGAGCTTGCGCTGAGACATGCCCTTCAGTCCGAGGCTTATTGTGTCGTTAATCTTCATCCGGAACACACTATTTCTGTTGCTTCGCTCCCCGCTTGGCGTTTTTGCGTTTACTTATGTGTTTATACACCAATGAAACCGCCACCACGATTACGATTATGGCTATTATTATATCTATAAGGACGCCGGCCCCGGAATGCCTTGCATACGGGTATTTTCCGGGTGTCCCGGTGGGTACGCCGGTGACCAAGGACGAATTTGGCTTGGACAGGGTTATTGGCACGGTAATCTCCACGCTTTGCTTCTGGTTTATGTTGTTGATGTATGATATGTTTAACGGCACTGTGTAGCTTCCGGGCTTGGCAGTAGGGCTCGCCTCAAAGCTTATTGTAAAGGACGTGGGGGAGCCTTCTGAAAGAGTGCCGATAAAGGTAGAATTGCCGCCCAGTATGCTTATGCCGCGAGGAGCAGAGGCAGTAATGGTTACTGCGGATGCGGGCGAGGTACCTGAGTTGAGCAACGTGCCGGTCATAGAGAATATGCTGCCAGGCATAGGCGCAGCAGGAAGCAGTGTTATCCCAGTATTGGTTATGTTTATGTATCCTGGAGTAAGGAAGCTTATTGATCTGGTACTACTTTCGGCCTGGCCACTTGCTATGTAGCTCAGAGAGGCTGACAACGTTGCAACTGTGCTGGATGAGGATGCAACATAAAGATCCAACGGTAGGGCGACCTTGCCATGCGGCGGAATGTACGCTATTGCGAAGTACCCGTCACCGCCTATGATGTTCAGCGGCGATTGCGGCGACAGCTGCACCGTCATGTTTGTTATCGGCGTGTAGCCGTTGTTGTATATGTACATGCTGATGTTCTGTGCGATTCCCTCCTCTATGTATTGACTGGCGGGCACTAAGGAAAGGTTTCCCGAGTAAGGCGCAGCATACATTGCGACCGTTATGGGCTCCGACTCATTATACCCGTACGGATTTACGTAATTGATAGTCATGCTTACAGGCACGGCTTCCGAAGCCGCGCCTGGCGATATATATACAGGTATGCTTATCTTGCCAGTAGCATTTGGCGCAAGGGATGCAATCTCGTTCGCCGCGCCCACCGGGTTGACAGTGCTCGAAGACGTCACATATGGGACTATGTCATACTCGTAGCCAGTGCCGGAGTTTTTCACCTCTAGCGTTATGTTGTTTTCCGCACCGGCAGCCAGCATATGGTTTGAAACGTTGAACTGCAGCCTTGAAGAGCCTTTGGTGGGTATAAAAACGCTCGCGGTATAGATGCCTGAAGTGCTGCTGCTGGTGTTTGCATAATACCATGACAGGTCCACCTGCTCGTTGACCCCGTCGTTGGGTCCTATTGGGGTGTTGTTGGCAATGTCGAGATTGTAAACTATTGTAAAGAAAGAGTACGGCTGTATGGTGCCCAGGTAGTCGGTAGCGTAATTTATTGACCCGTTGGCATTGGTAAAGTTGCTCACGAGGGGCATTTTTGCCATGGCGCCCACCAGCGTGCAGCCGTTCTCGTTGTACATGCGTATTGTAAGCGGGATGTTGCTCTGGCCAGCAGTAGCAGATATGGGGCTGGTGTAGTTGCCCCAGTTGGCTCCTACGACGTAGAAACTGGATGCTGCATTGACATTGCAGCTTTGGATCTGCGGTGATGCCGCGTACGAGTATCCGAACATTAGAACCGATAGCGCGACCAGCAGGACCGGGAGCCGGAACATATTATTTTTTATCATTTGCATGCCTCTTTTTTTGTTTTTCCTTTTCATTCATCAAATCGTGAAGCGAGTAATTGTAGGACCTGGTGCTAGACGCATTTTCCAGCAGGCCGTCCCTTATGTGTATGATGTGCCTTGCAAACCCCGCAACCTCAGGATCGTGGGTGCTAAGCACTACTGTGGTGCTGTTTTCCGTGCACATCCTGGTGAGTATGTCCAAGACCACTTTTGCTGATTTTGAGTCGAGGTTGCCGGTAGGCTCGTCAGCAAGCAGTATCCTTGGCTTGTTTATAAATGCCCTAACTATTGCTACGCGCTGCTGCTCCCCGCCGCTAAGTTCGTTGGGCCTTTTCTCCAGCTTTTCACCTAGGCCCACTTCTGCAAGCATGGCCTCGGAGTCTTCTATTGTTGCCTTGGTGGCAACGCCTTTTACCTTCGACGGAAGTGTCACGTTATCCAGGACGCTTAGGTATGATATCAGGTTGTAAGATTGAAATACAAAACCTATTGTTGAATTTCGAAGCTCTGCGAGCTTGTTTCCGTTCATCTCGGAAGTATCAGTGCCGTCTATTATCACCCTTCCGGACGTCGGCGTATCTAGAGTGCCCATTAGGTCTAGTAAGGTGGTCTTTCCGGAGCCGGATGGACCCATAAGCGCGACAAAGTCGCCTTTTTCTATATCAAGGCTTATGCCCCTGAGCGCTATATACTGCATGCCCGCCTTGTTTGTGTAAACCTTGTGAACGTCCCTTAGGCTTATGGCATAGCGTGTTAAGTCTTCTGCTTTTGGCATTTTAGTCACCTTTGCATTTCCAATATATTGATGCGCTGTCCTGCAGAGACTGCGGCGCGTATATTTGAGGACCGTCTGAGGTCATAAACAATATGCGATAGCTCCCGTCACGAATGTAATTGTATGCAGATGCAGGGCTTTGACCGGTAAACGTGTATGAAAGCGTAAAGTTGCTTTCTGGATTGGCCTCATATCCTGGATTGCGGCCAGGCGCTGCATGCATCGCAGACAATGTACCATTTTTATTTGCAGTGAGGAACATTCCCATGAATCCCCAGCCTTGGTTCATGCCAAGATAGGGACGGCCGCTGGCCGAGATTATTATCCTGTCGATTGACTTGTTTAGGTTTATGGCCATCGCCTCGGACCTGTTTTGAACTAGGAGCCGCATTGCTGCGGTCAGGTTGATTGCAACGGTTCCGTTGCCAAGCTCTTTGCTTACTAAACCGTTCTCGGCTCCAATGCCTGAAATGGAATTTGAGGCGCCTGTTTGAATTCCGATGACATTGGCGCTTTTGAGGTTGTTGCAGAACATGAAGGCAGCTCCGGATATGTTTAAGGGATGCACTGCGCCGTTGCGCGCATAGATTTCGAGGGTTTTGCCAGACGATATTGACGAATTAGATAGGGATATTCGGTAAATGTGCAGCAAGCCTGAGCTTACATTATAGCTAGGGCCCCTGAACAGCGTGAAGGGAATGCCGTTCGCGGTACCGAATTGCATATTCCTTCCCGCACGGCCAATCGCGTGCGCAGGCCATGCGAACATACGGGCATTTACATACGGCAGCAACTCGTACGAAAGCGAATTGTTTGAGTATACAGGAACTACCACCGATGAAAGGTCCAGCAGTATAGCCGATGAAGAATTTATTGTTGTGTTGCTCGGCAGAATGGCTCTGATGGATCTTCCCATCACTATGACTGGAAAGGTGCTGTTGCCCTCGGATATGTTCGCAGAAACTATCCTGAATGAGACACTTTTTATGATGGCACCTATTGGAAGCTTGGCAATGTCGATTACCTGCGATACATTTACAAGCTTGATAAGATCAAGGGTTCCGGACTGGTTCATCTCCAGCGCCTTGGTTTCTCCGAAGACACTGTAATTTATTGACACTGAAGAATAGGTTATATTAAGGCCGGTCGTTCCGTAAGGAACCTGCGGCGGATCGGTTACGCTCAGCGGAACTAGCCCGAATTTAGGCATTGAATAGGTGTACACAAAAATTCCCGCCAGTGCAAAAATTGCGAGAATAAGAATTGGGTATTTCGCTTTTGCTATGCTACCGTATTCCAAAACTCGGCGGCGCACGAGCACCGTGCCGGAGTCCGCCAGTTCGTAGTGCTTCCACTTTCTTGCATAGCCGGTTTCAACCCTGCGAATTGCACCCATCTCAAGAAGTTCGTTTATGTGCTTGTTTACCGTTGATGGCGCAAGGTCCAGGATCTTGCTTATCTGGGTAAGAGTGTCCTTTTTCTGGCCTATAAGGCTCATTATCTCCGCTTTAGTTTTTCCGTATCCTGACAAGTTGATCACAAAATAGCTCTGCTAATATTATTGTTTTACCCGGAAGGTATAAAGCGGTTTTGATTAATTTAGTTTTTATTTCGCTTTTTATTTCACTTTTTGTTTTTATTTTTATTTTAATTTTGCTTTATTTCGACGCATTTAATAGATTAGAACTGCAGGCACGCCGATTAATAAGTCAGGACAAAATTTTCATCAATGGCCTTTAATTTTGACTTTCTCGCATCCCGGTTGATGCCTTTGGAGCCATTTTGTTGCTGCCAAAAAGGTTTGTCATGGTGTTTATCAGGGCTATATGCGAGTACGCCTGCGGAAAGTTTCCCAGCAGCTCGTATGTGCTCCGGTCTATGTCTTCCGAAAACAAGCCAAGATGGTTGGTGTGTGATATTATGCGTTCGAGAAGATCAAGTGCATCATCTCTTCTTCCTATTCCTGCAAGAGCATCTATGTACCAGAATGTGCACGCTATGAGGGCATTTTTTGGAATGCCGAAGTCGTCCTTTGCGGCATATCTGAGTAGAAACTCTCCGTTAAAAAGTTGCCTGCCTATCGCCTCCACCGTGCTCTTCATTTTCTTGCTTCTGAAGCTCGTAAAGCCAAAATACGGAAGCAGAAGTATGCTTGCGTCTAGCTCCCGCGACCCGTAGCACTGGACGAATGCATTGACCTCTGCATTCCAGCCATTCTTAATTATGTCTGCTTTTATATGGCTCCGAACCTTTGACCACCGCCGGGCTTCTGCGGTCTTGCCTATTTCCTTTGCAATCTTTATGCCGCGGTCTACAGCGGTCCAGCACAGCACCTTAGAAAAGGTGTAATGCCTGCTGAGCTTCCTGAATTCCCAAATGCTGTGGTCCTTTTCATGCCATTCCTTTATTGCAGATTCGACAAGCGAGTATACGAGTTCCCAATCAGAATCGTTTATCTTGGGCTCTATTTTGTATTTCACATATATTAGGTATATTGCATCGAGAAGCTCGCCGAATATGTCGACCTGCCTCTGCTTTGCTGCGGCATTGCCCACTCGCACAGGCTTTGAATTTTTGTATCCGGACAGGTAATCAAGCTCCCTTTCGGGTATATCTCTGTCGCCGTTTATTCCGAAAAGCACCTGCAGGTTGATCCCGTATTCCTTGTGCAGCTTTAGCATCCAGCCCAGGAATTCCTTTGCCACGTCGAAGCGCAGTATGTTTATGAGAGCCATTACCGTAAACGAGGCATCGCGTATCCAGCAGTATCTGTAGTCCCAGTTCCTTACCTCGCCGATAATCTCGGGTATGGAAGTCGTCGCAGCGGCGACTATTGCACCGGTATTGTCATAGGTAAGCAGCCGCAGGGTAAGCGCAGACCTGGCCACGAGATCCCTATGAACGCTCGGGAGCCTTGCCATCCCAATCCAGGATCGCCAGTAGCTTATGGTTTTGTCCATCTGCTCTTTTATTGCATTTATTTCCTTCTCGGCTTTGAGCTTGTTATATGCCAGCACCATATATGAGTCGCCTTTCAGATCAAAGTAGCCCTGCCCCAATATTGAATCTGCAGGCATGTTGGTGTACAGGTACAAGTAGTCTATGCTTCCCTCGAAAACTATGTGGTCCGATTCTATTTTTGCCTTCGGGACCTCGGAAGCGTATTTGAACGCCGGCTCGATGACTATCCTTATTCTGGGAGTGCCGCGCACAAGCTCTATCAGCCTGTGAACTTCTGGTTCCTTGTACAGACTGCCGTCTTCCATTTGGAAGTGTGGGAAATAGTCCATAAGCCTGAATTCCCACCCTTCGCCGACGAATCGCGTCTCTAGAACGTTGGTGTCCGCTATGTACGCCTGAGATACGTTGAACTGCCCTTCCGGTTCGACCTTGAAGAATCCGCCCTTGCCGTTGTCCAGTATTTTTGCAAATATGGACGGCGAGTCAAATTTAGGCATGCACATCCAGTCGATAGAGGAATCGCTCTTGACCAAAGCAGCGGTGCTGCAGTTCCCTATTATTCCATAGTCCAAAGTCATTAAACGCGCCATTGCCCTTGCACTTTGGGATTAAAGATTTATTTACATATGTTTTTAATTTTTGGAGTCCATAAGCGATTGAATGGAGATATATGACATATCCATGCCGATCGACGCTTCTATGTTGGTTTTTCCAGGGAATCCCAAGCCCTCAATTAAAAGGTATAGCAGCATACCTAAGCGCCTGGCTAACGAATCCCTTGTTGAAGTTGGCAGCCATACCGGCACACATTTTGATGCAGGATTGCACGCGCTTAAGAACGGTTGGAGCTCGGGGTCAGTTCCGCTTGAATCATTCTTCGGAAAGGCTGCAGTGGTTGACTTGACCGGGGCTGGAAAGATAATAGGCCGTGAGCAACTCGTTGGCAAAGGCATACGGAGGGGCATGATCGTCCTATTAAAAACTGAAAATTCGCTTTTTGGATACAGGAAGTTCAGAAAGGATTTTGCAAGCCTTGGAATTTCTGGTGCTAGGTACCTTGTTGAGCGAGGAGTAAAGGCAGTTGGAATAGACTACCTGAGCATAGAGCGATTTGGGAGCGACATGTCGGTACACCGGATGCTGCTGCGCAAGCGCATACCAATAATCGAGGGGCTGATGCTTGGCAAAGTAGCTCCGGGATCTTACAACTTCGTAGGGCTTCCTATCAAAGTTGACATTGACGCTGCGCTTATGCGCGCTGTCCTGCTAAAATAGGTGTTTTTGTGGAAAAGATGATGGCCGGAACAATTGTTCCTGAAAAAAAGGGGAGTTTCGAACTCAAGGAGGTGGCAGTACCTGAAATAAACGAAGATGAGGTATTGGTAAAGGTGCTGAAGCTGGGGCTGGACGGCACAGACAGGGAGATAGGAGAGGGGCTTTACGGGCAGGCGCCGGAAGGGCAGGGCTACTTAATACCTGGGCACGAGTCGCTCGGAGTTGTAGAGCAGGTCGGCAAAAGGGTAAACGGAATAAGCGCGGGCGAGCTGGTGGTGGCCACTGTGCGGAGGCCTGACGACTGCATAAACTGCAAGAGCGGAGAATCCGACATGTGCGTCAAGGGTGACTACAAGGAGCGCGGAATAAAGGGCCTTGACGGATACATGGCTGAATATTACAAGGAACGTCCGGAGTATCTTGTAAGGATACCGAATGGCCTCTCGAATGTTGCAATGATGCTGGAGCCTCTAAGCATAGCTGAGAAGGCAGTAATGGAAGTGTTTGCAGTGCAGAAGAGAATGATATGGGAGCCTAAGACGGCAATGGTGCTTGGCACAGGCACGGTTGGGCTATTCGCAGCCATGCTGCTCAGGCTCAGAGGGCTTGAAGTCGTATCCGTAGACAGGACCTCTTCGAATCCCGTAAAGGACCGCATTTACTCGGGTTTTGGGATAACGCACGTGAATTCTGCTGAAACGCCAATAGCCAGCATACCTGAAAAATTGTCAAAGAAGATAGATGTTGCCGTTGAGCTTACCGGAAATCCTGCTGCGGTTGCTGAAGCATTTTCACTCCCGGGCATAAACGGCATATTGTGCCTGCTCAGCGTTACCGGGGAGAGCTACATGTACAATATGGACATTGGCAGGCTTAACTATGACATGGTGCTCGGAAACAAGGTAGTTATGGGCAGCGTAAACTCGAATATAAAGCATTTTCTGCAGGGCGTTGAGGATATGGTCGCCATGGAGGGCAAAGCGAGTGGTGTACTTGAAAGCATGGTAACTAAGAGGATCAAGCTCGCCGACTTCAAGGACTACAGTGTGTTGGGCGACAGGAGCCAGATAAAAGTTGTGCTTGATATAGGCAGCGCATAGCCGGCAGGGGTCATAGCAGGCGCTTCCTTACCGTCGGGATTTCTATCTTTTTTGAGTAGTCGACGTAGACGTTCTTGCGCTTCAGGTACTCCAGTATGCCGTAGACGCTGCCTTCACCGGCCTGGCCGGTCATCCTGAACCCAGTGTGGTACCCCTGCGAAGATTCTGGACCTGGCATGTTTATGTAGAGCTCTCCGAAGCGTATGCGCTCCGAAGCTTCCTGCGCAAGAGAAAAGTCGTTAGTGAAAAGGTATGATGCAAGCCCGTACTTTGAATCATTTGCGAGATCGAACATCTCATCCTTGTTCGATATCTTCATCGCGCCTATCACAGGGCCGAAAATTTCATCCTGAAAAAGTTTTGACTTCTGGCCCAGGCCTTCTATAATCTCTGGATACATGTAATATCCGTACTTGTATCTTGATGGGGCGGCAACCTTGCCCACCAAAAGCCTGCCGCCTTTTTCGACTGAATATCTTACTGCGTCGCCGATGTTTTTCATGGCCGACGCGTTTATCAACGGACCCATGTCGGAGCTTGAAGTATTGCCTATGCTTATCTTCCTTGAAAGCTCTGCAAACATTCGCATGAACTTGCCATATACTTCTTCATGCACATAGAGCCGCTCGGCGGCTATGCAAGACTGTCCTGCATTCCAGTACTTCGCCCAAGCCAATGTCTTTAAGGCATTTGCAAGATCCGCATCTTTCCAGACCATGAAAGGGGCCTTTCCGCCGAGCTCGAGCACCAGCTTTGCCATATTGCCAGACGCCTTCTCCATTATGCGCTGGCCGGTTGAAGTTGATCCGGTCATGGTGACAAGGGAAACAAGCTTGTTTGAGACTATCTCGTCTCCGATTTCCGAGCCTTTCCCAGCAATCATGTTGAGCACGCCTTTAGGCACTCCGGCATCGGCAAATTTCCGCGTTATCCATTCCGCGCTCATTGGGGTGTCGCTGCTGGGCTTCAGCACTACAGTATTGCCGGTAAGCAACGCCGGTGCTAGTTTTCTCGCGACCATCGCGGCAGGGAAGTTCCAAGGCGTTATTGCAGCCACGACTCCGTATGGTACAAGATACTGGAATATCTTCCTGCTTGCGGTATCGCCTTCTACAATATCGCCGCGCAGCTTTCTGGCGAATTCGGCATAGTACTGGAGCTGGTCTATGACGCCGTCGACTTCCTCTTCTGCCTCCTTCGGTATCTTTCCGTTTTCTAGCATTATTATGCTCTCCAGCTCGCGCCTCTTTCTTTCTATAAGCTCCTTTGCCTTGAATATTATTTTGGCGCGCGCCGTTGATGTAATTGAACTCCACTTTGGAAACGCGTCATGCGCGCTTTCTATTGCCTCCTTCAGGTCGCCCTTTGAGGCGGGCCTGAACTCGTACAGCAGCTTTCCGCTTATAGGGGAAAATTTCTTTATTGAATCCTTGCCATCGCCATTTTTCCATTCGCCATTTACGTACATTTTCATTTTTACAACCCCTTGGATAAAAACCAATTTGTTCTAGAACATTCCCTTGAGCTGCGAGTATATGCTGGCCTTTTCTTTCGGAGAGGGCTTGCCTATCGGGGGCACGCAGCCCACTTCAGCTCCGCGCATTACGAACTTTGAAAAGGCGAAGCAGTATCCCGAGGGAAACTGGACGGAGTTTACCGCCCCCATCACTGCATCCAGCCTACTTTGTAGCTGCGACGCGGAATTGATCTCTCCTTCTTTGAACTTTTTGTATACTTGCACGGCCAAGTCGGAGAAGTTCGTGGTCCCGCATACGCAGCCTGACGCACCCAGCATGAGCGAAGGCAGCAGCAGATCGTCTTCGCCCTGGAATACGCTAAAGCCGCGCGGCATTGAATTAATGAATGCGGCGATGCTCCTGAAGTTTCCGCTGCTGTCCTTGATCCCTATAATGTTACTGTGCTTCTTTGCCAATGCTAGCGCGACTTTGACGTTTATTTCATTTCCGGTGAACTGCGGTATATTATATAGTATTATTTTTTCCCCGGTAGAGCCGGCTATCTTGTCAAAATACCTAAACATTGAACCGTCGTCCAGCTTTATGTAGTATGGGCTCACTATTACCAGGGCGTCAGCGCCGAGTTTGGATGCGTGCCTTGCTACCTCCATTGTTTCAGATATGGAGTTTCTTCCTACGCCTGGAAGCAGCATGAGCCTGCCGTCTAAGTATTCGGAAAATTCGGTTATGACGGATTTGTGCTGCTCCATGTCAAGGAATGGAAAGCACCCAGTAGAGCCTGCAGGGAATATCCCGGATGCGCCGGTCTTTGATACAAATTCTGAGAGCTTTGAAATCGCCTTTGAGTCAAGCCTGCCGTTTTTCAGCGGCGTTATCGTCGGCGTTATTATTCCACATAATTTTTTTGGACCCATTACGCACATCCGTGTTTACTTAGATATAGGTTAGCTTGGAGGTTTATTAAAGTTTTTGCCGTTTTATTTGTATTGGTGTGGAGATGTCGCTGATTAAAGATATCGAAATAATTGAACTGGGTGACGTCGAGAAGGAAGATTCAAGCCCATGGAGTTCTACTGTTGTGCTGATCAGGATGGTAACATCCGACGGGTTTGTAGGATACGGCGAAGCGCCTACAACGATGATGACAAGAGGGGTCTACGAGCAGGCAAAGGAGGTTGCAAGGGTGTTCAAAGGCAAGGAAGTTGAAGAGGTGCGAAAAAATTGCCTTGAAGTTTACAAGCATTCGTTTTATCTTCCGGTGTCAATGGAGACAAGCTCTGCACTCAGCGCTTTTGAAATAGCGTCATGGGACATAATAGGAAAAATACACAGCATGCCGGCATACGAAGCGTTCGGAGGCAGGTGCAGGGACTCGATAAGGGCCTACGCCAATGGATGGTACTCTAATTGTGTGACGCCTGCGGATTTCCTTAAGAAGGCAAGAACCGCTGTAAAAATGGGATTTACTGCGCTCAAGTTTGATCCTTTCGGGGATGCCTTTGATTACATCGACGAGAGGCGCATGGCCATCGCGGTGGAGATAGTAGGTACGCTGAAGGAAGCTCTGCCAAAAGTTGACCTTCTTATAGAATGCCATGGGAGATTCAGCGCTAACTCGGCAATCAGAGCCGAGAAGAAATTGAGGGAATTCAGACCCATGTTCATGGAGGAGCCTGTGCACCCGGACCAGTTCGAAGGTCTGCTCAGGTTTAGAAGCATGAGCAGGACTGCGGTTGCGCTCGGGGAGCGGGTTCTCGATAGCAGCCTTTTCCTCAATTACCTGAAAAACGATGCGGTTGACATAATACAGCCTGACGTAACCAACGTTGGAGGCATGATACAGGCCAGGAACAGCGCGGAGCTCGCAGCTGCGTTTGGAGTCGAAGTCGCCTATCACAATGCCTTCGGCCCGATACAAACTGCGACCACGCTCAACCTTGATTACGCAATACCCAACTTCCTTATACAAGAAAGCTTCGAGGCATTCTGGCCGAGATGGAAGAAGGATCTGGTTGCCTCAGGATATTCGCTAGAGAAGGGATTCCTCAGGCTTGACAAGGGCAGGCCTGGGCTTGGGATAAAGATCAATGAGAGGGTTTTGGAGAAGCAAAAGATAAGCCTGATGGAGCCGTTCAACCCGGATGCGCCGGGATGGACAGTCGGCGGCACTTTTGTACATGGCAGATAGCCTTTCCATTGCCTTAAGCTTTGATATTTTGGTGTCTAGATGGAAGCTGCAAAACGCAACGTAGGATCGATGAAGTCTAACTCGGACAAAGTTTATTTTGGACCTTACAAGGCCCCGAACAGGGCTTACATGAAGGCTATGGGGATTACTGACAAGGATCTTGCAAAGCCTGTTGTGGGGGTTGCCGCGGCTTGGAGTGAGGCAGGACCGTGCAACCTGCATGCAATGGAACTCGGCCGCAGGGCTAAGGAAGGGATAACCTATGCAGAGGGCACTCCGCGGATGTTTGCCACGCCACTTGTAATAGACGGGGTGGCAATGGGCTCGGAAGGCATGAAGTACTCGCTGCCGAGCCGTGAAGTCATAGCAAATACCGTAGAGCTTACAGTTAAGGCCCATGGATACGACGCCTTCGTCGGAATAACAGGATGCGACAAGACTACGCCAGGAATGCTTATGGCCGCGGCCAGGACAAACCTGACTTCAGTTATTCTTTACGGCGGCTCAGCCATGAATGGCTATCTGGGCGGAAGAACAATAACAATGGAGGACGTTTTTGAGGCAGTAGGAGCATTCGCGGGAAAGCGCATGACAGAAGAGGAGCTCAAGGAACTTGAAGACAATGCCATACCAACTATAGGCACCTGCGCCGGGCTATTTACCGCAAATACAATGGGCACCATAGCGGAAACGCTCGGAATGGCGCTTCCGGGAAGCTCGGCACCGCCGGCAGTGGAAGGTGTGAAGTCGGATTATGCGTACGCGTCTGGCGTAGCGGTAATGAAACTGCTGGAGAACGGAATAAAGCCAAGAGATATCATGACTGCTGATAGCTTCGAAAACGCCATCGCAATACTCATGGCAATGGGAGGCTCGACCAACGCAGTGCTTCACATTATGGCAATAGCAGCAGAAGCCGGCATAAAAATAACCCTTGACGATTTTGAAAGAATAGGTGCAAAGGTGCCAGAAATTGCCAACATGCGACCGGGAGGCCCGCACACGATGGAGGACCTGAGCAGGATTGGTGGCGTCCCTGCGGTGGTAAAGAAGCTGCTCAAAGCAGGTATAATTGACGGCAGCCAGCTGACGGTAACAGGAAAGACTCTCGCCGAGAATATGGATTCCATAAAATTTGTCGAGTCTAAGAATGACATACTTGCGGATATTGCAAAGCCCTACCACAACAGGGGAGGCATAAGGGTATTGAAGGGCAATCTTGCAGTGGACGGAGCAGTTGTAAAGATTTCTGCTGCAGGCATTCTTAAGCATGAAGGGCCTGCCAAAGTGTTCGATTCAGAGGAAAGCGCATTCGAAGGTGTGATGGATGGCAGGGTCGTCAAGGGTGACATTGTAGTCATAAGGTATGAAGGTCCGAAGGGAGGCCCAGGCATGAGAGAAATGCTTTCCGTGACCGCGGCAATCATGGGCAGGGAACTTGGAAGCAGTGTTGCACTCGTAACTGACGGGAGATTTTCAGGCGCAACAAGGGGGCTCATGATAGGGCACGTTGCGCCAGAGGCATTCGAAGGCGGCAACATAGCTCTTGTTGAGAACGGAGATATCATATCGATAGATTGCGAAAAGGGCACACTTGAGCTGAAGCTGGGCGACGAAGAGCTCGCTAACAGGAAAAGCAGGTGGGTAAAGCCTCCTGCAAAGCACAAAAGCGGGTTCTTGGCTCAGTACGCAAAGCTTGTGGGCAGCGCAGCGGCAGGCGCTGTGATGCAGTTGGAGTAATGCAAAGCGGCAAGACACATCCGTGTTTTTAGATTTTCGCGACAAAACCTCTATGCTTGATTTGCATGATAGAAGTTAGGGCGCTGGAGAAGCGTTATTCAGATGGCAATTACGCCCTCAGGAAGGTAAGTTTCAGGCTCAACAAGAGGGTGAGCGCCATAATAGGCAGGAACGGCGCAGGAAAGACGACTTTGATGCGCATACTTTCAACTCAGCTTGAGCAAACCTCAGGCAAGGCAATTATCGACGGCTATGATACATTCAAGGATGCTGACAAGGTAAGAAGGATGGTAGTAAGCATACCTCAGGAAGCCAGCCCGATAGGATACCTCACGCCAATTGAGCATCTCAAGATGTACCTTGTTGCAAGGGGCATCCCGCTCGCGGACGCGGCGAGAAGGTCGGAGAAGGCACTCAAGGTCCTTGAGATGGCAGATGCTGCTGACACGCCGACGGACATGCTATCAGGAGGCACGAAGAGGAAGGTATTTGTCGCAATGGCGCTTGCGTCCGATGCAGAAATGGTTTTTCTCGACGAACCGACAACGGGCCTGGATCCGCTGTCAAGGTTTGAAGTTTGGTCGGCGATAAAGGAGTTGAAGGGCAGGATCATACTGACAACGCACTACATGGAGGAGGCTGCCGAGCTGGCAGAGGACGTGATAATGATGGAGGCGGGAAAAGTAATGCAGCAGGGCACAGTCGACGAACTCCTGAACAGGTTCAAGGGCAGGGTAAGGGCGGAGGTCAACGATCCTAGCAAAAGCCACTCGTTCAGCGTTGGCAATACATACATAAAGTATATACGCATAGGCGAAAGCGAGAAGTATGTCAAACAGGGATATTCTATAAAGAAGATAACACTGGATGACCTTTTTATAAACAGGGGTGTTGCGATTGAATCTTAAGTTCATAGGCACTTTTACCTGGTACTATGGCTTCAAGTCCATACCAAGGGGACCGTCGTATATAATATCATCAATAATGTACCCTCTCGTATTCCTTTTCCTTATAACTATATTCTCGGCCGGCAAGTTCATAGACTATGCAGTTGTGGGAGGCTTCATATCGATAATCGGCATGAACGCAATATACAGCAGCAGCGACATTGCATTCCAGAGGCTGCAGCTCAAGACCCAGGACCTTTTTGTTGCGACCAGTATAAACTCCACAGACTACATGCTTGCAATGGCATTCAGCTACTTAGCTACTTCAACGCCAGGAATAGCCGTATACGCAGTGATAGGGCTGCTGCTCGGGCTTTTCACTGCACTCAACGCGCTGGCGCTGGTGGTGCTTCTGATACTGGTGCTTTTCGGCATAACCTCCATATCATTCCTAGTGTCCGGCATGATAAAGCACGTAAGGAACGTATGGGGCATAGCCGGGATATTGGGCGTCCTGCTAACTGTGCTGCCGCCGGTATTCTATCCGTACACAATACTTCCTAAGCCGCTGCTCTACGTGTTCATGATATCTCCGGTAACGCCAGCTGCAGTGCTTGCGCAGGGCGCTTTCGGCCTTGGGCCGTTTGCACCGTATGCGATTGCAGTTCTGCTCGTGGAAATAGTTGCATACACTGCAATAGCGAAATACATAAACCACTGGAGGGAAAAGTAGCAGGCAGCTATTGGAGCTTCTTCTTGAGGTCTTCCACTATCTGGTTTATGAACTTGTCAGCTGCATTCTTTATCATTGGACCGCCGAAGGTGGCGGCTATTCCGCCGACATTGACAGACGCGTCCCATGACACCTTTGAACCCCTGCCTGACGGGTCTATGCTGAACTTCGTAAGGAAATCCAAGGAGCTTCCAGATCCTGCGCCGGATCCCTTGAGCTCAACATATGACGGCGCCTTTGATGAAAGGGTTTTAAGCTTCACCTTGAACGTCCCTTTTATGAAGGAAAAACCCACGGGAACGTCCATGTTTATACCGTTTTCGTCGTAGCTGTATTTTTTTACTCCGGGTATGTATTTTACCAGCTTGTCTGGTACAGTAAGTATCTCGAATATCTCTTTAGGCGCAGCATTTACCTCTGCGCTGCCTTTGAACTCCATACGTATCATGATGCTTTCGATGCGCAATTCTAAATATCTGTTGTGGATGGCGAAGTATTTTGAAAGGTTTTTATAGTTTGTATCAAATATGTAAATGTGGTCTTTTGCTGCCTAGAAATTTTGATTACTATGCGCCGGCAAGCTTGAAGGAAGCCGTTGCCGTGCTTAAGAAGCATAGCGATGCAAGGATACTTGCAGGGGGACAGAGCCTTCTGCCCATGATGAAGCTTAGGCTTGCATCGCCCGAAGCAATAGTCGACATTTCAAGGATAAAGGAACTGCGCGGGATAAGACAGGATAAGGATAAAGTCTTGTTAGGGGCGATGACTACAATTTCGGAAATCGCGATATCTGAAGTGGTAAAAAGTGAGCTGCCTGCTCTTTTCGAGGCCGCGTCCGCGATAGCAGATCCGCAGGTGAGGAACATGGGCACCATAGGAGGCAATATCGCGAATGCAGATCCTGGAAACGATATGCCGGCAATAGCCATCGCGTATGGCGCAGGAATAGAAATTTTTGACGGGAAAATAACGCGCAACGAAAGCGCAGACACTTTTTTTGTGGATGCATACACTACAAAGGCTGCGCAGCACGAAATAATAACTTCGCTGGTCTTTCCTAAGGGCATGCGTGGAAGCGCGTATGCCAGGGTAAATAGGAGGATAGGCGATTACGCACTTGCCTCTGCATGCGCAGTGATCGAAGTTTCAGGAGGCAGAATAACAGAAGCAAGAATTGCATTCAACGGCGCCGCGCAAAAGGCGATAAGAGCAGAGGCTTCAGAGCGCAGGCTTGTAGACTCGAAACCCAGCACTGATGCATTTGACAAAGCAGCGCAAGACGCATTGAAGGGGCTTGAAATAGAGGACAGCTTTTACGCAAGCGCTAGCGTAAAGAAAGCTGCCATAAGGCACGTCGTTGCTGAAGCCGTTGAAAATGCCTACAGAAGGGCGAAGGTGGTCAGATGAAAAATGTTGAAGTCTCGATAAACATAAACTCGAAGAATTACAAGGCTCGAATAGAGCCAAGGATGTTGCTTGTGCATTTCATACGGGAGGTTGCCGGACTCACAGGAACGCACATAGGCTGCGACACGACCGACTGCGGTGCGTGCACCGTGCTCATGGACGGAAAGGCGGTAAAGTCCTGCACAGTACTGGCAGTACAGGCAAAGGGGCGCAGCTTGAAGACAATAGAGGGCGTCGGCAGCGGAGACAAATTGGCGCGCATACAGAAGGAATTTGTAGATGAAAGGGGGCTGCAGTGCGGTTTCTGCACCCCAGGCATGATCATGCAGGGCCTTGCTATAATAAACGAATACAAGCATCCTACTGAGGAGCAGGTCAAGCATGGACTGTCAGGAAACCTCTGCAGGTGCACAGGATATCAGAGCATAGTCGACGCAATAGTAAAGGCTTCAAAAGCTAAAAAATGATTTTATGGAAAGGTTGGAAAGATTCGTGTCTGGAAAGGGCATGTACGTTGACGACATAAGGGTGAAGAACCCACTTTACATGGCGGTTTACAGAAGCCCCTACGCGAGGGCTAGAATAATAGATGTAAAAGGCGGGCTCAACTTTAAGGACCTTGATGCCGTGCTTACTTCTGTAGGAGAAGGCGCATCGCAAGACCGCAAGGACCTGATGCATCCAGTATTCGCAAAAGGATACGTTAACTATGTAGGGCAGCCTGTAGCTGCAGTGTTTGCTGATGATCCTTATGAGGCAGAGGACAGGCTTGACGAGGTAGATGTAGAATACGAGCCGCTTGACCCAATTGTTGACCCTGAAGCCGCGCTTGGAGCAGAGCCCATCCACAAGGGCATGAAGAGCAACGTGCTTTCCGACAAACATCTGGGAAGCAGATTCAGCACTGATGCTGACATAGTTCTTGAAGACAGGCTGGAGAACCATAGGATCGCGACCAACGCCATAGAACCCAGGGGGATACTTGCTGACTACGATGGAAAAAGACTAACTATACATATATCAACACAGTCTGTTTTCAGCATAAAGAAGGGCATATGTGGTACGCTCAACATGCCTGAAGAATCGGTCAGGGTCATACAGGCCGACACGGGAGGAGGCTTTGGGCTCAAGGGCGGGCTCCAGGCAGAGTATCCCATAGCGGCATTTGCAGCCATGAAGTACAGAAGGCCAGTGAAATGGATTGAGACCAGAAGCGAACATTTGATGGCAGCTAACCAGGGCAGGGGAGCCATTGGCAAGATGAAGCTGCACGCCAAAAGAAACGGCCGCATACTTGGGATAGAAGGCGAGATAATAGTAGACGCGGGAGCATATGCGGGAGGCATAGCAGAGTTCGGCCCGGGATTCATAGCCATGCAGCTTACTGGTCAGTACAAGATAGAGAAGGGATATGTGCACGCCATGAGCGTTCTCACAAACAAGGTGCCATACGGCCCATACAGAGGTGCCGGAAGGCCAGAGGCCGGCTTCTTCATGGAGAGGATGGTAGACATGCTTGCAGATGAGCTGAGAATGGATGCCGACGAAATAAGGCTGCTGAACGCTGCTGACAAGCCTTTCAAGTCTCCGCTGGGGCTTGAAATAGAAGCTTCCAAGCCGTTCATGCAGAAGGCATTCAAGGAACTTGAGTACAAAAGGCTCAGGGGCAGGAGGGCTGGGCTGGCGCTATTCGTCCTGGTGCCAGGCGCAAGGCCAGGCGAGAGCGCAAGGATAATGGTAAAGGACGGCATAGTGCACGTGTGGACCGGCAGCAACCCACACGGCCAGGGCCATGAATTTTTTGTGAAGAAGCTTGTACACGAAGAGCTTGGCGTACCAGAATCAAAGGTAATGCTTGAAGTTCCTGACACGGACTTGATAAAGGCAGGAATAGGAACGTGGGGGAGCAGGTCTGCGATGGTCGGAGGCGCTGCAGTAGTCAATGCCGCCAGAAAGATAAAGGAACAGGTCGTGGCCAAGCACGGAAGTTATTCTCCGAGGAAACTTCTCGAGGGAAATTATGACTACTTCGAATTTTATAGATATGAAGGTAACATAAACGCCTTTGGCGCAAACGTGGCAACGGTAGCAGTTGATGAACTGGGAATGGCAAAAGTTATTGAACTGGGGGCGTATTACGACGTAGGGAGAGCCCTTGACATGGGAATGGTAAAAGGCCAAATAAGCGGCGGAATGATACAGGGAGTCGGGCAGTCTTTTACTGAAGAAGTAATCTACGACGAGAACGGCCAGCTCTTGACTTCCAGCATAGCTACGGCCGGACTGGTGCATGCTTCAGGAATACCGAAGATGAAAATAAAGGTTGCGGAAAATCCATCTGCGCTGCCGCACCATGCAAGGGGCCTTGGCGAAGCTCCAACAATAGGAACCCCGGCCGCGATCGCTAGAGCGGTAGAGCTTGCAACAGGAAAACGGATACGATCAACGCCGATAAGGCAGGAGGACCTTGTCTAGGCGCATAAGCAACATATAAATATCAGTTGCCGCACAGACTTTTTAAGCGTGTTATTATGCAAAAGCAGTTTGGGCACTTGAAATCTGAGGATCGAGTTGCAGCTTTACCAAGGTTAGATGCTTCTGAAAGAGTTCAAGCCACAGTCCAGGTTCCAATCAGGAAGGCTTCAGAAAAAGCCGGTCCAGTAAGCGCACGAAATAAGACTGGGAGTAGAAAGGATGCCGCATCTGGAGAGGTATCTTCGGGGCTGCTCATTGGCTCTGGACTTATAGCCATGGTCGCGGGAGCACTGTCTGGTGGAGCGGGAGTTGCGGCACTTTCAGCGATAGTGGCTGGGGGAACTGCAATGCTCTTCGGATTTGTCATTGCACTCAGTAAGACCTTGAAGAGATAAGAATGCTTGACACAGCAGGACTCAGCACATAATCAGCTTCTTGAACTCCTTTGCGTTGCTGAGCATATACTGGTCATTGTTGAAAAATGCGAATGCTTGTCTGGCATTAGACTTAGCGACCATTTCAGCCATGCCCGCTAGTTCACTCCTGCTGTAGTTGTAGGAGTACCATTCAGTACGGCCGTGGAAACGCAGATATAACTGCCTGTTTAAATTTGTAAGCTTGCCGCTCTGCAGCGGCGAGTCCGCAGTCACCACCGTGCCTTCAGTTTGTATTTTGCCTAGGTCTAAATCATTCCAACTTTCGTGCCTGAACTCTATTGCAAGCCTGTGGGAGTCGAAAGCGCTGAGGAAATCATTGAGCCTTGGCAGCAGCTTTGATGTGAACCTCGGAGGCAGCTGGATGAGGTACCACGACGTGATTTTGTCCAGGGGCGACACCGCCTTCAGAAACTTATCGCACAGCTCAATTGCGCTCTCGTTCAGCATATGCGTATGTGTTACCGACCTGTGGACCTTGACCGCCCATGCAAGGCTCTTTCCCGTCAGAGCCCATGACTTTACCTGGTTTGGATACGGAAACCGGTAAAAACTTGAGTTGAGCTCCATCGCATCCATACCGGATTTTTTTACATACCATTCGAGAGAACCGCCCTTGTTCCACGGGTAAAGCCATCCTGAAGTTCCCACGCGTATGTGCATGAAAATCGCTAGAAGAGTCGTTAATACTTGGATTTAGAAATGCTATAAAACTAGCTGTTGGAATTAATTGCTGCGTGCCGCTGCGCAGCAGAACCGGCAAGGTCTCTGCCAAACACAAATATCGCAGCCGAGATGATTAGCAGCACGACACCTATGATATCAAATGTGTACCTGTATGAAAACGCATGGATTAGAAACCCGGATACCGGCAACCCTAGGATTATGCCGGCGTCGAGTATTATGAAGCCTACTCCGCTGTGCACCCCTACCCTGCCTTCGCCGGCTGACTCCGAAATTATGGTGTTGTATATGCTGCTCCATCCCATTATGAAAATGCCGAGAATAAACGATATGGCTATCGCGACAACGAAATCCCCTGGCAGCATGGCCAAGATTATTATGAGCAGTGCAGACCCTGCCGCAACCGCAGAAAGTGAAGTTGCCTTGTCGCTTCCGAATGCCCTGGTTCCTATGCTGGGCCAGATGTTCCTGCCTGCAATTGATCCGAGAATCAGGGCGAAGAGGGCGATTTCTGCTGCAAATATGCCGAACCCGTTGTAAATGAAAAATAGGACTAGGTAGGTTGCAACTGACTGCTGGGCCCAGAAGAGGAATGCAGAAAGCGCGCTGATTCGATAGACTGTTTTGTTTTTTAGCACGGACAGAAGCTCGTGAAGGTAGTCGGTTTCGCTTTCGCTCTTGGGCTTGCCTCTGTCGTGTCCCATCAAAGCGAATACAAGTACTGCTATGACGAGCATAAAAATAAATGCGTACACGAGACCGTAATCTAGCGCGATTATTGGAAGAAAGATTATTGCAAAAAGCACTCCGACAGGTATACCAGTCTGCTTCAGGCCCATCTTCTTGTAGTGGCTTGGGCGGTATGCACTTATCACTGTGCTGTTGGTTGCAGCAGGAAGGGATCCGTAGCCAAGGCCGATAAGAAAATATCCGATAAGCAGCACATAATACGAACTTGCGGCTACGCAGGCGGCCAGTCCGAGAGCCATGAAGAGAAATGATAGCTTTATAGCGGTTCTGTTGCCTAGCCGATCTATGAATATGCCTGACAGCAGCAGTATTAGTATTACTCCGGCGTAGACAGCAGTAGGTAGATAGCTTAACTCTCCCGCGTTCAGCAGAAATCTGTCCTTTATGAATGGGGCCAGCACTACGAATGACTGGTTGATAATGTTTCCGAAAAGAAGCAGGAGCAGCGCTTCAACAACAACAGGTAATGTGTGACCGGTTCTTTTCGCCAAATTTTGCACCTTAGCCATTGAAAAATTTTTATTATGGTCATGGCTTTAAAGTTATAAATACCAGCGCTTGGAACCAGATTTTGTCGGCTCGCGATTACACTTCGATGAGAATAATTGCGAACAATGCGACAATTGTGGTGTAAAGAAGCGAAAGCTTCATGAACCTGATTGGGCTTATGCCCCCGCCCTGCCTTATCGCAATAAAATTTGCCAGTGATGCAATCACCGTGCCGTTGCCTCCAACATTGACGCCCCAGCTCAGCGGCGCGAAAATAGACGACTTTTGCAGCAGCACCGTAGCTGGGACATTGCTTATTAGCTGCGAGGCAACCAGCGCATATAAAAACATGAGCACGCCGCTATTTGTATGAAGCCTTGGCAGCAGGGTCGCAGCCGAATTTATAACAAGGAAGATAAGTACGAAAGTCAGTATTAGGAAGACGTCAATCCTGAAAAGCACGGCAGTGACCTTCGAGCCCTTGGACCTAAGCGCAGTCATGGCAGCTATTGCCGCGGCAGACATTGCCACAAAGAACCAGATGCTGTAATTGCCAAGGAAGCCTGCGGTGTCAGCCACAAAGAGCAGGATTGAAGCTGCAAGCAAGGCTCTGTTGCTGCGGGGCCTGGGAGGGGGCTGGCTTGCCCTGCCGGTTCTGCTGATTAAGAAAACAAAGGCGGCAAGCACAAGCGCAGATATTAGAAATATTGGCATCATTGCCAGAATGAACTGCGGCGCGGAAAGCCCGTAGTGCCTGAACATTATTATGTTCTGCGGGTTGCCGAACGGCGTCAGCATTGATCCAAGGTTTGCGCCTATTGCCTGCAGCACGACTGTGCTCCTTACGTCGCTGCCGGATATCCTGCCTATGCTCATTGTCAGAGGCACCAGCACTATCAGCGACGCGTCGTTTGTTATGAACATCGAGACAAGCACGGTAAGCGCGATTGACGCCAAGGCAAGCTTCCTGAAGCTTTTAATCCGTCCTAGCATCGCGTATGCAGCCGCATCAATCCCTCCGGAGATGAGCAGCCCGGTGTTTATTATCAGGAAAGACGCTATTATAGCAACCGTATTCCATTCAACAAGCGAGGAATTGAGAAACTTGATGTTGTAGGCAACAAGCAAGGCGTATGCTGCCAGCAGGAAAAAGAAAATCGGTTCCTTCCTTACAAACCTTATTCCGCTTTTTTTGTTGGGCAAGCTGCTACCATTCCCCGCTTTGCGCATTATCAGATGGATGCTGGGATTTAAATCCTTTGCCAATGCGCAACTCACTAATTTTTATTTTTTGTCTGCGCATTATAATGGGTGGCGAGATGGCAAGCATAAGGGGGAAGTGCTTTATAGTGGTTGGTGCCGGAGGGGGCCTTGGATACGCAATATCGAAGAGGCTGCTTGAGTCAGGCGCCAAGGTGGTTATATCTTCAAGGACAAGGGAAAATCTCGAAAAGTTAAAGGGAAGGCTGTCAAAGTTTGGAGTGGTTGATTATGTAGCTGGGGATGCGACCAAAAGAGACGATGCAGAGCGCGTTGCATCTGAAGCCAAGAAGATAATGGGGAGAATCGATGGAGCAGTAATACAGGTCGGAGACTTCTTAGGTGACAATTTCGAAAGCTTTACCGCTGACAACGCGTACAAGATGGTGTCGGCAAACCTTGTTGCGCCGCTGACCGCAGTGCAGGCGGTGTCCAAGGCCATGGATAGGGGTGGTGCGGTGGTTTTTGTAAGCAACTCGGAAGCGGCGCAGACAAAGAAAACATCTACCAACCTGTCGTATCTAGTATCAAAGGCTGCGCTAAACAAAGCCGTTGAGATGGTGGCGGCCGAGCTTCTTCCGCGAGGAATAAGGGCGAACGGCATAGCCCCAAATTCGATAGCAGATCCCGAGAAGAGTGAAAGGAGCGAGATGGGCAGCCAGGAGCAAAGGCCCGAGGACCTTGCAGGAATAGCCGAGTGGCTGCTCGGCGAAGAATCAGTTCTTGTCGACGGTGTAGTAATACAGGCGGACTCCGGATACAGGTTCGCAAGGCGCAGGTGAATGGCAGTGCATTCGTGGGAGGACTTTGATCATTCCAGGGCCAAGGGCATGAGGGACAGATTTATACCAATGGATAGGGTGCTCGAGTTCGCAAAATTGGGCAGGGACGACACCATACTTGACATAGGGGCCGGAGACGGAGAATATGCCCAGGAGTTCGCCAAGATAGCGGTAAAGGGAAGCGCGACAGCAATGGAGTTCACGCAAACCGGGCTCAAGCTCATAAGGGACAGGATAGCCAGTTCAAGGCTTAAGAACCTGCATGCAGTCGAGGCAAATGCGTGCGCAGTCAACGACTTTTCAGGATACACCAAGATATTCATGTCTAACGTATTCCACGACATCCGCTGCAAGGATGATATACTTTTCAGGTTTGAGGAAACCCTTGACGCAGGCTCCGAGATAATCTTAATAGAGTTCAAGCCTGAGGCAGAATTCGGGCCGCCCGTGCTTTCAAGAATTTCGGAAAGGCAGCTTGAAACCATAATGGCGAGGCACGGATTCGCACTCCTTGACAGGGCCGAGTTTCAATTCCACTACATGCACAAATATGCAAAGAAGCAGAAGCAGTGAGCATTTTACATCCTGTCCATCTTCCGGGACATCTGCAGCAGGAGGTCAAGTATCAGCCCGCTTATTATGGAAAGGAAGCCAATCACAACAAGCAGTATCGCTATCAGCGCCCTGCCTATCTCATTCATTGTGCCTGTGCTTATGTAGTTCACCACGACCAATAAGCCTATCACTATTCCTGCAAGCAGCAGTATGGCACCTATGGAGCCAAATATGAGCAGCGGGCTGTAGTCGCGCGTAGACCTTACGATGTGGCCCGCCACGCCCATGCCGTAGAGGACTTTTGATTTTGCGAGCTTTGATTCTGCTTGGCCGGGCCTCTCGCGGTAGCTTACAGGTATGTCGGATATCTTGTTAAAGCCTTTCTTTGATATCTCCATGACGAAGAACAGCGTGCCAGCCCGGTATGGCTCAACATCAAATATGGCTGATACAGCCTCCCGGCGCATGACAAACACTCCGGAAAGAACGTCGTGTAGCTTGGCCCTGTGCGTGGTGTTGTATATTTTGGTTAGGTTCCTGTTCCCGAAGTTTATGTGCCCAGACATTGCAGCCGAATTTTTTCCATGAAGCCTGTTGCCCAGCACCATGTCAAGCCCGTTCTTTTTCAAGTAGGATATCTCCCTGACAAGGTCGCGCGGGTCGTATGTGCCGTCCGGGTCTATCGTTGCTATGAGCGTGCCGCTTGCGGCCTTGAAGCCCTCCATCAGCGCATTTTCGTATCCGGAAGATGTCTGTTTTATCAGGTGCACTCGCTTCTTCTCTAGCCTTTTTCTGTAATCCTCGCTGCTTTTGTCAACCACTATTATCTCACATCCGGGAATAAGCTTGCGTAGCCTGTCTATCATGCCGAATACAGATTCTTCCTCTATTGTAGGCAGGACTACACTTATCTCTTTAGGCATCGCTGCTGCACCTTTTGATCCGCATATTTATTGCTGGTATCTTGTTAAATACCTTACGCATTTGCAGCATGCTTAACGGCAGGCAGTCGTGGCCCTGCTAAAATTGTCCGTAAAAGTATATACTCTGCTTCATTGAAAACTGAAGGTGGGCCCGCGGAGAATCGAACTCCGTGTCTTCACGTTGTCAACGTGACGTCTTACCAATCGACTACGAGCCCCTGTCTATTTCGTACTCCTTTCCGTCCTCTGCGACCTCGACGTTCCTAAAGACCTTGGCGGCCTCGGACCGTATCTGCGAAGCGTTCCGGTACCTTGCACTTATGTGTGTAAGCACCAGTTTTTTTACTTTTGCATTTTTAGCGACCTGCGCAGCCTCTGCGGCAGTCGAGTGCTTCCTTTCCCTGGCGAGCCTTTCCAGATCTGCGCAGTAGGTCGCCTCGTGAACCAGCAGCTCTGCGTTCCTTGCCGCTATTACCGTACTTGCAGCTGGCCTTGTGTCTGACGCGTAGGTGAATTTCTTTTCCTTTTCAGGATAGGTTATTTCTGATAACTTTATTAGCTTGCCATCTATTTTAATTTTTCCCTTTTTCTGTATTTCGCTGAACTTCTTGCCTTTTATGCCAAGCGACTCTGCCTTGCTCTTTACAAAGTGCAGTTTTCCTTCCTCAACAAATGAATATCCGTATGTAGGTATTGAATGCACAAGCTTGAATGCCCTGACCTCTATTCCTTCATCGCGATATACTACGCCGCTTTTGATCCCGATCACCTTTATCTCGTAGGTCATTATTGCCGAATCAAATTTCAGCAAGGACTCGGCCGCAGATTCATAGCCCCTCGGGACGAATATGCTCAGCGGCTCCGACCTCTTGTACAGCGACAGCGTTCTTACCAGACCTGCTATGCCTATGACGTGATCGCCGTGCATGTGGGTTATGAATATCGCCTTTACTCTTGATATGTTGAGGCCATACCTGAGCATCTGGCGCTGTGTGCCCTCCCCGCAGTCGAACAGGTATATTGTGCCCTCCCTGCTTACCGCTATCGAAGACAGGCTTCTATCTTTGGTCGGGGCCGAGCCCGAACTTCCAAGTATTGTTATCCTAAACATGCGCCACACTCATATGTCTATTGTTATCTTCTTGTCCTTAAGGTCTACTCCGATCACCTTTATGCCGGGGAAGCTGCTTTCTATGTCCTCCTTGGTAAATTTCTTCTTCTCCCTTGCGTAAGCTATTATCCTGTTTATCAAGTCCATGTTCTGGAATATCTTCTGGCCTGCGGCCTTGCTATATTCTATCTCCTTCTGCATTTCTAGGTAGGCTGCTTTCTGCTTTTCTATGCTCGCCCTAGTCTCTTCCGCGGCCCTGTTCGGCTGCTTTGCCGCAGATTCAGCCGTCTCAGAAGCAATGCTTGCATAGTATCTTTCCAGCATTTCCTGGACTGTGGCGAATTCCTGCATTTCCATACCTTCATATTTCATTATTCCGCAGATTCCATAGTCCAGGTAAGCGCCGTCCTTGGAGTATATCCTTGGCTTGGGGTTCTCTGCGAATACGAGCAAATCTTTGATCTGCGCGGCTATTCTGCCACATGCATCTTCGCCGACCGAGACGGCGGGCGCCTTTGGGTCTATGCCGCATCGCATGAGTGCATCCTCTATATAGACGGAGCCTATGTTGAAATTTTTTGATATTGCAGATATTATGCTGGCATCCGGGACCTTTGCCATTTCGGCTATGTCATGCCCGGTTGGCGGGGCTGCCAGCGTGAACCGCGCATTTTTCGGCGGGGCGTATGTTGCACCTTTCTTTACCGCCCTGTCCTTGAATGTGTGCGGGGCGTACGCGAGCTCTATTGTGTAGGAGCCGTCGCAAAGTATTATGTTTCCCCTCCCGAACATCTCGAATATTACAGATTTTGTTTCCTGGCCCTTGGAGCATTTAATCTCGATTATCCTGTCGGAGTTGAGCATGACCACAGAGTCCACCACAAATCCCGATATCCTTCTTCTTACCGCTATTGAAAAGTTAGTGGGTTTGTCAGCTATGGTTATCGTCTCGGTTCTGCCAATGTACCTGCACAGCCATATGCCGAGGTTTACCTTCTCTCCTTTTGAGCTTGCCTTTATCCTGAACCTTGACTCATCCACCTGGTAGAACTTGTCTATGTGGAAGCCCTCTAGGAATCTCAGCTCTTTTGAAAGCGACGCAATTTCCAGGGTGGATACCTGCCTAGAAGCCACGCCTACCCCTTTTTCTTCTTTTCAAGGCCTGCCGCAGCCTTCACCCTGGCGAACGCCCTTGCCTTCTTCGAAGCATTCCATGAATCCTGGAACGCAGTGCCGACTTGCACTATGTCTGCACCGCTTTTGTATATGTTCTTGAGCTGGTCTGTTGTAGTCACGCCGCCTGCCACTATGTATGGCACGTTTATAGTCATGCGAACCTGCCTGACCATCTCGAGCGGCACGGGTCCAGAATTCTGCAGCTTTGGATTTGATCCCGTATCTGTTATTATGAACCTGTTTCCGAGGAATTGTCCTGCGAGCGCCAGCGAGGCTGCGATGTGGGGCTTTTCCCTAGGTACGAAGTTCGCGTCGCCCACCCATCCTACCGTTCCGCCTGGATGCACAACTATGTAGCCGACCGGCAGAGGCTCTATGCCGAGTGATTTTATCAGCGGGGCAGACAGCATCTGCGCCTGCGTTATCCAGTACGGGTTCCTTGCGTTTAGCAGGGACATGAAATATATCGCGTCTGCGTGCCTTGTTATAGTGGCGATGTTGCCTGGAAAGAGCACCACGGGCTTGTGCGTGGCCTCCTTTATGCCGAGCGTCACGTCATCGAGCAGCTCGCCCTGCGCGCCTATGCTGCCGCCTATGACGATTATGTCTGCGCCGGACTCCATCACCATTTTGGCGGTCTTTATGGCGTCGCCCTTTGTCTTGTAGTCAACAGGGTCTATGACTGAGAATAGCAGCGCGCCGTTGTCCTCCAACATGTCGTGTATATAGCGTTCTATTGCGTTTTTTTCCTTCATTTGAATCAGCTTTAGCATAGATTAAACTTTGCTCTCCCTATACAGCTTTACCAGCCTTACGCCCTCAGTTTCAATCTTCTTGTTCGGCACGTAGCCAAGCTCTTTCCTTGCCTTATCTATGCTGACCACACGGTCGCTGGCCAGAAATTCGAGCTCGTCGTAGTTTATGTTTACCGCGTTTTTGGTAACCTTAGCCAGCAGGTACGGTATGTGGCGCTTTGGCGGTGGCACTCCAAGGGTATTGGCAACCAGCTCGAAGAGCTGCCTGACTGTATAGTTTACTCCGTCGGTGACGTTGTATATCTGGTTGTAGCTTGAGGGATTGAGCATTGCAAGCATCATGGCGTCGGTTGCGTCGTCCTCGTGCACAAGGGTAAGATGGTTAGAGCCGTTGCCTATGTATGCGGCCTTACCCTGCTCTATGAGCCTGAAAAGCTTGAAGAAAGAAGGGGTGTAATCCACCCCGTAAAGGGTGCCCATCCTCATTATGGTGTACTTTACGCCTTTGTTGACCTCGTTGAACACCTT
This sequence comes from Candidatus Micrarchaeum acidiphilum ARMAN-2, assembly GCA_009387755.1. Taxonomy (NCBI): domain Archaea; kingdom Nanobdellati; phylum Microcaldota; class Candidatus Micrarchaeia; order Candidatus Micrarchaeales; family Candidatus Micrarchaeaceae; genus Candidatus Micrarchaeum; species Candidatus Micrarchaeum acidiphilum. The sequence goes on from GG697240.1 coordinate 94,687, forward strand.
TATAACCTGCTCGGCCATGTACTTGCTTTCCGAGTACGGGCTTGCCGGCTTTGTGGTGGACTCCTCCGTAAGTACCTCGCCCTTCCTTTTGTAGCCGTAGACGGTATTGCTGCCGCCGTATATGAAATGGACCGGCCTATCCGGGCCGTTGACGCTTATGTATGCATTGAGTATGTTTTCCGTCCCTTCCACGTTGACCTTTACCAGCCTGTCGAACGTGTTATTGGTGTTGTATCCGCCCCCTGCGAGGTGGAATATGTTGTCGACCTCTCTGCATGCCTCCTTCAGCACTGCTTCGTCGGAGCCGTTCTCCAGCGTTATGTCGCTCACGTATGGTATTGTGGTCTTGGGAAGGTTTTTCCAGTCGCTGTCTATGCCCGGGTGTTTTCTGATCACCGCGCGCACCTCGTGGCCCATTGCAAGCAGCTTGGGTATTATGTTGCGCCCTATGCCGCTGGTGGCCCCGACTACTAGGTCCCTGACCTTTTGGTTCTCGCTTTTGTTGCTAGGCATTTCCCATACCCTTGCTCTGCCTCGAAGCTAGCACCGCCTTGGCAATGTCCCTTATGTGACCTTCCGTAAACCTGTCCACTATGAACGGCACCCAGTCGCTGCCGTATGCAACGTATATGCTGGTGCTGGGCTTCATTTTCCTCAGTATGTTCATCCGTTTCTTGTTATAGCCCAAGGGCAACTCAAATATTAAATTCTTTCTATATTCGCTGCTGCAAGAAGCCAGTTTTATGAGAAGCCGCTCCTCGTTGCTGAACACAGCTAGGCTTTTCGCAGCAGGCATTATTTTGCCTATGGCATCCTTGTAGACTTCTATGTGATCGGCTTTCTGGTCCTTGGCACCTTTCACCTTTGGCGGCTCCCTGTGCCTTGCCCCTGCTGCTGAGAGACGCAGCGGATTTATCTTAACATGGCAGTTTTTTATGTCGGCCAGCCGGGTTTTGTAGAGGTCCAACGCAGTATATACCGGAAGCTCTACTCCGACTCCATTGAGCTGCGAAGCGAACTCCAAAGTCTCGGCCTCTGGCACGGCTGACTCCGCCTCTATCCACAATTTTGCCTTCTCGTCCTTTGAAGCAAGTATGTCTTTTATGCCATCCTCTGCGGTCTTGGCGCTTATGTTGTAGCCTATCTGGCTGAGCCGCAGCGATATGTCTGAATCCACGCTCAGGCGCGACATCTCCTTGGATATCTGCACGTATGTGTTTACGTTGTATTTCGCCTTTGCCTGGGTTTGAGGGGCTTCGCTCATGAAGGTAAGGGTTGCATGCAGGTTCTTCTCGTTCAACTGCTTTATCGTCTTTATCGCAGAGGCAGAAGTTGAGCCTGCTATGTGCTTCCTTACCAGCCTGAATATTATTTTTTTTACTATACCGTAGCTGTCTTCGGCCAAGCGATCACTGGTATGCTCAAGAGAATGGATTTTCTAGTAATGCTTATTAAGATATCAGTTAAGATAATATGTAGTATTTCATAACTAAATATAAAAATGTGATATTTTGCAATGGGGTTGAGTTTTCATGACAATATCAGATGGTTTTAAGAAGCTTTCACTTGGCGAACTTTTCTCCAAGCTTCACGACTCGATAGTTTCGTTCGTCAAGGAGCTTGGCGAAACGATAGAGGCCAACAGGAGCATTTCCCAGGCGGACATACAGACTTTGAGGAACTTCATAAGGGACAGGCTCGAAAGGAAGGAAGATACCGTGGAGAACGAGAAGCTTCTCAAGCTGCTCAACCTTTTTGCCACCGAAAAGGTAGTATTGGAGATACTCAAGGAGGATGCTGACGAATGGCTAGAGTTCCTTGAGGCGATAAGGGAATATGTGGACGAGGGCAAGATAGAGCTGAGCGACCGCGAAAGGAAGGAAATAGACAAGCTTACCAACGACATATCAAAGTACCTGCGCAAGTAAGCCTGTTTATGCGATCAGATTGGCGGAGGCGGCGGCGCACGCTGCTGCTCCGAAGTTCCTGCTGGCTTGCTTTCGGCCTTGCTTGTACCTTTCACGTACGCAAGAAGGGCGTATATTTCGTCCCATGTGACAGGGTTGGCGTCGATAAACTGCACCAGCATTGCTTCCCCGAAGTCTGAAAGCTGCTGGTTTGCAGCATCTATAAACTTCTTTTGCTCCTCACCCAGTATTGCGTAGTTCTCCGGAGAAGACGTGTACGCCAGCAGGGTCTTGCTGGCGAAGATGCGCATGGCTTCGTAATCCGAGTTCGGTATCTTGCTGAGCTCGTTGGGAGACGATATGCCTTTGTACTTCTTTAAAACAGAACCGAACCTCGTGCCATAATTTTGGTACCACGCAGTGTAAAGATCCTTGTACAGCTGATGGGCCTCTTCCATCGACAATGTAGAATTGCTCAGCTTTTCCAGGAGCTTTGGATTGGTAGCGTTTCCTAACCATGATGCATTGGTTGCTACGTAATCAGAGGTAAACTTTATCCATTCCGGATTCACCTTGACAGCCTGACCGGTGCTCTGCTTGCTCTGGCTGGATTGTCCTTGTGGGCTGGTGCCCTGCGAAGGCTGCTCCTTTTGCTGTTTTGATGTGGCGGACATGAGCTCGCTCGGATCCTTAAGTAGCTCCAGCCCCTTGCTCAGGGACTGCTTGTTTATAGCATTTATGACTTTTGCCAGAGCCTTGTCGAAAGAGTAGGTCATGGCCAGGTCGGTCACGTTCTTTAAAGCGTTTTCAACGTTCACGTTCTTTAGGTCCTCGCGTATGTCCGATAGCACTTCACTAGGCGACTTTACCATGGGCATTGCAGAACCTATCTTCGAAGCCATGCTCTGGAACAGCTTGCTGGAGGTCATTCTGCCAATCTTTTGCTCGTATTTGTATACGTCTTCAATAGTTTCTTGCAGAGTATATTGCAGTTTTTCGAGGTTCTCGGCCGCGCTTGCATCGAACTTGATAAACGAGCTGTCCAGTGTGGCTATGGCGTCTTCCGGGTTTTTAAGTATTACTTTGGAATATAGGTCTTTGAGTTTCTGCTCGGCAAGTGCCGTGGCCTTTTCTATCCCTATGCTTAAAATTCCTGAACTGTCAGAGCGCTCCGTAAACGCCTTCAGCGCCTCGGCAAGTGGAGTGAACTCCTTAATGTAATTATTCGATGCGTTGAACGCATCAGCCATTTTCTTTGTCTTATCGTATTTTGACTTTGAAGCTTCTAGCGCCTTGGCTGCCCTTGCCTTTTCCTTTTCGCTCTTTGCAACTTCAAGCCTCTTCTCGTTTTCGCTTATCCGGTTCTTAAGCTTCAGGAGCCCCAATTCTCCTAGGGCCTTGGAAGCTTTTTCCGGAGAGCCGTAAAGGCCAGATATCTCCTTTACCCTGTTGTTCGCATCTTCAAGCCTCAAGTTTATTTCCTTTGAGAAATCTTTTATTGCGCTTATCTGCTCAAGCGACTCGTTGAGTGCGCTCAGCGATGCAGATGCACGCTGCACATCGCTCTTTTCAGTTCCCTTAATATTCCTCTTCGCAGTCTTGCTAACCATAGAAGCACCTTCATTCATTATTGCAGTGATTTAGATATTTATTAGTTGCTTGCCGCCCTGGCAGGCCCATTTTTTCAGTGCCTGCAGGGTTTCAATCCTGAGCTAGGCAATATTAGCTTTGTAGTACTTGCATCCGCCCTTGAGCGGGCATGGGCTGCACTCGGGCTTTGTCTTGCAGTAGTTTTTGCCTAGTTCGACCAGCTGGGCATGCATGTCCTTGTATATGCTCACAGATTTCGGAAGCTCTGCATGGAAATGGGACTGCAGCTCGTCATACCCGATTTTTGGGTTGGTTCCATAAAGCCTTGACATTATCCTTTTTGTGTATGCGTCAACTACAAAAATGCGCTTTCCAGCAGCGTATAGCAGTACGGAATCTGCGGTTTCAGGGCCTATGCCATCCATTGACAGTAGTTCCTTGCGAAGTGCCGCTTTGTCCTTGGAAAGGAATGCCTTGACGCTGCCGCTGCTTGAAATTATGTGCTTTGATACCGCCTTGAGCCTTTTTGCTTTTTGCCGGTAGAAGCCGCTTGACCTTATCAGCTTTTGGAGCCTTTCTTCAGGCATCGAGGCAATCTTTGCGGGGTCCAAGGCTCCGTGCGATTTGAGGTTCGTTATAGCCTTCTCGACGTTGCTCCAGGAAGTTTGCTGCGTAAGTATTGCGCCTGCGATTATTTCAAACTGCGTCTCTCCAGGCCACCAGCTTCTAAATCCGAAGTGCCGCAGCAGGATCTTGTAGAGCGCTGGGATGTCGTATCGCATTGAATCTGCTTTTGCTGGCATGTATGTTTGCTTGTTCAGATCTTTATTTCTCCGGAGTTTATCTTTTTTATTATCTCCCTTGGATCCTCGTTCTCGCATTTTACACCCATGCTCTTGCACGTGCCAAGCACCTGCTTTGCCTTCTCTGCGAACGTGCCGCCGTATACCGCAGCTTCCTTTGACTTCGTTATCTTCTTGAGCTGCTCCAGGGTAAGGTTGCCTATTACCTCTTCCTTTGTCTTGGCCCCGGCTTGGGCGCCAAGCTCTTTGAGTATTAGGGCGCTAGTTGGCGGGGATCCCACTTCGACCTTGTAGGTCTTTGTAGAAGGATCCACTATCACCTTGACAGGTATCTTTATGCCTGCGTATTGCGCAGTGTTTTTATTTATTTCGGCTATTATGGCGCCGATGTTCACTCCAAGCGGCCCCAGCGCCGGGCCGAAAGGCGGTCCTGCAGTTGCTTTGCCGCCTTCTATGAGTCCAGATATTGTAATGTTTGCCATGCTAATCACTTAGTGCCATTTTTCAACTTCCTTCCGCGTTTGCCCTCTGTATTATCTTTGCAGTATTCATTTTTGTGGTTATAGGTATTGGAACAACCACGTCCATCAGCTCTACGGTTATGTCGCTTTTCAGCTCGTCAACTTTCAGCACCTTTGCCTTATAGCCTTTGAACGGCCCAGACGTGAATTCCACTATGTCGTTTCTGCTTATGTCCTGTGCTGTGGATTTAGTCGCTATTAGCTTTTCTACATCTGCCGGATCCATCGGCTTCGGTATTATGCCCTTTATGCTCCTTTCCTTTGTTATGAAGTTCCTGCATGCAAGCTCGTCCTGCGCCTCGACTATTATGTAGCCGCGCAGGCCCTCGATCACTATTATAGAATATATCGGCGCATCTCCCTTCGAAAGCTTGCTCTGCAGTATGTTGGCCGCTATGTTCTCCTGGCCGGAAGTTACTTTTACCACGAAATACATAAATATACCTTTTTTCTGATTTAATAGCAAACATGAAAGACCGAAATTTCCTTGATTAAGCCTGGTTTAATTGGTTATTTTATTTATTAATACTTTCCCATCTTACGTGATCCAGAATGCAGGAATATATAAAGGTACGCAGGACCGATGCAGAAAGGCTCAGGGTGGCGCTTTTGGATATCGGGGCGCTTTCCAGGGGCGTCAGAATACTGCATGATGATAGCTATGTCTACATTCCAGTTAACAATATTGATAGGCAAAATATTAAAAAGCTTGGTGGGGATTTCGATTTTGAGGTAACACGCAGAGGCGATGCGATTGAAAGGAAGGTGCAGCAGAGCTATGCTGAGAGGCTTTCTTCGGTTTTGCCAAAGAAGGATATAGACGAGATAGCTGGAGGGTACGAAGCGCTTGGGAACATAGCCATAATTGAGATACCGGAGAGGCTGTACAAAAGTCCGAAAGGCAAAAAGATTGGCGAAGCGATAATAGAGAGCAGCCGAACAATAAGGACGGTGCTCGCAAAGGCCGGGCCTGTGAGCGGGCGCTTCAGGACCAGAAAATTCGCATTTGTCGCCGGGAAAAGGACTTACGTTGCCAGCTACCGGGAGAATGGCTGCACGTTCAGATTTGATGTCAGGAAAGTTTTCTTCTCGTCCAAGCTCTCTTTTGAAAGGAAGAGGATTGCGAAGGCCGCGGGCGACCACGAAAACATTGCCGTTCCGTTTGCTGGCGTGGGACCCTTTGCCATTGAGATTGCAAAGGCGCACCCTACGTCCAGGATTGTGGCTATCGAGCTCAACAAACATGCTTACGGATACATGCTTGAAAACATAGGGATAAACAAGGTCGGCAACGTGGCTCCGGTGCTCGGAGATTTCGCGGACTTCGCCGAAAAGAATGCAGCGTGGGCCGATAGGGTGGTTATGCCCATGCCGAAGGCCGGGCTTGAGTTTGTCGTAGCAGCTCTGCACATCGCCAAGCAGAAGGCGAACTTCCACCTGTACACGTTTTGCGAAGCTGAAGGCGGAACCGATAAGGTATTTGGCGAGATAGAAAGAATTGCCGCCGACCATGGAAGGAGGGCAGGCTTAGTTTCTGCAAGAAGGGTAAGAAACTATTCAAGCAGCGAGATCGAAGTGGCCATAGACTTCAAGACATGGTAGGGTCGGCAGCGGGAAGTCGCTACAGATCCTTCTTTATCCGCGCTAAGTCAACTATCCTCTTGTACGTGGGTGGATGAGTTGCAAACATTGAGTTCAGTGCATTCAGCGGACCGCCCCTGTTTTTCCTGGCTTCGCTTACCAGCCTGTTTATGTCTATGTCAGGTACCAGCTCCTTTATCTCGTTAATATGGGTCTTCAAGTCCTTTATGTCCTTTTCCACATTAAAAAAGTCAACTATGTAGAGCGATCTTGCAACCGTGGAGTTATTCGATGAGGCAGGCGCTGCGGCGCCGCTGGCAGTTATCTTTAGCAGAGCGGAAGCCAAGTCGCCGGGCTTTTTTGTGGCGCTTGCCGAATAGCTGTCTGCATAACTCTCTCTGGCCCTGGAAAGAGACAGCATAAGCATCTCTGCGACAAAGTACACTATGAATGCAACTACGCCAAGGAGCATTATGTAGGAGCTGCTGTTCCTAGAGTCGTTGAACATTCCGGCCCAGAGTATGTTCTGCGCTATTATGAATGCCAGCATGGGTATGAAGGCGACCATGGTCATTATTATTACGTCATTGTGTCTGAGGTGCCCGATCTCGTGCTCTATCACTGCCTTGAGTTCGTCAGAGTTGAGCCTTGCAAGCAGCCCTTCATGAATTACAAGCGTTGCGCTGCGCCTTGTCCTGCCGAAAACGAATGCATTGGGATCCTTTGCAGGGGCTATTGCTATTCTTGGCACCGGAACCTTTGCAGAGTCTGCGGCGCTCTTGACAAACTGCTGTATTTGCGGGTATTCGTTGCCAGTTATATAGTGCAGCTTTGATGCCGCTGCGAGTATCTTCGGAGACACGTACCACTGTATGATGAAGTAGGCAAGCGCCACAAGCAGTATAATGTAGGTATCTGCGCCCATGTAGAACATTACCGCGTAGATTATTCCGAAGCCGATGGCGAATGACAGTATTAGGGTAATATACATCCTAAATGTAAGGTCCAAATCATTGGTCGCACTAACACCCCGTATCTGCAATTTTTATTTTCTGCGCACTACTTTAAACCTTTGCATGGGATTATGTACCGCTTTATCAACAAGAGTTTGCGATGTGATTAATGGCTGCGGGAAGCGCAGGTGCATGCCTTGGCTGTTAATTTATAAATATCTTGTAATGCAATTACTATCCATATGCAGGATCCCATGCCGGAGTGCCCAAAATGCAGGATGGTGCTTAATATAATAGAGGAAAACGGAGACGTCTATTACCATTGCGCAGCCTGCGGCTACAAGCAGCTCTTCCCGAACTGGGTAGACCATGAATGCCAAAAGTGCGGCTTCGGCAAGGCGCAGCTTCTCTTCTACGGCATAATAGTCGGGGACGAGGCGCCGCTCAGCATGTATAAGTGCCTTAAATGCGGTAGCGTTGTACGGGACGGCTTTTCATGAGGCGGGAATTTATGCCTTTGGTATTGCTTTATAATTATGGTATGCATGATTAATATCGGGGTTATGGCATGGCAAAAGTTTTGATATCTTGCATGGACCGAAGGCTCAACCTAGAGTTGGACAGCAGGGCGAAGGACATGGCGAAAGACGGTTCCGAAGTCATTGTGCTGCGCAATGCTGGAGCCAATGTCGGCGGACTCGAAGAATCGATGAGAGCGATAGAGGAGTTTGCAGGCATAGACCAGATAGTAATAGCAACTCATGATGATTGCGGGGCGATGAAGTTCGTAGCCGGATGCCTTGATGGCAGATACACGTACGACAGAGACCTCGGCAGCAAGCTGGTGGAGCCGTTTGAGAAACATGCCGGCGAGAACTTGGATATCGCAAACCAGAAGGTGCAGAGGAGCAGGGCCGTAGACCTCTCAAAGGCCCTTGGACTGGATGCCAGGATTGAGGTGTCGCCGATATCGGTAAGTAGCATAGAAATTCAAGAGAGCACAAAGGGGGCACATCACGCACTGCTAGTAGGAAATGGCATTTACAAGGCCGGATTCGAGAAGGCTATCAGAAAGGCCGGGCTTGAAACCTTTGAAACGTATGTCATAGACGCGCCCGTGCTGTCAGAGACCGTTCCGGACATAAAGATAGCTAGAGACGTACTTGGCATATCAGATATCAGAGTGGTGTCGCTAAACCAAAGACAGGAAGCCAAAAACGCGAAATTCATTGAAATGGCGAAGGGCATCGGCATGGAGCACTTGAAGGTCTACAAGATCAGGGACAGGGCGCCAGCCTAAGAATTGCGCATGATTCCAATAAAGCTCATATGCTCATGAAGTTGTACGGAAGGCGGTTCATATTTATGGTATTGAACCTCAGTATCTTGTCCAGGCTGTCCAGTGACGTCTGACCCAGTATCCTTGGTATTACCAGATAGTAGTAGTCCTTGGACTTGAACGCCTTTATTAGAATGTAGTCCTTTGTAAGCAGGAAGCCGATTATGTGATAGTCGTTTTCCCTAAGCTGGCGGCTCACGAAGGCTAACTTGTTTTCAACATCCAATTTATCACAATAACCAATATTACGCGGCTATTATATTTAATGCTTTACGTGAGGCCGCGTCATTGGTATATTGAATGGTAGGTGTTTCCAGCCTCGTCGTCTATTACTATGCATTCGCCTTCGCACTGTATGAGGCAGGCTTGGCATAGGATGCATGCTGAGCCGTTTACCGCGACGGATATCCCGCCGCTTGTGCCGTCGTTTGTGTCGGCAAAATGCTTGTGACCGTCCTGCACCTGGCCCCACTTTTGCACCACCGCCGGGTCGCTTTGCCCCTTCCACTGCATTTCTGGAGGTGCCACGTCGGCGTTTACCTCGTCCTGCTTCGTCCTGTCCCTGAGCTCGAATACACTCACGGGGCAGACGTCCTTGCAGTGCTGGCACCCGGTGCATTTTGGTTTTTCAACGTATACTTTCATTTTTCACACCTGGTTTTGGCTTACCTTCTTTTTCTTTACCAGCTTTAGCTCGTAATCCTCCATTTTAGAGTAAGCCTCTTCTAACTTGTCACGCTTCACACCCTTTGGCAGGCTTATCTCCTTGTCGTCTATTCTGTGCCTGCCGAGGGCATCAAGCATCTGCCTATGGAATTGCATCTTCTTCTTTACAACCTCGTCATGAGACATCCCATCACCCAACCCTAATTGGTGGAAAAATTATTTAATACAGTTGCTCGCGGTTGTATATGTTTATTATTGTCGCCTGCAGCCACGCGGCGAATTTGTTCTTAGGTATGAAGTCTAGGAAGCCGAGCATCTGTTCCGTTGTCCGCTCTATTATCTCGTCGCGCTTCTTCGCCGCGAAGCCTATGCCGTCGTATTTTTCTATTGCGCCTATTACGAATTTTATCTCCTCCCCGGTTTTCTGCTCGCGAGGCTTGTTGTAGATCTCAGCAAGCCTCTGCTTTTCGTCGTCGCTGGCGAGATCGAACGTGTGCTTTATTATCAGCGTGAGCTTTCCCTCGCGTATGTCGTTGAACTCGCCCTTGCCGGAGTTGTAGCCCTTCTGCATGTCTATTATGTCATCGTTTATCTGGAACGCTATTCCCGCATTTTCGCCTATTGCACCGAGCTTTTCTACTATGTTTTCATCCTGGCCGGCAGATATGGCGCCGAGCTGCAGCGGACCGCGCATACTGTAGCTGGAGGTTTTCCCACTTGCTATCTCAAAGTATGTGCTCTCCTTTGCGCTTCGCAGACCGTCCTTTCCGTACATGAAATTAAGCTCTTGAAACTGGCCGCTGGCAGTGCTGTATGCAACTTCTATAAACTTGTTGTAGAGTCTTTCCCGTATTTCAGGGTTCGCCACGCCAAGATAGTCTATGAACATGTTCCACATGACTGAATGCAGTACGTCCCCTATGTGCAGCGCGGCGGAACTGCCGTATAGTTTGTGGAGCGTAGGCATGCCCCGCCTCATTTCAGACTTGTCTTCTATGTCGTCGTGTATGAGTATCCATTCCTGCGAAAGCTGAACGGCAGCTGCAAGGAGCAAGGTCGCAGGATCCTGGTTGTCGTACATCAGCGCAGTAAGCATCAATAGCATAGGCCGGGTATAGTGGCTTGGCCTGTTTATGTAGTCGAAGAGCATTTCAGAGTACCTTTCGGCGGCGGCCGCATCGGAAACCAGCGCCGCGGGCTTCCTCACGTATTCGGTAATTATTGCATGTATGCTCTTCTTCGTCTTGCTGATGAATCCTTCGAGAGTCGCGTCCTCAAATGAAACCGCATACTTTGAAGCCTTTCCGTTTTTCTGTTTTGCGTCCATAAAAATCAACGCCGCGGCACTGCAGGCAAAGTGCATGGCCAGCATATCAATATTTGCATTAGGTATTTAAAATCCATTGGGAGGGTCTTGGCTCTGGACTGCACTGAGGCCAGCTTTGCCTTCCATGGTGGGACTTCCAGCCAGATCGAAGTATTCCTTGAATTTCTGCGTTGTATCGAGCCTTTTGGTCCTGCCCTGCCTTGACGCCTTTATGAAGCCCTTTTCGACGAGTTCCTTGATGTGGGAATACGCGGCCGGCCCGAAAACGCCGATTATCTTGCTTTGCATTATGGGCTCGTTCTTGCTTATGTATGCCAGTATCCTGAGCGCAGGCCTGGAGATTTCCGGCTGGCCGGCCAGCTGGCTAACCTTTGAAGCATAGGGCTCCTTGAGCGTCATCACGTAGCCGTTGCCTATTGGCTCGATCTTCAACGACGAGTCGTTGGCATCATACTCCTGCATCAGCCCGTCAATAAGGTCCTTTATGTATCCCGTGGAGGCTATTCCGGTAATCTTGGCAAGCTCATCTATGCTTAGGGATCTTGCAGATACGAATAGCGCTGCCTCGACGGTCTTTTTTGCTTCGCTCTTTGAAACGTTATCCTGCATTCTGATCATTTATTAGGGTTATAATTATGTCTCCGAAGAAGATTTCCTGCATCAAAGTCACCTTCCTGTCGTGCGCGAGGTAAAGCAGCGGCACGAAGGCGTTCATTATAAGGACCTGCGGGTCGCTATAGCGCGCAGACAGGCTGGAAAAAAGCAGCATGCCCTCGCGGTCGGCCGTAGCCTTGATGACTTCATAGAGCTCGGCTATTTTGGCGTCTATGTCTTCCTTTTCAATCGGGAAATCTATAACGCGGTTGTTGAATGATATCCTCGTTGCCTTCTCCTGCTCCATCTTCATCGACTTGTCCAGTGCGTCGAGCAGCTCCGATAGGGATATCTTTCTTGGAACCTGCTGCCTGAATCTGGTCACGAGCTGGGCGACTTCCGGAAGCTGCCTTGGCGCGCCAGGTTCCTGCTCCTGGTCCTGCTCCTGCGGGGCTTCTTCCTCAAGCAGCGGAATCGTGTTGCTTTTGAGCTTCAGCAGAATGGAAGCTGCAAGTATCATGTTTGCCGGCACCGCAAGGTTCATTATCTTTATTTTTTTAATCAGATCGAGATACGTGCGCACCATGGCCGATATGTCTATGTCCCAAGGGTCAAGCTTGTTCGATTCGACAAGATGTATTAGAAGCTCGCGCCATGTGGCATTCTTTACGAACTCCTCTAGGTTAAACTTCTTTGCGTCTATGTCTAACATTTCTGATTCTGACTGCATTAAGGTCGCCCAGAAGGTCATTTTATTTAGGGTAATAAATATATTTAATCTTATGCGGGCGCTATAGGGAGTCCCAAAGCTTCCAGAAGTACCTTTTTGATTTCTCTATTTCGTAAGCGGAAGTGCTAAGCTCGACCTGCTCTATGTTGCGGTGCGTGCCGCTGTATGTCAGATTCGCAGACCCGGTCACCACGCCGGCTTCAGAAGTGTACATCTTTATGTGCACGAACCTCTTCGGAATTTTAATGTGTATGCGGCTGTGCGGGCGCAGCTTTACTGCGGAGAAGGCGCAGGCCACTGCAGCAAAAAGCAGAAGAAACCCCGCAAGTTCCATGCCGAACAGCCAGTACGACAGCGCGGCCACGGCTGCGAAAAGCGCTGAAAGCAATGCGTATACCCTTGAAAACAGCGGCCTTGACAACAGTATATTCCTGGCTTCTTTTGTCGGCGAAGACGATATTATGAATATGTGCTTTTTCCTTGACTCGCGCTTGAGTATTGCAGCGTAATATTCGTCTATGTATGGAGATATCAAAAGAAGCTCTCTGCCATGCTTTATGATGCGGTTTATCACCTTGTAGGCCTCGCTGCCATAGCTGCGCTCCGGCACCGCCGCTCCCAACTGCATGATATTATTTTGCATGCAATATTAGTAAGCCTTGCGCTTGCATGCTGCGGAAACGCTCATTTGCGCTTCGTCCTTATTGCCCATTCAACAAGATTCTCGAGCAGCTCCTTTATCATTTTGCGCGTTTCCTCGTCTGTAAGCTTTCCGTCGGTCATCTTCTCCTTGGCTCTTGACACGAATATCTGAGGCCGCTCCAGGGGATGTGCGTTAAGGAACGAGAATATTTCCCTTAGATGGTACTGCGCCACTATCGTGCCGAACATCCCTGCGGATGCGCCCATGGTTGCCACGGGCTTCTCGTTGAATACGTTGTCTGAAGGCGGCCTCGATGCCCAATCTATTGCGTTCTTGAGCGGGCCCGGTACTGACCTGTTGTATTCCGGAGTTGATATGAGCAATGCGTCCGCGGATCTTATAGCCTCCCTGAGCTCCTTTGCCCTTTCAGGCATGCCTTCCACTTCGATGTCTTCGTTGTAAACCGGCAGCCCCTCTATGTCGAATATTTCGAACTCTGCATTTTCCGGGCACAGCTCCTTCGCGGCTGCGATCAGCATCTTGTTATATGAATGCCTTCTGAGACTGCCTGCTATTCCGAGTATTTTCAGCTTTTCCATGCACATCAACAATTAGTTAATATATTTGGGGCAAATAGGAATAAATTATTTGCCTTGAAAATACCTCTGTGTCTTTCATAATCGACCTGCTGCTCCTTTTCGGCGTTGCCGTACTGCTTGGCAGGATTTTGGAGTCGCTCAGGGTGCCCGCGATAGTCGGATACATAATAGCCGGGGTGGTGCTGGGCAACGTGGTTCTCAAGGTGGTTCAGCCGACCGCGATCCTGAGCGCGATAGCAGAGGTCGCCCTTTTCTTCATAATATTGCAGATAGGGATAGAGGTCACAACAGACATAATAACAAAGGATGTTAAGACCAGCTTTGCACTTTCGTCGGCTAGCTTCTTCATACCAGTAATTGTTGTATTCGGCATAAGCACGTATTTTTTCGGCATGGGCTATGTTGAGGCAGCAGCGGTAAGCCTTGCTGTGTGCGTGCCTTCGATATCCATAATATCAGTACTAATAATGAAATACGACCTGCTCAGGCTTGAGGGAGGCAGGATAATGCTTTCTTCCACAGTGCTCAACGACATAGTCGCATTCACGGTGCTTGCAATGGTGATAGGCAGGACTGTGGAAGGATTTTACAAGGTTATAATAGCGGTGTCGGCCATTTACGTGCTGACTCTGGCTGGAGGCAAGTACCTTAGGAGATACTCTGAAAGAGTGCATGCCTTTTTCAAGCAACTTAGGAAAATGGAGGGCGGCGAGAACTTCGCGCTCGGAATCATACTGATGATAGGACTGCTCATAGCTGCAATATTCCAGTTTATCGGCATCACGTATGTGCTCGGGGCCTTCTTTGCGGGCATTCTGATAGAAGGCGCACTTATAGGAAAGCGCTTCTACAAGAGAGTCATAAGGACCTTGAACCGCCTTAACGAGGGCTTTTTCATACCTGTGTTTTTCAGTATAGCCGGATTGGACTTCATACTGCCTGCAGTAGCCACAGACGCGTATGCGCTGGCCGTAATATCCGTTGATGCAATCCTTGCGATAACACTTATTTATTTCATTTTTGAAAAGCGCTTCAAGGCAATAAGCCATAGGACGCTAATAGGCGTGATGGGCGGAAGGGGGGCAGTAGGCATAACCATAGGCACGGTGGCGCTAGAAGCTGGCCTGATAGGCAATGCCGACTACTCGGTAATCATACTGGGCACGATAGTGCTTTCGATAATAATGCCTGCCATAATAGACGCGCACATAAAGCAGAGGAGCAGACTGCGCAGACCTACCGGGGCGGCCGCAATAGACAAGCTGTGAGGGCGGTGCCCAGGACAAACCTGTTTATTTGACTTCAGGCATATCCGCGCCGTTCTGGTACTGGCTGGCGAGGCCGCTGCTGCCGTACTTTCTTTCTACGCCGGTCGGAAAGAAATAGATGCGGCCGTAGCCGAGCACATCGCCTGGCCTTATTAGTTTGCCTTCTTTGAAGTATGTTTTGGGCTGTCTTGAGAAAGGACCGGTATAGCCGGGATCTATCCAGCCATCCCATTTGTATGCTAGCCTGTGGTCAGCTACTCCGATATCTATCTTCTTTTTGCTTGTCACAAACTTCGTGAACAGGTATTCGCTGTAGAATATTAAGCCAATGTTTCTTGACAGGTTCATGCTCTCTGCGGTGTCTACATCTATGAATTCGCCTGGCTTCAGCTTGTACGGAAGCTCGACCTCGGTGCACAGCTCTGTGAACTTTGGCCTTTTCGAGAATACAACAGGTTCGCTTCTGGTTATTATCCTTGCTGTTTTGCCTGCGCGAACCTTAATGAGGTTTTTGCGCAGTGACAGTTCCGGCTCGACCTTGAAATAGCCTTTTGATGAAAGCGCCTTTATTTCGCTCTGCGAGAGCACTTCGTAGCCGTGGTCCAGCTCAAGGTGCATCTTATAGTCGTCTTTGCTGACATTTGAATTGAGGAATATATTTTTGCCTGCAAGCTCTTTGTTGGAGAACGAGTCAAAAAACACCATTAACTGTGCTATCCTGTCGCCTTTGCGCAGTTTTATGGGAAGCGGCGAGTGGTTTACTATGTCGAGGGCTATGTTGTAGTTTCCGAAACCTAGTGGACCCCATCCGCCGCCGGCTTGCATCAGCGGCAGGGTGAGGTAGCAGCCAAGGCGGCGCATGCTGGACCTCAGCTCGGTAAATGGCTTAAGGATATCGTCAAACATTATTGAGCTTTGAGTATCGACCGTTGTTTCATACCCGGGAAAAAGGGCAGAATTGTAGCGGTAGAAATCGTCGCTCTCAAACGAGCCGTTCACTGCCTCGGCGTCTTCAATGCCCTTGAATTTGAGGTCTAGGCTGGCAGGTTGGCGCTGCTTGTCGCTGAGCTTCGGATCTATTCTTAGCATATTTTGGGCTTCTGCCTCCTTTATGCCACGGTCTGTCAGAAGCCTGTTGCGGAAGCTGCTTCGCATAAGCGATAATAATGGTTATTATAATATTAATATGTTTTCAATTGCAAGTTTGGCTTGCCATCCGATTTTTAAGTTTTTTTAGAGCAATCGTTATATTGAGCAATTGCTTGGCCTTGATAAAACTTTAATATACAAACTTGTACGCCACCATTAAAGCATGGTTCTTTCTAGGATTGTTGAAACTTGTAATGTAAAATTTATTTTGGTCAAAATATTATTGTTTATAAAAGCAATCTGCGATCTTTACGGGGATTTATAAAACGCTGTGCTTTTCCTTTTTGTCTTTTTCTCCCATAAAAGCGGTATCATTGCTCTTAATAAATTAAATACTCAATTGCTTCGGTAACATGACCGGATAGCACTTTCACGTTCTCTACATTTTAAAATTTCGCTGCTTATATCATTTTCTTGTTCAGCTGTCTCTTTTTTGCTGCTTTATTCATAGTAAATCTAATGCAGTTCCAGTTTATTTAGTCTCATTTTGTTCTCAAAACATTTTGTATATCTGGTTTGAGAGTGGGCCCGTGGTTGTTCTCACTTGGGCTGTTTGTTATTTCAATCATTTTCTTTTTATATTGGATAATTGGATTTAGGCAGTCTGCAATATCTTTGTTGTTGCGCTCCAAAGCGATCATTTCGGCAGTCTTCCCTTCATTGTTCTTTAATTTCAGATTTGCATTTTTATCAACAAGGTAATTTACAATGTCAAGATGACCGTTCCATGCGGCGTACATAATTGCTGTCGTTCCGGAATTGTCTGCTGCGTTTATGTCTGCGCCGTGTTCGGCAAGGTACTTTAAGACTTCGAGATGGCCGAACCGTGCGGCATTAATAATTGCTGTTTCTCCGGTTTTGTTCTTTGCGTTTATGTCTGCGCCGTGTTCGGCAAGGTACTTTACAATGTCGAAATAGCCATCAAAAGCTGCAGTCATAATTGCTGTTTCTCCGGTTTTGTTCTTTGCGTTTATGTCTGCGCCGTGTTCGGCAAGGTACTTTACGACTTCGAGACGGCCGAACCGTGCGGCGTACATAATTGCTGTCGTTCCGGAATTGTCTGCTGCGTTTATGTCTGCACCGTGTTCGGCAAGGTACTTTACGACTTCAGGGTGGCCGTTCCGTGCGGCGTACATAATTGCTGTTTCTCCGTCTTTAGCTGCTGCGTTTATGTCTGCGCCGTGTTCGGCAAGGTACTTTACAGTATCGAGACGGCCGTCCCATGCAGCACGCATAAGCGCCGTTCTTCCTTTTTCATCCGGTGTAGCTATATCTGCGCCTATCGGTTGCTTATTAGATGTTTCTTTGTTTATAAATGTAATAATTCTCACCGGGCCATTGGTACAACTCAATACACCGCTCTCTTTTTCCTGATATATAAATATTACTTTTTATTAAAATTTATCAAACTTGATTCTTAAAATTTCAAATTTATACTGCCCCTTGCCTGTTTTTTCGAATAAATTTAATAGGAATGCTATCCTATTTCTAAATTATACAAATAATCCGGCGCGGGCTATTTCGCTTGTGATAGCCGAAGCTAGATCTTAAAACTCCAGGTATTCTTTGTATGGAGCTCATCCTGCCAAAAACTTTAATTCCTTATCTAATAGCTTCAAAAATCAAATGTTTCAAACAGGGCTTGGATTGTTGCTGTATTGATGAAATCGTTATGTCTTTACTTTCTTGAGCCTCAGTTTCCTGTTTGACTCATACATGCTATCGATTATGGATTTCTGGCGCTTGCTCCAGTCCTTGTTGCTTTTTCTTTTTATCCATTCTGCACGAAGCTTTACGAACTTGAGATTGTCGTCTGCATTCCGCTTTTTTTCTTCTGCCAACTCTTTAAGCAGGTTGCTCTTTTTCATATCTCATTACCCAATACCCTTTTGACCACTTCTGTTTTTATGTCTAACTTCTTTATGAAATTCTTTAATTCTTTCTTGTTTATGTTTTCCCTAAAGATAGTGTATAAATGTGCTGCATCCTCGTAATCTTTGTCGCTTCCTAAGTAAAGTTTGTACGCCAGCTGCAGCTCTATCGGACTTATTCTTATCCTGCTTTTTCCCATATCAACAATTATACCATTTTTTAAAGCATACCAGTTAAGCTCGTTTTGCGGGAATTTTATTTCAAAATTCGGATCAAAGGTATCCCTCTCTGCGAACCTTATGGAGCTTTTTTCATTAAGAATTTCATACGCGTCTTTGGCGCGCTTGGCATTTATGCAGTAATATTTTTTTGAATTGGTTATTTTATTGAATAAGCTGGAGAAATCTTTTATGGCCATGGGCTTTATAAAAATATCTATGTCTTCAGTATGTCGATCCATGCCAAAAAGTATTGCAATATAGCCGCTTACTATGACATAGTCGGAATTTAGGTATGATATAAAGTCGATCACCAATTTGTCAAGCATGGTTAGCTTTTTGCCAGTATATTTTATCATATTTTTGCTATACGTGTATTTCATACCTTATGTTTGACTCCTGGAAATTATAAATAGATGCTCCCAACGGGATTTGAACCCGTGTTGTGGGTTGAAGCCCCATATTTTAGGTTCGTATAACTATGGTGGTAAAGAGAGAGGCGAAAGTGGCTGTCTGCAAAATAGCGCACAGCACACATTGAGCTATAACCTATAATTAGAGCTCATCGTTACCAATAACGCCGTAATACTATGCTTTTTAGTTGGCAAGCTTGTTAAACTCGTCCAAGCTTATGTCCGCTTCGCGCATTATAGTCCTTACCATACCTTTGCCTATTGGCCTATGGGCCGGAATTACTATCATAATTTCGGGATTCCTTCCTCTAAAAATAGATGAATATTTGTGTTTGTCTGCAAGCTGCATTACTATGTGGCTGCCTTTCTGGTGTATGACTTTATAGCCTATTTTAGTTAAGGCTTTGATTACCCTGTCGTAATTTACTGGTACGAGCTTAGACACTTACCTGCACCATATCCACTGGCACCGGGTCGCCGTGTTTCTTAAGCGCTTCTAAATAAGCTTGGATGGCCTCCTTTATATTCTTCATAAGCTCCTTGCGGGTCTTGCCTTCCGTTGCGCAGCCCGGCAAATCTGGCACTCTGGCTATGTAAGTGCCGTCTTCGTCACGCTCTATCATTACCCTGTACTTCATTCTTTCCATAATAGAATTATGCGCATTTAAGGTATTAAATCTTTTCTGAGAAACTTCAATGCCCGCAAAATATACGAAGTTCGCAACTTCTCAGGCAAAAACTCGGCTTTTTAGGTAGACAAGATGACCACTTTGGCTATTTGCTCCCAACGGGATTTGAACCCGTGTTCTGGGGTTGAAAGCCCCATGTCCTTAGCCGGGCTAGACGATGGGAGCATTAGGCATTAGCCGGTTTGGCCAACGCTTAGATTTTAGTGTCAAGTATATTTATAATTTCTTTGCTTATTGAACCTTTTGAACGGTTGCCATTTATTACATAGTAGTTCTTGAAGTCCTTCTGCATCTCAAGGTATGCCAGCCTCGCCCTGCCCAGGAAGCCGAGCTTCTCGAACATCGTGGTGGTGGACTTCTGCTTGAAAAGCTCGCCGTCCTTCTCCATCAGAGCAGTCTTGTTCTTCAGGAACTCTGCTGCGCGCCGGTTGAGCCTTTCCACGGCCTTTCGGGGATTCGCATCTATTACGAAAGTTATATCTGGAGGTATGAATTTCCTGTTGATGCCGACCAGAAAGCGCTTGTCTATGCCGGCTGCGGTGCCGTACGCTATCGTGGAGCCTATGTACCTGTCTGTTATTATCACCTTGCCTTCAGATATCGAGGGCATTATCGTGGTCTCTAAGTGATACGCGCGGTCCGCAGTAAAAAGCATCTGCATTGCAAGGGCGTTTATCGGTTTCTTCGAAACCACTATTTCCTTTATCAGCTTGCCTATTGGCCCAGAAGTCGGCTCCGCGGTCGTCACTGCAGCTATGCCGCTGGACTTGAGATAGCTGTCGAGCATCTCGGCCTGCGTGGACTTTCCGGATCCGTCTATACCCTCGAATGCGATTAGCAATTGCCCCACCAGTATTGTATTAGACTTATTTGTAGTACTATTTATAAATCTTTTTCAGCGTAAATCTTTGTGGTTTGCATGATACTCTCAGATGTCGATATATTGAACATGATAAAGAACAAAAGGCTCGGCATAAAGCCATTCGACAGGAAGATAGTCCGAGAAAACGGCATAGACTGCAGGCTCGACGACCAGATAGCACACCACGTTGTCCCAGATGCCGATTTTGTTATGGACCCTACAAATCCGGAGCACATAGCAAAGAGCTACTCCGTCATGAAAAACCAAAAGAAACTAATCATAAAGCCGCACGAGCAGGTGCTGCTTTCGACTTATGAAAAGCTTTCCATCCCGGACAGCGTTGCGGGGTTCGTTGAGCTAAGGAGCACTTGGGCAAGGCATGGGCTGTCAATGCCGCCCACCATTATTGATGCGGGTTTCGAAGGCACTGTCACCCTTGAAGTAATAAACAACGCCCCTTACAGCATAATCCTTAGGCCGAAGCAGAACTTTGCGCACATAATACTGGTAAAGTTGGACAACAAGTCTGAGAATGCCTATTCCGGATTCTACAGTGGACAGAACGGCATAAGGCTCCCAAAGGTGCTTAAGTAGGATTTGATAAAAAGAGCGAAGCAGATTCGTAGGCTGCCTCGCGGCCTAAACTGGATTTGACAAGCAGAAAGCGCAGGTTACCTTGATACAAGGTCGGAGACTTCAGAGCTGTCTGAACCTTCCTGGTGCTGCTGGCGTATGCCTGCAGATACAAGCACTACGTCTCCTATGTTCTTTATGTTCTTAAACAATATGCTTTTCTGCTGGAGCATCTTCCTTATCTCGTCTTCTTCTGAGCTGCGCCATTCTTCCATGAGCAGCCTGCTCACTTCGCCCTTCTCTAAATCTACAATAGCATCGCGAACCTCACCAAGGTATTGGCCGTTATCGCTATATATGTCCATATTGTATATTTCAGATATCTTCACTTGATCACCTAATGCATATAGACAAATTAAACTTTAAATATCTTGTGTATTCATACGATAAACCTGTGGGCTCCATATTTTTGTCGTTTGCTTATTCAAAAAATGAAACAACCAATAATAGCTTTTTTGCTGATTTTATACTGTGATTTTATGCAGGAAACAAAATTTGATCCTAAGAAGACTGCGCTTGTAGTGATAGACATGCAGAAAGGCATTGCTGCAGGAGATCGTAAACTGGCGCCACATACTGCCGAGGAGGTCAGGAGAAATGTGGGCATTGCAATCCGCAGGTTTAGGGATTCCGGCGCAAAGGTATTCCTTGTGCATGTTGCCGGAACCGACGGTGCTGATATGCTCAAGCCGCTGGTAGATGATGCACCGAACTGGGGCAGTCCGGGCCAAGATTGGGCTGAGTTCGTAGACGAAGCCAAACCCACGGAAAAGGATATTGTAATAACTAAGAGGCAGTGGGGCGCGTTTTACGGCACCGAACTGGACCTTCAGCTTAGGAGAAGGCACATAGACACGATATTCCTTTGCGGCATATCCACCAACATAGGTGTAGAGACCACAGCCAGGGAGGCTTACCAGCACGGGTACAACGTTGTACTGCTGGAAGACGCCATGAGTGCAATGTCAAAGGACGAGCACGATGCAGCGGTGAAGTTCATATTTCCACGCATAGGCATCGTGCGCAGCACAGAGCAGGCAATGTCAATGCTTGGATGAAGCCGGGCTTGTCTGCAGGGTATCGCGGCAGGTGGCAGCCTTTCATGCTGCCGGGCAGGCAATCCAGGCTGCGAGAACACCGAAAGATTTAAATATTTGACTGTTCACTTATATTAGTGCTATTTTTAGAAACATTTAAAAATCTTTTTTCGTGGTTTAGTTGACAAATAGCATATAAGGTGTTATTAGATGACTGCAAAAAAACAAAGAAAAGAAGAAAGCAGAAAAAGTTCGGATTCTAAGAGCGAAGCCGAGAAGCAGAAGTCCGGAAACGAAGGCTCTGGAAAGAAGCTTATACTTAAGAATAACAAGGTCAGTATAAGTGAGGACAGCAAGCTTGTCAGGAAAAGGGGCAGGCCGCGAGGCAGCAGGAACGACTATTCGCAGCAGGGAGAATACAGCGTAGCGCAGCGCGAAACGGTAGAGCCAGCAAAGGTGTGCCCGAGCTGCGGGAGCACGGCTCTCATATTCGACAGCGAAAGGGGGGAGCTGGTATGCAACAACTGCGGACTGGTCATAGAAGAGAATGTTACAGATACAGGCCCGGAATGGAGGGCATTCGATGCCGATCAGAGAAATTCAAGGGCGAGAACCGGAGCGCCGATGAAATACACCAGGCCGAACAAGGGCCTGGTTACAGAGATAGACCTGTACAACAAGGATATTAGGGGAGTAAGAATACCTTCAAAGAGGCAGGCGCAGCTGTACAGGATGAGGAAGTGGCACAAGAGGGCCAGCATAGCAAGCTCCAGCGAGAGGAACTACCTGATAGCCCTTCCGGAGCTGAACAGGGTGTCGAGCTATCTGGGCTTGCCTGAAAACATCAGGGAAAACGCAGCGCTGCTGTACAGGAAATGCGTTCAGAACAACCTGATACGCGGAAGGCCTATAGAGACTGTGGTTCAGGCTGTAATATACGCAGCATGCAGGAAGGCCGGCATGCCAAGGACACTTGACGAAATAGCAACCATATCAGGGCTGCCGAAGAAGGAGATAGGAAGGGCCTACAGGGCCATATCCCACGAACTCGGCCTCAAGATACCTTTGACCGATCCGATAGCATACGTTCCTAGGTACGTCAATGCGCTGAAACTCAGCGGAGAAGCGCAGGAGAAGGCAGTAGAACTCCTCAACGACGCCATGGCTAAGGGCCTGGTGTCAGGAAGGAGCCCTACGGGAGTCAGCGCCGCGGCGGTATATATTGCGGGCGCCCTTGCCGGAGAGCGCAGGACGCAGAAGGAGGTCGCGGATGTGGCAGGTGTCACGGAAGTAACCATAAGGAACAGGTACAGAGAGCTCAAGGAGCAGCTCAACATAGACGTAAATCTATGATTTGAATGAAGGCTCAATTTTATTTCTTGGCCGTTTTGCTGCTGCCGGCCTTCTCGGCAGCCGCATTTGCGGGTGCGCCAAATTCAACCCAGGCCTATTCGAATGCAACTGCTTTGCAGAGCTTCAACGCCTCGTTCAACTCCACCGTAGGCTACCTGACTATGGTCAACCAGAGCAGCTATCTTGTTTTCTACCCAAATCTGAATAGGGCATACAACCTCACGTATACCGCCAAAAAAATATACAAGGAGGATCCGCAGCTCGCATATGCAGACCTGTCGGAAGCAAAAACTTTGGCTGCAAGGCAGCTCGCTTATATAAACCAGTACCAAGACGTATCTTTTATCACGCTTGCTGTTATTACCGCAATAACCGCATACCTGTTATACGTGATAGTGTATGGTTCCCCGAAGGGCAGAAGGAAGGCCAAAGTTATGTAATAAACATTACAGGCTATCTTTTTATATCAATCTACGGGTTAGCCAAATGGCGAATTGGCGTAAAACTGTAGAATAAGCTTAAAAACATATATTAAGGAACTACTACTGACCAGGTTGGATGATACTTATTGGGTGAGAGAATGGGAAATGAATCTGCGGAGATAATGGAAGGGATGGAATACGAGGTAAAGGTCGATGCAAAGGGCACGAAAGGAGAAGGCATCGGCAGGATAGGGGATTTTGTAGTCTTCATAAAAAGCGCAAAGACAAGGATAGGA
This sequence comes from Candidatus Micrarchaeum acidiphilum ARMAN-2, assembly GCA_009387755.1. Taxonomy (NCBI): domain Archaea; kingdom Nanobdellati; phylum Microcaldota; class Candidatus Micrarchaeia; order Candidatus Micrarchaeales; family Candidatus Micrarchaeaceae; genus Candidatus Micrarchaeum; species Candidatus Micrarchaeum acidiphilum. The sequence goes on from GG697240.1 coordinate 118,152, forward strand.
AACAGGTACAAGATAAGGATAACCAAGACCCATAGGACTTTCGGTTACGCCGAACTTACAGACAGCACTGGAACTTTCGTTGGAAACGGCAGCCTGTTGGAATTCTGACAGGCCCTGCCGCGTATTTCAGTAAGCCTTTTATAAGTTTGTAAGCAAATTAATATTGCATTTTTTATTTTTTATACTGCCTTACTTGACTTTCCGAAAGCGACATTCTGCGAAGCATAAATGTTGGGTTGCATGAGATTCGCATATCTTAATCGAATTGTATAGATATCGCATACTAAGGGGATTATAATGGATCAAAAGGATATTAGCAGATATATGAAAGGCACGACCACGGTTGGTTTGGTGTGTACTGACGGTGTAGTTATTGCGGCTGATTCGAGGGCAACTATGGACACGTTCATAGCGAGCACAGAAGCCAGAAAGGTATGGAAAATAGACGAGAATCTTGGCATGACCATAGCAGGGCTGGTCGGCGACGCACAGGAGCTGATAAGGATATTGAAGATTCAGAATGAGATTTACAAAATGAACGAGCGCAAACAGATGTCGCCTAGGTCCGCAGCAACCCTGCTTTCGATAATTTTGCAGGAGAACAAAATGATGCCGTTCTACGTGCAGCTCATAGTGGGCGGAGTCGAGGACGGAAAGGGCTACGTGTACAATCTGGATGCGGCTGGTGGATACACGCAGGAGTCCAGGTTTACTGCCACTGGCAGCGGCTCGCTTACGGCACTCGGATACCTGGAGGACTCGTACAAGCCGGGCCTTACCACAAAGGATGCGATCAAGATAGCTGCAAAGGCGCTTCTAATAGCAATGCAGAGGGATTCTGCAACAGGCAACAACATGACCATAGCCGCGATAACCAGCAGGGGATACGAGGAGTACACTCAGAAGGACGTAGAAAAGATGGCAAAATAATTTTTTGCCTTTTTGTTTTGTTTTCTATTTTAGGCGATACGCTTTATTTTTACAATGAAGGTAGACAGAGCTTCTAACCAGATGTGATTTATTGGAGGAAAAATCTGAAAACGGAAACAGTCTTAAGAGCAGGATGGAGGAGCTGTCTAAGAAGATAAAAGACATGCTGCCTGAGGACGCGGGATTCTCAAAAATAGAATTTGAGGGCCCCGACATAGTCATAGTATTAAAGGACATACGGCCGGTGTATCAGAACGACGTTGTGATAAAGGAGATAGCTTCGCTCATAAAGAAGAAGCTCATAGTTAGGACAGATCCTAACGGTGGGCGCCTGATGAAGCCGGAGGACGCCATGGAGCTTATAGGCACCATAATACCCAAGGAGGCGGGTGTGGGCAGCATAAAATTTGTGCCAGACTTCTCCGAAGTTTGCATAGAGGCCATGAAGCCCGGGCTAGTTATAGGCAAGATGGGAAGCACGCTTAAGGAGATAGCTACAAAAACTGGTTGGATACCGAAGGTGCTAAGGACACCTACGATGGACAGCGATACGATAAAAGGGGTAAGGCAGCTTATGGTTAATGAAAGTGACTTCCGCAAGAAGCTGCTTGGCACCGTGGGCAAAAACATAAACAAGACGATAATAAAGAGCGAATGGCTTAAGGCTACAGCACTAGGCGGATTCAGGGAAGTGGGAAGGAGCTGCCTGCTGCTGGAGACTCCGAATTCAAAAATCATAATAGACTGTGGAATAAGCCCGGAGCCCGGCATAAAGGGCCTTGACGCAAACGCCAACCAGGAGGGCAATAAGGCCTTCCCTTATATAGACAGCGCAAACATATCCATAAACGAGATAGACGCAGTGATACTCACGCACGGGCACATGGACCACATGGGGTTCGTTCCGTATCTTTTCAAGTATGGATACGAAGGCCCGGTGTACTGCACACCGCCGACCCGCGACCTCGCGGCGCTGCTTCTTACTGACTATACAAGGCTTGTCCAGAAGAGCGGCGGAACTCCGCTTTACGGGGAGAAGGACATAAAGAAGATGCTGCTGCACATGATAACCAGGGATTATGGGGAAGTCACAAACATAACCGACGAGCTAAAGCTCACGTACCACAACGCGGGGCACATACTCGGGAGCGCGACTGTGCACCTCCATGTAGGGGAGGGCATGTACAACATCGTGCACACCGGTGATATGAAATACGGCTTTACAAGGCTGCTGGATCCTGCAAGCGTGAAATACCCGAGGGTAGACGCCCTGTTTATAGAGAGCACTTATGGAGGCCCGAGGGACATATCGCAAAACAGGCATGATACAGAACGCGAGCTCATGGAGTTGATAAAGAGGACAATAAACAGGAACGGGAAGGTGCTCATACCGCTGTTTGCAGTAGGCAGGAGCCAGGAGCTCCAACTGGTGCTGGAGAATTACATGACCAATAACGGGCCGTACAAGTTAGACGTGCCCGTATACTTGGATGGCATGATACTCGAGGCGAGCGCCATACATACTGCATACCCGGAGTACCTGAAGGAGAATGTGCGCAACAGAATACTCAACAATAGGTCACCCTTTGAAAGCGAGATATTCGAGGTCATAAAGGGAGAGAGGTCAGACGTTTTTGATAAGGGCCCGGCCATTATACTCGCCAGCGGAGGCATGCTTAACGGAGGTGCCAGCGTAGAGTACTTCAAGGGGCTGCTTGCAAATCCTGACAACGCCATGGTATTTGTGGGATACAACAGCGCGAACTCTCTGGGCAGGAGGATACAGAACGGCCTGAAGGAAGTGGCGCTGCCCAATGAAGACGGTAAAATTACGCCCATGGAGGTAAAAATGAATGTCGCCACGGTCGAGGGATTCTCTGGGCACAGCGACAGGCACCAGCTTATCGATTTTGTAGAAAAGCTTAACGTAAAGCCGAAGAGCATATTTACTATGCACGGTGAGGAGCAGAAATGCGAGGACCTTGCCAGAACACTGGGCAAGATTGTGCATGCAGATTCCAGGGCGCCCATGAATCTTGACTCCATAAGGCTGAAGTGACAGCCCTTCAGAATATTCCGAACTTTTTCTTCTTCGAATCCAGCTCGGCAAATTTCTTGATTAGCTCCTGCTGTTCTGAGGTCATGCTTTTTGGTATGTCTACGATTATATGAACATAGTGATCGCCGTAGCCGGGACGCTCGAAGTGCGGCATGCCCTTGCCATGCAGCACGAGCCTGTCGCCGCTCTGGGTGCCGGGCGCTATCTTCAGCTCTTCGCGACCCGAGACAGTTTCAACGCTAACCGTGCCTCCCAGTATGGCAGTATAAAACGGTATGTGCAATTCAGAGTGCAGGCTGTCGCCGTCTCTCTGGAAGCGCCTGTCCTGCTGTACGTTTATCTCTATGTACAGGTTGCCCTGACCGCCTGGACCGTAGTCCCCCATGCCCCTGAGGCGCAGCCTTGTACCGGAACTTATGCCGCGCGGTATCGAAACGTCGACCTTCTCGTTGGCCTTTATGGTGCCGGTGCCTGAGCAGTTCTTGCACGGAATTTCTGGTACGGTTCCTGAACCACCGCATTTTGGGCATGTCGTTATTGTCTGCATTAAGCCGAACGGGGTGCGCCTTGAAGTTGCTACCTGGCCGCTGCCGCGGCACGTCGGGCAGGTAACCCTCTTGCTTCCCGGCTCTGCGCCGGACCCGTTGCACCTCGGGCACGCCTTTATGTGCCTTACTGAAATTGTCTTTGTAACGCCCTTCGCGGCTTCGTCAAAGCTTATGGAGAGCGATGCCAGTATGTCGTTGCCGCGCTGCGCCCTCCTGCCTCTGGATCCGCCGCCGAACATGCTGTCGAATATGTCGTCTGCACTTTCGAAGCCGCCGCCCATGCCACCGAAGTTGAATCCCATCTCCCTGAATATCTCATTGAAGTCGAATCCGCGGAATATGTCGCTTTCGGAGAAGCGCTTGTTGAACTGCTCGGCGCCGTAGGTATCGTACTGCTTGCGCTTTTCCGGATCGCTCAGAACCGCGTACGCCTCGTTTATTTCTTTGAACTTCTCCTCGGCGCCCGGATCCTTGTTCTTGTCCGGATGAAACTGCATGGCTAGCTTTCTGTAGGCATTTTTTATCTCCTCCGGCGTGGCGCTCTTCTTCACGCCAAGTATTTCATAATAGTCCGCTGCCATAATATCTCCGCAGAGCGCATCTTACGCATTTTTCACTTCTCCAGCTTATATTCTTATTGCATCTGAATTCCGGTCATTTTTCGACCTTGAAGTCCGCATCTGCGGCGCCAGAATCATCCGGACCGCTTGCCGGACCCTGGTCGGGAGCAGGGCCTTCGGGGCCTGCTTTGCCTCCGGATGCGCTACCGTACATCTTTGAGCCGAAGTCCGCAAGTAGGTTCTTCAGCTCGTCCATCCTAGACTTTATGGATTCGTAGTCGTCCTTGTTGATTGCATCCTGCAGGCTTGACTTTGCCGCGTTTATCTTTTCAATGTCTTCCTTGGATGCCTTGTCCTTGTAATCCTCGAGTGTCCTTTCTGTCGTGTATATCATAGATTCGGCTGTGTTTTTTGCCTCTACCTGCTCCCTCAGCTGCTTGTCCTGCTCTTCGTACTGCTTGGCCTCTTCCATCTTCTTTTCTATGTCATCCTTGCTCATCTTGTGCGGGGCCACTATGTCCATGCTCTGGCTTTTTCCTGACGCCTTGTCCTTGGCCGTAACGTGGAGTATGCCGTTGGCGTCTATGTCGAAGGTGACCTCGATCTGCGGCACGCCCCTCCTTGCGGGAGGTATGCCGGTCAGGGTGAATTTGCCCAGGTCTATGTTGTCCTTTGCAAGAGTTCTTTCGCCCTGCGTTACGTGTATGTCAACGCTTGTCTGGAAATCCTCAGCAGTACTGAACACCTCGGTTTTTTTCACCGGAATGGTCGTGTTCCTTTCTATCAACGGCGTAGTGACTCCCCCGAGCGTCTCTATGCCGAGGGTAAGCGGCGTTACGTCCAATAGCAGTATGTCCTTTACTTCTCCTGTAAGCACCCCTGCCTGCACTGCCGCCCCTAGCGCCACTGCCTCCATGGGGTCAACGCCGCGCTCCACCTTCTTGCCAAGGAGCTGCTCTACGTATCTTTGCACTATAGGCATCCTGGTAGGCCCGCCTATCAGTATAACTTTTGACAGCGCAGTCGGCTCGAGCTTTGCATCCTTAAGCGCCTGCATCACAGGCTTCGCGGATCTTTCTATTATCGGCACGACCAGGCTTTCCAGCTTGGCCCTGGTCATAGTATAGGTGAAGTTTACCGGCTGCCCGTCTTTTTGAGACAGGAACGGCAGGTTGATCTCGGTAGAAAGTACTGTCGAAAGGTCTATTTTTGCCTTCTCGGCAGCCTCCCTGATCCTCTGCATTGCCTGAAGATCCTTCCTCACGTCCACGCCTGCGGACTTGTTCACCTCCCCGACAAGGAAATCGGTTATCGCATTATCCATGTCGGTGCCTCCGAGCTGCGTGTCTCCGCTTGTTGCTTTTACTTCGAACACCCCTGCGCCGAAATCCATTATAGTGACATCGAGAGTGCCTCCGCCAAGGTCGTATACCAGTATCTTCATTTCGCTTGCTGACTTGTCAAGGCCGTATGCCAGGCATGCCGCAGTAGGCTCGTTTACCAGGCGCACTACCTCAAGTCCAGCTATTTCGCCGGCGTCTTTTGTCGCCTGCCTTTGGTTGTCGTTGAAATATGCCGGCACTGTGATGACGGCCTTTTTGACTTCCTCGCCCAGAAACGCTTCGGCATCCTTTTTGATCTTTTGAAGGAGAAGTGCTGACAGCTCCTGCGGCTTGTAGTGCTTTCCGTAAATCGTGTATTCAAAGTCTGATCCCATCTTGCGCTTGAACGCTGTTATTGTGCCTTCCGGATTGGCGACCGCCTGCCTTCTTGCAGGATCCCCGACGAGCCTCTGGCCATCTTTGGTAAACGCCACATAGCTCGGGAAAGCCTTGCCGTACAACGAGGTTCCTTCGCTGCTTGGTATTATCACCGGCTTTCCGCCTTCGAGTACCGCAGCAGCCGAATTTGATGTTCCCAAATCTATTCCTATTATCTTCATTTTATTCACCTAAATAGCATATTCTGATTTTTTTATATTTTATAACTAATTGTTTATTTTTGTTCTTCAGCTGGGTTGCCCTCGCCGGAAGTTTTTTCCGGTTCTGGATTTGCCGGGGATTTATCCGCAGCTATTATGACCGATGCCGGGCGGAGCATTATCCCGTTGAAGGTGTAACCCTTTTTTACCACTTCGAGTATGCTGCCGCCGTCCTTGTCACTTTTCATTATGGTTATTATTTCGTGCCGGTATGGATCGTACGTGCCTTTGGTGGGTATTTCTTGCATGCCGAAGCCCTTCAGCGCATCCATCAGGTTCGAGAATACCATTGCAATTCCCTTGGAAACGTTTTCGTCCTTTGACTTGCTTGCAACAAGGACTGCAAGTTCGAATTCGTCTATTATGGGCAGCAGTGACTTCACGAGCTCGGCTTTTCCTTCATTTTTTGCTCTTTCCAATTCGCTCCTGGAGCGTTTTTTGTAATTGTCGAATTCTGCAGCAAGCCTGAGCAGCTTATCCCGCAGTTCCTCGGCCTCGCCGGCTTTCGCTTCCTGGCCCGTTTCCTTGTTTGCCTCTGGCTTTCCCGGCTTTGAATCCGCTTCCTTGCCGTTCGCGTTATTTTTGGCTATATCCTCCTTTTTTTCTTCGCCTGCCATGAACAGCACCAAACTTCATCTTATAAGCTTGCCTTGCGCTGGCGCGCGCCTTTTTCGAATAGCTTGTCCATCTCCTTAGCAGTGTCTAGCATTTTCATGATTTCGCGGTTGAGGTCGTATTCTATTTCCTCTATCGTCTTTGACATGTCCATTGCCCTGAGGTAATATTTCCTGCCCCTCTTTATTATAATACCCATGTCCATGAGCCTGTTCAGGTGGTATATCACGGTGCTTCTCGCAATGTCCTTGTCGAGCTTCAGCTCGGAACTGGATATGCCGTGGCCCTGATATGCTGCCTTGGCAAACCTCAGGAGTATTTGCTCTTCTATGCCGTTGTCTTCGTCGTCGTTCGCAAGTCCGAATACTTCGCAGAACCATTTTATTAGAACCTGGGGGTGGTTGTCCCTCGGCTTTTCCACGGAGCGTATAATTATCGATTTCATATGGTATATAATTATGAGGCGATATTTTTAAATATTTTTTGTTTATAACAATAATAAATTGGAAATGTCAAAAAAATTTGAAATGGTGGTGCAAATGAAGACCGATAGGAACGAGAAGCAGAAGAAGGAGATAGTCGCGTACGACCCGTTCGGGGTGCTGACGGACATGAACAGGGCTTTTAACTCCTTTATCGGGCTGGGCCCGAAGAAGATGGTGTCCGAATTCATGAACAATGGAATGAGGATGCCAGAAGCCGACATCGTCGACAACGGAGACAGCCTCACGATAAAGATAGACATGCCAGGGGTGGACAAAAAGGACATAAAGCTGAAGGTAACTAACACCAGGATAATCGTAAGCGCTGAGAAGAACCAGGAAAAGGAGCAGAACGACAAGGGATTTTACTCCAGGGAAAGGTCTTCAGTAGGATATTACAGGGCCATAGAGCTCCCGGAGCCGGTAATAGCCGCCAAGTCAAAGGCCAAGTATGACAACGGCACGCTGACAATCATCGCAGACAAGAAGGACAGGGAAAATGAGGTAGAGCCCAAGATAGACTAGACCTTGGGGTGTTTTCCCATTTCTTTTTTTATTTTCAATCCCTCACGGCAGTTTTAAAAATTTTTATCTGATTCTAATATGGGTAATTCGATGAAGGTATGCGTAGGTTCAAAAAACCCGGTAAAGATTAATGCAGTAAGGAGGGCATTTGAGGACTATTTCGGCAAGTTTGAGCTTTCCTATTCCGAAGTTGAGTCTGGGGTGGCTGCAATGCCGATGAGCGCAGAGGAAACCGTAGCAGGCGCAAAGAACAGGGCGCTAAGGGCGTTGGAAAAGTTCAAAGGATATGATTATGCGGTCGGAGCTGAAGGGGGTGTGGAAAAGACGCAGTTTGGAATGATGGTGTGCAACTATGTCGTAATAATGGACAAATACGGCAAGGTAGGGGTAGGCGGAGGAACCGAATTCATCATTCCGAAATACATGGAAGCCAGGCTTGCAAAAGGCGAGGAGCTGAGTGAAATCATAGACGAGCTGATGGGCATTGAGGGAACCAAATATTCGGGAGGGGCAATAGGCGCCCTGACGAAGGGAATGGTGGGAAGGGATGAGACTTTCAGGATCGCCACGCATTTTGCACTGATACCGTTTGTGAATGCAGAGCTATTTAGAAAGTAATGCGCCCGTTGCAGCAGTGCGATTTTAAGGCGTAGCTTATTCTAGGAGGAATAGATTATTATATTATTTATATAACAATAATAATATAATATTTATAATATTTAAATCAAATCACATAAAAAGTTGATTATTGGAAAGGGGCGAGCGCAGTGGAGAAGCTTACTTATGGAATAATAGGTCTTGGACATATTGCCGAGAAGGCATATCTTAAGGCGGCAGGGTATGCTGCAGGAGCCGAGCTAATTGCGGTGTGTGACAAGGATAAATCAAGACTTGCTTTGGCAGATGGTCTTGGAGTAAGCACGTATTCCAACTATGGTGATATGATTGCCAAGGAAAAACCGGATTTTATAGTTGCGCTTACGCCGCATAACGAATATCATGATATTATCAAGGCTGCAGCCAGACGTGGGATAGGCGTATTCAAGGAAAAGCCGCTCGGGCGCGACTTGAAGGAGGCAAAACGCTTTGTTGCTCTTGCAGAGAAGAACGAAATAAAGCTTGGAGTAGGTTTGCAGCGCAGATTCAGCAGCCTCAACAGAAACTTTGAGAGCATGAAAAATGCGATATCCGGGATATTCTTTGTAGAAGGCAAGTACACCATGCACGTTGACAATCCTGGCGAGGGATGGCGCGGGCAAAAAAGCCTCGCTGGAGGCGGCTGCATAATAGACATGGGATATCATATGCTAGACATGCTCATATGGTATTTTGGCATGCCGGAGTATGTACACGCGTATATTAGCACGGCAGCTATGCCGAAGACGAATTATGACGCTGAGGACACTGCGCTTGTAAGCTTTAAGTATGGGAATGGGGCATACGGATCTGTGACCATATCTAGGTATTACTACCCGAAAACAGAATATGTAAAGGCCGTTGGCAATAACTTTGTAGGCGCCCTTGAAAGGGAAAGCGCAGAGTTGATAAACAAGGACGGCAGAGTTGTGAAGCGGATGGACTACAAGTATGACATGGTGAACCTGGCGGCAGTGCAGATTGACAATTTCTGCAGGTTGATAAAAGGCGATAAGAATGCGGTTGACTTGATTCCGGATAACCTCAGGGTTATGTCACTGATAGACGCAATTTATGCATCGGCCAACAAGGGCAGGTATGTCAAGGTAAACCATGCGGGGGTGTAATTGATAATGGAAGGCAGCAGTTTTAGTTTATGGTCTATCGAAAAGCTTGGCAATATAAAGAACAGAGGTAAGCCTGCAAAATTCAATGCGAGCGCCAACCTGGAAAACACGATGTGCGGGGACGATGTCACAGTTTATCTCAGTATACAGGACAATAGAATAAAAGATGCATCGTTCGAAGGGGAGGGCTGTTCAGCAACAGTAGCCGCTGCGGACGCACTAATGGAGTTCATAAAGAGCAAGGAAGTGGATGAAGTGGTGTCATTTGGAAGTGATTTCATGGAGAGCCTGCTAAACGTGAAGATCGAGCCTTCGCGCAGCAGGTGTGTCAATCTGGGGCTCAGGGCGGTAAAGGCGGCGATAGCAGAATATTCCAAGAGCGCAACATCTTGATGATTTTACGGGTGTAATATATGGCAGATATTGAATTTGAAACCAAGAAGGAAAAGATAAAGAAGGTATATGAAAAATTGACCAAGGTCCTCCAGACTGAGGAGATAGTGCTAGTTGGCGGTTCGGCAATGCTGCTAACTGCGGATCACGAAAGAAAATTAAACGATCTTGACGTTGCAGTGCCCCCGAAGGCACTTGTTGGCGTACCTGACACGCTTGCGCATGAGATGGGTTTCGAGATGTTTATGGATGGTCCCAAACTTATGACACTGACTGACACGGAGACAGGGCTTGAGGCAGAGGTCAGCGCAAAAAATTGCGGAAATCTAAATGCAAAGCTCGGCCTTCCAAAGTATACCGAGGAGAAGCCCACAATATTGGGCTTGGATTTGTGGAAGGTAATAAGAGACTCAGTAATTGTCGATGAAATCAGGACTCCTTCGCCATTCCACCAAGTTTTAATGAAATATAACCTATGGAGATTCAGAGGTGATGGCAAGATATCCGGGCAGAAGGACGCGGAGGACATCAAGAAGCTGCTTGCATTTTATTATAAGGGCAGTTTGAGCATGTTTTACAATTCCTTCAACGATAGGGACCTGGTCAATAGCAACGTAGATGCAAAACAGTTCAAGTTGGATATGGAGTTGATCTCTGGCATTGCATCTGAAAGAGATATGGCCGGACAGATGGAAAATAACAAAGCATAGAGGCGATTGTCGCATGTATAAGGAAAACGCATTGTATGAAATGCTTGATGATTGCACTTATATCGGAACCTCGAAGGACCGGATAAAGCTTTCGAGTCTAGAAGAGAAAGAGCATTTTATAATACCGTTTACGTACATAAACCTGACGCACATGGCGCTCAATGTTTTTAGCGTCGCATCCATGCTTAGTTCGGCCGGGCACCAAGTTTCAATATTGTTGCACGACAACAACGTACTGTCATATAAGACCTCGACCCGGGCGGTGTTTCCGTCTAGTGTTCTGTCCGTTGAAAGGTACTCCGAATACCTAGTCGAGGAGATAACTGGTCTGCTCAAGATATTGGGAGCGAACATGTCAAATATTTCAATAATCAAGTCCTCCGACACGTGGTATTACCTTGCAAAGAACAAGTTTGACCTTCTAAACTTCTATTACCAGCTGGGAAACATAAGCCTCAGCCCGAAGAGTACTGACAAAGCGCTATACAGTACATTCTACCACGTAATACAGAGGCCTTTGGATATGTACGCAATAAATAACTTTTCAAAGATATTCGGCAGCAAGTTTAAGGATCCGAAGTTTGTTATAGTGCTGGGCAACAGGGCGGAATCCTATATAAAGATTGGCGAAGCGATGCAGAATAGGTACTCGTACTACAAGGGTTTGAAGATACCTGTGGTGCTTAGATTAAAAGACATACCGATGTTTATGTACGACAAGAAGATGCCGAGCCAGCAGATGAATTACGAGGAACTGTATTCTGTGATAAAAGCCCTCAGGATTGACGAGAGGGATAAGGCTAAATTCGTAAACAACTTTATATTGCCATTTGAAAAGTTCTTAAAATACCAGAACATCATTAGAAGCGATCTGGGGTTGAAAACCAAGAAGCTTACCGACAGGACCATAGCTGATTATTTTTACGCGATGTATAGGATATTTGACAGGCTTCTAGAAAAGGTTGACTTGTCGGAGAACAGGGAAGAGATCAGCATAAAGACAAGCGAATATTTCAACCAGATTAGGAGCATAATCACGCACAAGGCGATACTGAAAATCCTGCCGCTTTGCGACGGGGCTAATAAGGTCTCGGATATAGCGAAGAAATCGAACATGAATATAGCAAATGTCAGCGCTTATATCAACAAGATGAGGGCTGCAGGCATTGTAACTACTGACCAGAAGCCCAAAATTAGGTTCAGCAGCATCGTGATAAATTCGGATGTATTTTCATGAGGTTTTGCTTATAGGTGTTCATATGCCTTTTATAGTAGTAGAGGGAGTTAATGGAGCTGGAAAAACAGTAGCGTCTAGCAAGCTTGCGGAGGCTCTCGGAAATGCACAGATTGTCAAGACCCCAATGCCGGGGTTTCTTGAGGAGCTGAAGGAGTATTTTGTCAGGAACCAGGAAAATATTGTGGCCAGAGTGACGTTCTTCGACGCTGCTACAAAGCACACCTGTGATTTGATAAGGGATATGCTTTGCAGGGACCCCAACAGATTTGTCATTGCTGACAGATACTGGTATTCTACAATGGCTTCCCACCTAGCTTATGACAGGGTATTCAACGGATCCAAAAGCAGGGATGAGATAATCGAGATAATGAACATTTCAAAAAAGTACTTCATCAGGCCAGACTTGGTGATACTGATTGATGTGGACCCAGAAGAGAGGCGCAGGAGGATAGCGCTGAGGAAGGACGGAAGAGATGATGCTTGGCATACGGAAAACGCAGATGAAAGGCTATTTGTTGCGTTCAAGGAAGAGTATGAGAAGGTATTTGACGATCTTAGGAAGGATGGTACAAAAATTCTAAAAGTGAATAATACGAGGACGGAGATCGACCAGACCGCCGAGATAATACGCAAGGCTACCGGTATAATGTTAAAGAGGAATACTGCATGAGCACCAAGATAAAATTTGGATCCGAAAAGGCCGCCGAGACAGAAAAGTTTATCCCGGAATGCGTCAGTCTTGCTAGGAAGAGCGACTGCAACGAATCCAACTACGGCGCAGTAATAGTATATGAAGGGAAGGTGGTCGGCTCGGGATACAACCACATACCGGAAGTGCTTGCGGGCGAGTATACCTGCAAAGCCTGCCCGCGCAGAAATGTGGAGCTCCATGGCGGAGTGGGATTCGAACTGTGCGTAACTATTCATGCCGAGGAGGCCGCAATACAGGACTTTTACGCCAGGAACGGCTTCAACAAAGAACTGCTTTCCAAGTCTACTATGATAGTTGAGAGGTTGAACAAGAATGGAGAGTTGAGTGTATTCAACAGCGAATTTGTGCCGTATTGCACGAAATGCGCAGGAGAAGTATACAAAGCCGGGCTGAAGGAGGTTATTTATCACAGGTCTGACGGTTTTATGTCTTTCAGCCCAAAGGAGCTTGTGCTTGACTCCGTTGCAAGCCTCGCCACAAACTGGCGCAGGCAAATATCCGAATTTACAAAAAAGGATTAGGCAGACTTATCTGGATTTTAGCAGCCCGGCAGCTTTTTTTGCATATGTTCTGGCTATTGGGCCGTAGTCAACGCCGTGCATTTTATAGTATTTTTCGGTAGGCATGGACTTGTTATATTCTTTTTCTCCGGATATTCCAAGCCTTTCTACTAATTTAAGTATTTTCGATTTTGACTTGCCCTCTATTTCCATCGAGTATGGAAGGCGCGGAAATTTGTCTATTGTTATGTTCATGCCGTTGAGTTCGTATTCGTCCCTGTCGCTCTCAAAATAGTCGTATTCAGAATAGGGTATGATTTTGTGGATTATCCTTGCTGTGGTGGCGAAATCGCTTACTGAAACCTCGTGCTCAAACCTGTTCCTGATGTCTTTTCCTATCTGCTCCTTAAGCGTAAGGGTGGTGCGCTTTCCGTCGGTACGAACACGTACCCATGTGGTTCTGTAGCTCTTTGCGCTTCTTTTTCCAGATATGTAGCCATTGATTGACCTGCTCGATATCTTTGTAACCTGGAAGTCGAATCGCCTGAAGTGGTATCTGCCCACAAGCTTCGCACCGGCCTTGCGAAGGCTGGTCTCTGCCTGCGCTTTTTTTATCCCAAAAAGGTTTATTTCGATTTCGCGGGGCATTGAACCACTGCTCTTAGAAGAAAATGTGGACTCTGCGGGATTTTCATGCATTTTGCGCATTTTGAACCCGCAACCTCCTGCATGCCATGCAGGCGCGCTACCGTTGCGCCAAGAGCCCACGAAATTATACTGGGGATACGAATATTATATTCCCTCCGCGGAGCAGGATCGTGCCGAGCTTTGCCTTGAGCTCTCCGTTGGCATCAAGCTCTTCGGCGTTGTCAAGCACTATGTTCATATGCGCATCGAAAGAAGTCACTTTGCCCCGGATGTTGAGGTTGTTCTTCAATCTTATCAGAACCTGCTGGCTTATTACCCTGTTTAGCAAGTCAAATGGTCTTTCTTGTTGCATTTTATACACCAAAGTTTAGCGTTTCATGGGCTGCTAATCAACTTATCCCTTTTATTTTCTTGAGGTCCTCGTTCTTTATCACTAGCTTGACCCTTCCAGTTCCTACCTTTATCTGCTTCCCGATAAGTATGTTCTCTGCGACGCCTTTCAGCTCGTCTACCTCCCCGAATATGCTGGCATTGACGAAGTGCTTGACCGTCTCCTCGTAAGCGGCCCGTGCGAAGACAGATGCCTTCTCCCCTGCGATGCCATGCCTGCCTGCGCTTCTGATTGCGCCGTTGTATGTCATTGTGTCGGCGAGCAGAGACACGTGCCTGAAGCTCACAGTAAAGCCCTCGTTTTCTATTGTGCTCTTGAGCTCATTGGCTATCATGTTCCTTGCCGCCTCTACCCCGTAAACTTTGAACACGTCAAAAAGGTTGTTGCTGTACAGCCTGTCCTTGTCCACGCCTTCGACATTTATTATTTCAGGCATATTGCTGCCGTTTGTGGTTATGTAGAATGTTCCGTCATCGTCCTGCTGTACTGACGCCTTAAGTATTCCCTGCACGCCCATTACGGCAGTATTCCTTATGTTTACAAAGGTTGTCCTTATCGCCTTTATGTCCTTCTTTGACTTGTATTTTATGGAGAGATCATTGCCCGCGGCTGAAACCTCCACCTCTGGGAACTTTGAGGATATCTTGCCCACTATGAAGCGCAGCGTGGTATCATAGAGATCAAGTTTTTCCTTGTCAAACTGGAGCTGCATGGTCGCTGTCTTGAGGTCTTCTGAAAATTTAGATATTAGCGATCTCACCTTCACTTCCTCAATCCTGTGCCTCAGCTCTTTGGCCTTGTTGTAGTCCTTTTCGTCCTTCTTCTCGAGCCTTATAACCATTATAGGACTCTTCTGCTTCTTTCTTGCGTCTATTATCTCCAGTATTCTTGGCAGTCCGGTGACCACAGTAGAGGCTATGCCTGCGCTGTGGAAGGTCCTCAATACCATCTGCGTTGAGGGCTCGCCGAATGACTGGGCAGCTACCACACCCACTGGCTCTCCGGAAACTACTTCAAACGATGATTCCTTTTTATTTGGCATAACATTCACCTGTTTATTCGTTCTTTGCAAGTTCCATGGTCGGGTCTACGCCGTCTCCGCCGTACAGCGTCTGTATAAGGGCGCCGCTGGCATCCCTTACGCTCAAATCCTTGTCAACATAGAAGTCCTGCATTGCATTTATGAGCCTTCTTTGCATGTATCCGCTTACTGCAGTGACTAGAGATTTCGTCATTGCAGAGTCCCTTGATCCCATTGCGTGCATGAACATCTGCCTGGGCTCCATTCCGTCGAAGAAGCACGAAGTCACAAAGCCCTTCGCCTCCGGATTCTTGTCGTTCTTCTTGAAGTATGGCAGAACCCTGCCAGAGTATCCGCGCGTAGGCCTTCCGCCTCTGACCGACTGCTGGCCCAGGAACATGCTCATTTGTACCATGTTGAGTATGTTTCCCCTTGCGCCTATGGACGCCATCAGGTACGCGTTGTTTTTCTCGTCGAGAACCTTGCTAAGCGCCTTGCTCGCGGTGTTCCTTGCCTGGCTGAGCTGGGCCTGCAGCAGCATTTCCAGCGTCTGCTTCTTTGTATAACCGGGAAGCGGCTCTAGCTTGCCGTCCTTGTAGCTTTTCATGAGCTCGTATGCCTTTGTTTCGGCGTCCTTTATTATCTCAGCCTTCTCCCTGTTTACCTGCTCTGAGTTGTAGTAGTCCTTGACGCTTATGGTCAGCCCGTGCAGGTATGCCACGCGAAGCGCCAGCTTGTTGACTCTCAGTATGAACTGCTCGGTAACTTCTGGGCCGTAGTCGACGAAAAGCTTGCGTATGAGCTTGGCGCCCTCCTTTCCTATTATCTTGTCGTCTATTATTCCTTCCTCCAAAACGCCGTTCTTTATCACGACCTTTCCCCTGCTGGCCTTGCTTTCGAAGTTTATGCCCTTCGGAAGCAGCATTGAGAATATCGCCTTGCCGGAATAGGAGCCGTCTCTTTCTGCCTTCGGCAGCTCGTATATCCCTACATTTGAAAGCATCCTGCACGACTCCTCCTTGGAGAAGTAGGCATTGTCTTTCGTAAGCAGGTATATCCCGGCAATCTCGTCCTCTTCAGAGAATATTATAGGTTGTCCGTCCCTCGGCGAAAGCACGAGGTACTTTGGCTGCATCAGGTACCTGGCCTCGGCCTGGGCCTCCAAGGTTTGCGGCACGTGAAGGTTCATTTCATCGCCGTCGAAATCGGCGTTGTAAGGATACGCTATTGAAACGTGCAGGCGAAGGGTCTTGCCTGGAAGCACTTTTACCCTGTGCGCCATTATCGAAAGCCTGTGCAGCGTCGGCTGCCTGTTGAACAGCACTATGTCATTGTCTATTAGCTGCCTTTCAAGCACGTATCCCGGCTCGACTTCTTTTAGCAGCTCCTCCCTATTGAGATCCGACACCCTCTTCCTCATCCCGTCTTTTGTTATCACATTTACAACAGTGGGATACTCCTTGTTCTCCAGGAATTTCTTTGCGGCGTCAATGTTCCACTTCGTAACATATACCGGCACTGTCAGGTTTTCCGCCATCTTTATCGGTATGCCGACCTGGTTTACAGTAAGGCTTGAGTCCGATGAAATCACAGTCCTTGCCGAGAAGTTCACCCTCTTTCCGCTGAGGTTGTACCTGAGCCTGCCCTCCTTGCCCTTGAGCCTCTGCGCTATGGTCTTCAGAGGCCTTGTGCTCCTGTGCCTAGCTACCGGCACGCCCGGCGTCTCGTTGTTGAAGTACGTGGTAACGTGATACTGCAGAAGTTCCCAGAGGTCGTCGATTATTATCTGCGGAGCGCCTGCGTCTATGTCCTGCTCTAGCCTTTGGTTTATTCTCATTATTTCCACTAGCTTGTGCGTCAGGTCGTCTTCGCTCCTTTCTCCGGATTCCAGCGTTATTGAAGGCCTGACGTTTACCGGGGGCACCAGCAGCGCGGTAAGTACGAACCACTCCGGCCTCGCGGCCTTTGCGTCCATGTTGAACATTTTGAGGTCCTCGTCGGTTATCCCTGAAAGCCAGTCGCGGATTTCGTCCGGCTTCATCTTGTTGCCCTCAAGATAAAAGAATGTCGGCCTTTCGAACTTGAGCTTTCTTTTTGGAGCTCCGCAGTGCGGGCATTTTTTCACAGTCTTGAGCTTTTTCAGCACGCCGCCAAGGACTGCGTTCTTCTCTATTTCGTGCTGCTCGTCCTCGCTGTCGCTTACCACTAGGCTCTTCATGGCTTCTTTTGCCTCGCTTATCTGGTCTTCTCCGAGCAGTATGCGGTGGCAGCTCTCGCATGTTGACTGGAGCATGAAGTATATGCTCTTGGCAAATTCCGGGTGTATGACAGGCCTTATTAGCTCAAGATGGCCGAAGTGGCCTGTGCAGCTTTTGGCCCTGCCGCCGCAGGTCTTGCATTTCAGACCTGGGTCTATGACGCCCAGCCTCTGGTCCACGAGCCCTCCGTCTATTGGGTAGCCGTCCTCGTTGTAGGTATCAGGCACTATGAGCTTGGCCACGCTCATCTTCTTTATCATTTCGGGACTTATCGAGGTAAATTTTATATATTCTATTGTTTCTGCCTGCAATCAAACACCTTCAATCGCTTTTTAGCCTCGATCTCGCAAGTATGTGCATAGACTTGAGCTCGTCAAGCAGCAGCTTGAACGCATAGCTTATTTCTATTTCTTCGAGATCGTTCCCGCCGCACAGCGGGCATATCGGGATATTCTTTATGTAATCATAATAGCCTATGTCCCCGCAGTTTTTGCATATCCACACAGGTGCCTTGTCGCTTTGGTCCAGCATGCGCTCCTTTATTAGGAGGCTGGCACCGTAGCCCACCAGTGCGTCCCTTTCCATCTCCCCGAATTTGAGGCCGCCCTTCCTCGGCTTGCCCTCTGTCGGCTGCCTGGTCAGTATCTGCACGGGCCCTCTGCTCCTCACCTGCAGCTTCAAGCTCACCATGTGCCATAGCCTGTGGTAATAGACAACTCCTGTGAACAGCTTCGATTCGAAGCGCTTACCTGTCCTGCCGTCGTAAAGCGTCTCGTCTCCGAACTTGTCGAACCCGTACTCGGTCAGTATTTTGCCGTATTCGTCCACGAGCTCCTTGCCGTTTTTCGAGAATGCGGAGCCATCGAACTTTGTTCCCTTCAGGGATGCCGCCTTTGCGCCGAGCATCTCAAGCATGTGTCCATAGGTCATCCTGTTTGGCAGGCCTATCGGATTGAGCAGCATGTCTGGGATTATTCCGTCTTTTGTGAACGGCATGTCTTCCTGATTCACTATGAGCGCAACTACGCCCTTCTGGCTCTGCCTGCTGGCAAACTTGTCCCCTATTTCAGGCACTTTGTTGCTTCTTACCCTGACCTTGACTATCTTGGTCGCGCCGGTGGTTTCGCTGAACATCACATTGTCTACGGTCCCAACCTCGCCGGACCTGAGGTCCACTGAATTGTCGCGGCTCTTCTCTTCGCCCACACCAAAGCTGGTCTGTTCTTCTAGGAACCTTGGCGGTGAGACCTTGCCGATGATTATATCGCCTTCGTTGACATCCATTTCCGGCTCTACTATGCCGTCTTCGCCGAGTTTTGCATAAGCGTGCTCTCCCCTGTAGCCTTCAGTAGTCGCCGCAGGTATCACGAACCTGTCCTTCTGGCCTCCAGGGTACCTGCGCTCTTCGTCGGAGTATGTCCTGAAGAACGTGCTTCTGCCGAGTCCGCGGTCTACCGCGGCTCTGTTTATTACAACCGCGTCCTTCATATTGTACCCGTAGTATGTGCTTAGCGCGACAACCAGATTCTGACCGTTGGGGTGCCTGTTGAGCTTCATTGTGCGGTAGGTTATGCTGTTTATTATTGGCTCCTGTGGGTAATGCAGCAGGTATCCTCTTGCGTCATACCTCATGTTGAAGTTGGTTGCGTATAGACCCTGAGCCTGCTTCATGAAGTTCCACGCTATTGCGTGCCTTCCCATGTTGTTGAACTCGGGGAAAACGCTGCTGTTAACCGTAACGCCAAACATCAGCGACGGGTCTATTTCTAGATGTGTGGTTTTTTCGGTAATCTCTGATTCATTTATCGCGACCAGGGCGTTTTCTTCCTCCTCTGCATCCAGATATTCTATTATGCCCCTCCTGACGAGGTAGTTGAAGTCTATTTCCCTGCTTTTGAGCTTCGATGAAATTTCTTCGGTGTACCTGCTTTTGCCTTTTTCCACCACGATGTAGGGCTTTCTTGCCCTGCCCCTGTCGGCATTTATGTGCACTTCGTTGAGCTTCTTGAAATACGCTACGTTGACCTCCCCGGATATTATGCCGAGCCTTCTGTTCTTCCTTATTTCCTCGGCAAAGGCGGCGCCGTCCTTGACCTCGCCCATGGCCCTGCCATCAAGATAAACTTTGCAATTGTTTTCACTCAAAATATTCACCGCGTGTTTTAGCTTATAGAATCATAACAGCTTGAGCTCCTTCAGCTTGCCCTCGAGAAGCTGGTGGTCTGCGCCGACCGTGACCTTAGACATTAGGGCCAGGTATCGCGTAAGGCCGACCTCTATTCCTTCCGGAGTTTCGCTTATGCAGATCTTGCCGAGGTGGGTTCCGTGCACGTCCCTTGCCTTAAAGTGCGGGTGCCTCTTTGCCAGAGGTGATTTGACCCTGCGTATGTGGGCCACGCTGCTTGCGAAGTTGAACCTGTCAAGAACCTGCGATACGCCAGTCTGCCCTGCAGGCCAGGAACCAGTGCTCATCGAGTACAGGATCTTTTCAGTAAGCGTGTCGGGATTTATGTTGGTCTTTACTGCAAGCTTCCTGCCCCTGGCTGTTGTGCGCTCCACATGGTATTTTATGTCCTTTACGAAAGCCTTGAAAGCAGTATTGAAAAGCTCCTCCATCAGGTCCCCTGCCAGCTTGACTCTCTTGTTGGCGTAGTGGTCCTTGTCGTCGCTCTTTACATAGTTGTATGCGACCATCGATGTGCGCTCTGCCATCCTGACCAGATACAGCGCCTTGTCCGCGCGGGACTGCGGAGTTGTGCCAAGATGCGGAAGTATGTAAGTGTCAAGCTGCATCTCGGCCCTCTTTTCCTGGTAGGTCTGCGCCTGGTTGGGGGCCGTTATCTTTCCCAGCTCTGACATGGCCTCGGCGCTCGAAAGGTCCTTTGCCTTGCTGAGCTCTATGTTCAGCAGGAAATCGTTCTTTACCTCCCTGTTTGTTATAAGGTCAAGCATCTCCTTGGACTGCATGCCCAGCGCCCTGAGGACCATTACAAGGTTGAGCTCCTTGCTGAGCGTAGGGAACATTATTGTAAATATTCCGTACTCGTCCCTTGTTATCGTGCATTTTGCCCTGAAGTTTAGCGTTGTAGAGAAGACCTTGGTTACTGTCTCGTTCTTCTCCTTCGTAGTCATCATCTTGTTTGGAGCAAGATCTTCTATGCCGACAAGAACTCTCTCTGTGCCCTTTATTATGAAGTAGCCGCCCGGATCGTCAGGGTCCTCCCCCTCCTCTATGAGCTGCTGCGGAGACATGTTTTTTGTGTAGCAGAGGTTGCTCCTAACCATGACCGGCATCTCGCCAACATACGCATCGCCGCTGGAGTCTGCCTTGGCTATGCCGCTTATCAGCGGAGTATACGAGATATACATTGGCGCGGAGTAGGTAAAGTTTCTGACCTGGGCCTCGTGTGGCATTATCATCCTTGTGGAGCTGTCTGATTCTATGACCACTGGCTGCTCCAGCCTTATCCTCTCGAGCTTTATCGCAAAGTCGGACACCTCCGGCTCTATTATGCTCTGGTTTTCCACGATCCTGTTTATGCCTACGCTTATGAACCTGTTGTAGCTGTCTATCTGCTGCTGGGCTATGGAAGTTGATTCAATATACGCCTGTATTATTTCGTGCGAATCGCTCATATTACCACAACGCCGTAAACTTTTACAGGCTGTCTATAACATACCGGTAGTATATGTACTTTCCGGTCATATCATTCCTATGTATGGCTATAAGTTGACCTGGTTGTGCGTTAAGTTTTACTGCCTGGGGGTCGCTTTTTAGTATTTTCGGAAACTTTTCAAGGCTTATTCCGTACTTCTTGGCAATCTTCTTAGCTTCTGCGGCGTCAACTAGTTCGTGCTTTACCAATAAATCGAGTGAGTTTTTCTCAGAGACCAATAGCTCACCAAATAGGGTTACAGACATCTGCGCATTAATATTGCACAAAAAGTAATAAATAGGTTTGCTACGATTGCGGTTACCTGCCGCCAAAGGCGCAACGCGTCAAAATTCTGAGCCAAGCAGTATGGATCTTGCCCTTTGACCTATCTGCTCGACTGAAATGCAGCCCAGCATCTTTAACAGCCTTTTCCCGGACTCGGTGTCTATCCTGCACCCGGGATAGTGGGTGTGTATTATCTCGATTGCCTTTCTTTCCTTGTCCTCTCCGCCCTTGTCCATGTCCATTAGCAGGTAAAAGGTTTTTCCGTTGCGCAGGCTGCAGTCGATTGTGTTGGAAAACTTCGTGTAGGGTATGGCGTCTATTCCGAGGCCTTTTAGCACTTCTATGTCGTGCTTGCCTTCTACGATTACCGTGCCTTCCGTGAGCAGATCGAATAGGTTTTGGAGCGATTTTTTGTCAGATTTGGCTTTTCTGAATCGATCCATAAAAATCAAATCCAATTTAATAAGCGCAAGATATTTACGCTTATCCGGAATTTCGTGCATTGGCATAGTTCTGCGCGCATTTTGACAGCAGTTTGATCGTTTTTATCTTTTCCGGAGAGAGGCCGTGAGAAATGCGGCTTGGCCTGCTGCTTGGTTGACGGGGGCGGGATTTGAACCCGCGACCTCTAGATTTCTCTTCATAGCTTTTAAGCTCGTAACTCATAATGCTGTGCATATGAGTCTAGCGCTCTAACCAGGCTGAGCTACCCCGCCGCAAAAACCGAATTAATAAGGTTAAAAAGTTATAAATATATGATGCGGCGATTGTGCTATTGGTTAACGGTGTCGGATGCATGCCATGCAGGATAAATCCATTCGTGTTAAAAGTGATGCAGGCAGACAGGGATTAAGCGCAGACATTTTGAGGGCAGGCCAGGATCAGAAGAAAAAGGAGCTTGGCGCCAGCCTTCTGCGCACTGAAGAAGAAACCCCGCTTCGTGGAAAGGCCGGCAGGGCCAGAAGCTTCGTCAGGAGCAGGGCACTCCCATTTATAGACAGAAACAAGAAGATGCTTGCCTTGATATTCCTTGAAATGGATCTTATACCTTCGGCGGCTGCGGCAAACGCGGTCTTTGGCTTGCACGCACTGACTGCCGCTGCTGTGCTGCTCGCGGCTGCGCCAGGATATCTGATAGAATATGGATTTTTGTCGGGATTGGTAAAAATACTTGGCAAATTTGTCTAAACGGCAAAGTGTTGTACGTGCCGCAGCGTATGCTATAAATTCTTTGTTTTACAATCCTTTGTGCTGCAGGGGTTGCAGAGCATGGTCAAATGCGACGGGTTTAGGGCCCGTTCCCGTAGAGGGTTCGAGAGTTCAAATCTCTCCCCCTGCATCTCAAAATCACGACGACAGAGCAGGGTTCGGAAATCCCGTAGGCAAATCTTCAGAAGGGAAGATTTCAGCGGATTCTCCGAGACATTGAAGGATACTTCATTGAAAGTATCTTGGCACCAGTTACAGCAGTTGCAGTCTATTCTCCACAAGACGCAAACCAAGAGGTTTGCGGGAAAGAGAAAGACACCCAAATACGGAACATTATCAAAGGCTTTCACTGATGGCCAGCTGACGCAGTTCTTACATGCGGTAGACAGCGACAAGTTTCGCCTATTGTTTTCGTACCAAGCGCAGCTGGGACTAAGGATAGGCGAAGCGGTCAGGGTAAGCCTCAACAGCATAAACTTCGAGACGCGGGAACTTATCCTAAAGACGGAAAAAGCGCAGGTGATAGATACCTTGCTTATACCGGTTCCGTTGTTCAAGGAGACCTTAGCTTTTATTGAGCGGCATAAAGGCGAGATAGAAGCAGCGCAGGGTTATCTGTTCTATGCAGACAAGCTGCGAACCAAGCGGCCTGAGCCTTATATTGAGCAGAACTACGTCCGCAACAGGTTCAGGCACTACATAGTCTTAGCAGGATTGGATGAAGTCTATGATACCTCAGACGAGTCTATCCCAGATAGGGGCGTAAGGCATCTCCATAGGCTAACCACGCATAGCCTAAGGCACTATGCCATTACTCGCTTTGCCAAGCAGACAAATGGGAATCTGGTGCTTACCAGCAGGTTCGCAAGGCACAGCGATCCTAGCACCACGATGACTTATATAACCACACGAAAAGAGGAGCTATACAAGGAGATAGACAACGCCTTTGGTTTGGGCGAAGCAGTTGGCCTGAAATCTAAATTGACTAGAAATGTCTAAAGTCTATCTTTTTCTGTAGCCAAAGATTTTGTCATATTCTTCATGGTCTATTATATCCAGCACGTCTAGCCAGATTGAGAGTATCTCGACCTCTGTGTCCTCCCTCTGCGGTTGCTTTATTGTGTAGATCATGCGCCAAGCTCCTGAGAGATTAACCTTCCACAGGTTCGTAACTTCATAGAGCGAGATATACTTCTGAGCCACATTCTTTTTTGGTATGTGAATTCCGTAGTCATAATCAACCTTCAATATTGCTATCTTGTTGTCTATTGACTTAAGGAGCGTTTGGTGAAATGAGTCTGTTATGCCTTTTGCAGCGTCCTCCGCAACTTTCTTCTTTAGTGCTAGGTAAGCGTCTTTTGCATCCCCTAAAAGCTTTATTGAAACGCGTTTCTCCACCAAAACATCACATCGGTAAACCTTCCTGCTCGGCCTTCTCCAGCTTCTTGCTAGGGTTGAATGTCCAGATGAAACCCTTCTTAGTTTCAAGCACCATCCCCCGCTTCTCCATGTAGTCAAGCGCAAGGTTCAGGGTCGAGCGCATTACACCAGTCTGCAATCTGGCCAGTATCTGGTTCCTGCTGACTGGGTTATTGGCCTTCTTTACTACCTCCTCTATAGCCAGTATGGTCTTAAGCGTAGGATAATGGACGACTTCCTTTTGAATTTGCATTATGTAACACCTAATAAGTATATACCCTAATAGATATATAAGTCTTTCTACACATTTGGGGGTCTCTCTACATGGCCAAAATTCCTCTACATGACTTTGGCAATCCGTGTAGAGGAAAGCCTCGACGACAGCCCAAAAAACCCGTTTTTTGTCGAGGGACTACTGCACATCATTATTTTAGCGTTTCATGTAGAGACGCCATGTAGAGTCTCCAACTAAAGACCCTCAAGCGACTAAAGACCTTCCGCCCAAAAGGTCTTTAGTAAGCCCTCTGACGACAAGCCAAATTTAGCCCTAATTTCACGATGGTCTTCTAACCATCAAAGAAGGCGCAGACCTCTTTAGTTGAGGTCTTAAGTAGCCTCCGCCCGCCCCAAAGACACCTTCGGTGTCGCTCGGCGGGCTACGGCTATTTACATTAATGGACGCCCCAAAGGCTTGTTTTGGAGTGGGGCAAAACAAGCCACTTGCTGGGTTGCCAGCTTACAGGCAGTTGTGCCGCTAGCCCACGTGAGGAGTAGCTCCGAACGTGCTGGCGTAGTTTAAGGGATAGGGTTACCGCTGCAATTGCTGAATTTGACTGAAATATCAATAAATTTAAACCTTGATATGTTAATTACTAATAAGTTGGTCTACAATGTTGCATAAAAACAGTTGGCTTATAACCACAGTAATCATAGAGATAGTTACTATCTTTGTTATCGGATTTATAATAAGTTTTAATCCTCTCGGTCTAGCCAATTTTAAATACGCATATTACTTAGGTGGTATAGTAGGCTGCATACCATTTGCATACTTTTTATTTAGATTTAGAGAATTTGACATTATAAAAGGTGATGCACCAAGTAAAATTCCAATAAATGTTCAGGCACTTATAGCATATCTTATGCCGATATGTCCATTACTGCTATTTTATGTTATTTTAGTACCTCTTCATATAGATTACTTTATTCCCCAAACCGTACTATCTCTCATAGTTGCTATTGTTGGAGGAGTAATAGACGCTATTATACTTTTTGGTAATTTCTTTAGAAAACATCTAACTGCAACTATTTTTGCAATTATAGGTATAGGTCTAGCCTATGCCTTTACTAAAGGCAGTATAAGCGCAGAATATAATATTATATTAGCATTACCGCTTGTCTTAGCAGGAATATACGTAGGCGCAGCTGCTATTGTACCAATATTTACCGTAGCACAGAGAAAAAATCTTATCAAACTGGCTGGGATGGGATTCGTATCTTTTGTTTTTATTTTGGCGGCGTTTTTTACTAACAATATAGCTTCGGATCCTTCTTTTTCACTAAGCTTAGAGAATCCTACCGGATTGCTTTATACTAGTTTTTTGACGCTTGGTTTAAGCCTATTTATCTTTAGTATAATTGCATTTATTTTGACTGTAGTCAATCTAGAAAATAAAAAGCCAGAATCTGATTATAAAGGATCAAAAGCGGATGAGATAGAGAGCCAGCATTTGATTCCTACAGCCAAGACGATGACAAACGTAAAGGACAACTTTTCATATTATCTGTCCTTCTTACCGATGTGGCCTACAGAAAATCTAATTGAACCAGACGGACTAGAATCATTGTTAAGCAATTCAACTCATTGGTGGGATATTGAACCACTGAAATTAAATATACTCTCTGGTGTTAGTAAGGAAATAACCAATAATGTTAATGCGATGAAGAATATTGATCTTCTAATAAGTAAATTGAATAAACTAGCTAAACAATTGATCGTAGATTATATTGCTTTTTATAAAGAAATGCAGAAACAAACACATGATAACGTTCTCATTTTGGCAGTATTTAATACTCTTATTGGTTATAGTAAATATTATTGGCCAAATATTCATAATAAAATCTATACGGACAGAGAATTACAAAATAAATTTACTAAAATAATGAAATCTATAAGCCGAAATAAGCAAGTTAAGAAATTTCAATCCTCCCTTGATAAAGCCAAGGACTTCAGAATACTGATTGATGGGTTAGATAGTGATTAGTTGATCTCAAACAGTCTAATACTTTGGATTTCAGTACCATTTTTGGGTTTCCAAGTTACACTTTACGAATTGCTATTTGACAGATTCTTCAAAAAGAGATTCGATATTTTTAACGAGGCGATTAAAAAATATATTAAAGGTGATGTAAATAAATTTATTGCGGAACTTAAAAAACAAAACAAGAAAAAGTCCAATACTAACTCTATAATCGACGCAATAAATATTCGTGCAGACGCTTTGAGCGAATTAAATAATTTGAGGGCGAAGCGATATAATCTTACCAACCTAGCAAAATTTAGCTATCTCTTAATAGGTGCCTCTGCTTTCTTTGGCTTGCTCGCTTCCGGTGTAATAATCCAAAGGCCATTTTTATTTAGCCTTCCTGTATCGAATGTTGGTTCAGTCGATGCGCTTGACATTCTATTTATGGCTAGTGTTCTGCTTTTGTTTTATCTAGGGTATAGCTTTCTAGACCTAAATCATCTACTAGAAAAATATGAAAAAGAAGGAACGCTTTCCGAGATAATCGCTGAAATAAACGAGGCTAACGAAGAATGAGCATATAAGTTTCTGCTTAGGGTTCAGATATTTCGCATATCTGAACCGTGCTTGCTTATATAGCTTGCTGGGCAATAATTTATGGTTCAGATGAACCGGATGGGGCTTAGAATCTTGTGTTGTTTTTGGTGTGAAATATGGCTAGAAATATAGGCGTGAAACAGCTAGGAAACACTCTCAAACCCCTAGCGCCTTCGAGAGTTCAAATCTCTCCCCTGCATATTAAAATTGCTGATCATGGGCAGGGCGGAAATACAAAAATATTTCTGCTTCGCAAGTCGGATTTGGCAGGTGCTTGGATTACGTTCTTCGCAACCTGGGCTTTTGCAGCTTCTGCTCGTGGCGCAGGCAGTTTAATTTTTACTGCTTATTGCGCCAAATAAAAAGCAGCAATAAAAATGCTAGCTCAGAATTAGTACCATGAACATTAGGGCTTGGAAAATGGCGCCGATGTACATGGCTTGCAAGCCTTTGGCCCAGACAAAATAAATTTTCGGTAGATAAATATGGACGGATACGCTGAATATGATAATTTTAGCAGGTTGGATATAAGAGTTGGCGAAATAAAGTCAGTAGAGGTTTTTTCTGAGGCCAAAAAGCCCGCCTACAAGCTCTACATATTTTTTGGAGATGAAATAGGGATAAAGAAGTCTTCAGCGCAGATAAGAAACTACAGCGTCGACGAACTGGTCGGCAGGAAGGTCATAGCAGTGGTAAATTTCAAACCGAAGCAGGTTGCAAACTTTGTATCTGAAGTGCTAGTGCTCGGGGCCATTACGGATGAGGGTGTAAAGCTGCTTGGAGTCGACGACCCGGGCGGCGTGAAGCCTGGGTGCAGGATAGGTTAGTGCATGTATGGGTTAAAGCGGACGATAACGCTGTTTGATGCAGTAATGATAAATCTCGGCGCAATAATAGGCGCGGGCATATTTGTAATAATAGGCATCGCGATAGGGGATGCTGGGCCATCGATTTTTATCTCGATATTCGTATCCGCCATTGTAGCCATGTTTACGGGAATATGCTTTTCTAGGATAGCCATGAGTGTGGCCAAGGAGGGCGGCGCATATGAGTATGCAAAAAGCGCCCTTTCGCCGTTTGCCGGCTTTGTCGGCGGATGGATGTGGATGTTTGGGAACATAATAGCAATAGCCGCGGTGTCGCTGAGCCTTGGAGGGTATGCGAATGTGCTGCTTGGAACGTCTTTCCCAAAGGTCGCGTTCGCAGTTGGTACGATTCTGGCGTTCGCACTGGTCAACATTTACGGGATAAAGAATTCGGCAAAGACGATAACGTTCCTTGTGCTGATAAACATAGTTGTGCTTGTTGCCTTCATAGCGTTTGGGATCGGGGCATTCAGGATTGTAAATTTTGCCGATATGTTCCCGAATGGGATTGGGGGAACCTTGCTCGGCGCGTCGATAATATTCTTTGCCTTTACGGGTTTCTCGAGAGTCACCACAATAGGCGAGGAGGTAATAGACCCTGAGCGCACCATACCAAGGGCCATTATCATATCTATAGCAATTTCCACGGCGTTTTACATCGCAATAGGGCTAGTTGCCGTCGGTCTTGTTCCGTATGGCGTGCTGGCGCATTCATCTGCGCCGCTTTCCATCGCCATAGCGGTGCTGCACAACAACTTGCTCGGCTCGCTGATAGCTTTGGGCGGTGTAACCGCTACTGCAGGCGTCACGTTCACAGGCATACTCGGGGTTTCTAGAGTTTTTTTCGCAATGGGACGCGACAGGGAGCTGCCGGGTTTTTTGGGTTCGATAGATAAGTTCTCTACGCCGAGAAATGCCATAGTAGTTACCGTTGCACTCAGCATTGTATTCATGGTGCTCGTGTCATTTGGCACCATAGTGGAGGCATCCAACTCTGCGATACTCATTGCATACGGGATAGTTGATATCGCTGCGTTGAACGTTGCATTAAAGGAAGACCGCTCTGGCAAGCACAGCTTCATATATTCGCGCAGGTTCGTAGCTGTGCCAGTGCTTGCGCTCGCTAGCATCGGAATGCTGCTCGCATACTTGATTGGGGAGGGATTTTCGATAGCCTTTGGGCTTGCCGTTGCCGCGATGCTGTTCTATGCATTCAGGACAATCCTGTCGAATAACAAGATAGTGAAGCCCGCAACTGCGGTTGTGCCAAAGCATAGCGAAGTAAGAACTTTTGGCAGGATTGCTTTAAGATTTTTACATCAAAAGAGATAAGGGTTGGTCGATGCAGGACAGCAGGGAATACAAAAAAATGACAGCCGCGGATGCTCTGAAAAGCCTTAAGAGCTCGAGAGACGGTCTTTCCGATCCTGAGGCTGCAAGGAGGCTTGGAGAATACGGCCGCAACGAGATTACTGAGAAGAAGAAGAACTATTACCTGATGTTCATAAAGAAGTTCTACGGACCTGTACAGCTTCTGCTGTGGCTTGTAGTCATTCTGTCTTACATACTTAATCACATGCGCGATTTCTACATAGTCATTGCCCTGCTGCTACTTAATGCGATAGTTGGATTCGTTGAGGAATACCGCGCCGACAAGTCCATTGAGGCGCTGAAGGGAAGGCTTGCACAAAAGGCCCGGGTGCTTAGGGATGGAAAGTGGACCGAGCTAAAGGCCGCTTCGCTTGTCCCGGGAGATATAATAAGGGTAAGGATGGGCGACATAGTCCCGGCAGACACAAAGATACTCGAGTCGCAGGGCATGGAAACTGATGAATCCTCGATAACCGGGGAATCGCTGCCGGTGTCGAAGGCCGTGGGCGACGTCGCCTATGATGGCTCTATTGTAAAGCGGGGCGAAGCCACGTGCCTGGTCATAAATACAGGATACGGCACGCTGTACGGAAAAACGGCCAGACTTGTCGAGAAGGCCAAGCCTAAATCGCATCTTGAAGCTACTATAATGGAGATAGTCAAGTACCTGGTTGCAGGAGATGCAGTGGTGCTGGTAGTGATGTTCGTATACGGATATTACGTTGTGCACGAAACTCTGGCCACAATGCTGCCGTTCCTGCTGGTCATGTTTATAGCATCCGTGCCTGTGGCGCTGTCCGCTGCATTTACGGTGTCGATGGCGCTCGGGACCGAAAAGCTCGCGCGCAAGTCTATATTGACAACAAGGCTCGAGGCGATAGAAGATACCTCAAACATGAATGTGCTCTGCATGGACAAAACAGGCACCATTACTAAGAACAAGATAACCGTAAAGGACATATTCGCTACAGGGTGCAGCAGGGACGAGCTGCTCAGGTACGCTGCAGAGGCTTCCAGAGAAGACGACAAGGACCAGATCGACATGTCGATAATAAGCTATGTCAAGCCCATGAAAATAAGGCTGGGCACTCAGACAAAGTTCTCGCCTTTTGATTCGTCCACAAAAAGAACAGAGGCCGTGGTAAAGGACGGCAGGTCCTCATATGAGGTTACAAAAGGCGCCGCGCATGTTGTAACTGAGTTGTGCAAGCTCAAGGGCAAGGAACGGCAGAATGCCGACAGGAAGATTGTTGATTTCGCTGGACTGGGCTACAGGACAATAGCGGTTGCAAAGAAGCAGGGTGGTTCGCAATGGAAGTTTATGGGCCTTATAGCGCTGTACGACGAGCCTCGCGGGGACGCGCACGAGCTTGTCATGGAGCTGCACGACCTTGGGATATCTACCAAGATGATAACCGGCGACAACATCGCGGTCGCGAAGCAGATTGCGGGCGAGGTCGGCATGGGCACCAACATAGTAGACGCAAAGGTGCTCAGGGGCAAAAAGATAGGCGAGGTCCAAAAGGACATATTGGACGCGAATGGATTTTCCGATGTGTATCCCGAAGACAAGTACACCATAGTCAAAGCTCTGCAGGCGAAGGGTCTGATCGTTGGGATGACTGGCGACGGAGTAAACGATGCTCCAGCCCTTAAGCAGGCAGAGGTAGGCATAGCGGTGTCAAACGCCACAGATGTGGCAAAGGATGCCGCGGCGCTGGAGCTTACAAGGAACGGCATTGAGGTAATAGTTAATGCAGTCAAGGAAAGCAGGAGGATATTCGAGAGGATGGCGACCTACGCCATGGTGAAAATCGTAAAGGTGTTCCAGATAATAGGCTTCATAGCGATAGCGTTCATAGTATTCAGGATAATCCCGATAGTCCCGTTTCTGCTTATACTGCTCATATTTACAAACGACATAGTCAACATATCGATATCGACTGATAATGTGATGTATTCAAAGAAGCCGGACGTATGGAAGATACGCGCGCTGGTGACGACCTCCGCAGTGATGGGAGCGATGCTCATAGTGCCGGCGCTGGCATTGATACCGATAGAGCTCGGAGTGCTCGGGCTCACGGTAGCGCAGTTGCAGGCGTCTGCGTTCCTGATCTTCGACATAACGGACCAGTTTACCATAATGAACGTCAGGTCCAAGTCCTGGTTCTGGAAGTCAAAGCCCAGCAATTTCCTGCTCGGCGCGTCGGCCTTCGGCATACTTGTCGGCCTTATATTCACGTCAAACGGGATATTCATGGCCAAGCTCGGCCTGCTGCCGATACTTATAGTGGTTGCACTCTCGGTGGTGTTTTTCCTTATCAATGACGTGCTAAAAATAGCCCTGTTCAGGCACTTCGGCATAAAGTAGCGTCTATTTTATCAGCTTGAGCACGCCTCCGCCTATGGACTGGTACGCCTCGCACGCTGTCCACTGGTTCGGCTCCTCGCCCTTCTCTATGGACCTGCGGACCTCTTCTGCAGTTTCGTTGTGCCACATGCCGGACAGGTCGTAGTCGTAATCGCGTATGTTTCCTACTTTCCTGTCCCACATTATCGATGGATACACGTTCCCGAAGCTGTCAAGGAAAAGCGATGCCTCGAGGCTCCTGCTCCGCATCGGCTGCTTGCCAGTCCTCGCGAACTCCGCCAGCTTTTTGATGAACATGTTTTCCATTACTATCATCGGAGAGGGTGATGGTTTTCTTGCCTTCATTAGCCAGCCGATCTCCCCGGCTATGGCGGAGTTGTCCGGAGTCACAGGTGTTCCTGAATTGCCATAATAGTTTGATGACAGCTGCCCGAGGTTTATGTGGAAGTCGTTTGGCGTTATGCCGCCTACTTCGCCCATTACCTCGGTAACGGTTCTGGGCAGGCTTCCCTGGTTGAATCTGCTTATCGTGTATCCGAATACAACATTAAGATTCCTATAGGTGCGTGAGAGCTTTTTTATGCCTTTGAACATCTCTATTGCCCGGTCGTAGTTTCCTGGTACGCCGCGGACTTTGTCATGCATTTCCCTGTATCCGTCAAGGCTTATGGTAATTACTATTTTTGGTATTCCGGTCTTGGCTATTTCTTCCAGCTTCTTGAGGACCATGTCCCTGCTGCAGAGCGAATTGGTGGGCATAGTAAGCAGGTAGAGGCCTTTGTTGTTTTCATGGAACGCCTTCACTATCTCCACTATGTCGGACCTTAGGAATGGCTCGCCCCCCGTTATTTCTATCCATTTGAAATGGCCGTTCTTCCTGGCGAATTCCCTTATCTCGTCTATCCTCAGCTCGTCCTTAGGCTTCATCTGCCAGATGTTGCAGGTCAGGCACCTGGACTGGCACCAATAGGTTATCGCGAAATTGAGCTTGTACGGCCGGTCAAGCTTGGAAAAGTTGCTTTTTAGCACCGTTGCTGCAAGCCCTGCGAATTTTAAATTTGCCAATATAGCACCAAAGCATTAATTAATATGCCTTTATAATATCTTTTAACAGATATTTATAATTGCACCTCGCAGCATTGGCGCATTCTGTTGGGCTTTTTATGGACCTGTAATGGTTGGTTGCTATGGCTGAAGAAATAAAGAAGATAAACGAGTTTTTGTGGGAAATAGAGAAGAATGACACGCGCAACATGAATGTGCCTGTAAACATATATGCAAATGAGACCATATTGAACATGATGCAGAAGGACAGGACTTTGCTTCAGGCGAAGAATGCGTCCACGCTCCCACATATAGTCAAGGCAATGCTCGTTATGCCGGACGGGCACGAGGGATACGGATTCCCGGTCGGAGGAGTTGCTGCATTTGACGCTAACGAAGGGATAATATCGCCCGGAGCAATAGGGTTTGACATAAACTGCGGGGTCAGGCTGATAAAGACAAACATGGACATCAAGGAGGTTGCACCAAAGCTTCCCAAGCTTATGGACAGACTTTTCGCAAACGTTCCAAGCGGGGTTGGCAGCAAGATAAAGCTCGGCTTCACTAAAGGCGATCTTGAGAAAGTAGCCGTTGAAGGGGTAGGATACATAATAGGCAAAGGCTTCGGCTTTCCAGATGACGCGGAAAGGATTGAGGAAAACGGCTGCATGATGGGCGCAAACCCGGACAAGGTCTCGAAGCTTGCAAAGGACCGCGGTGTGCAGCAGCTCGGCACCCTTGGCGCCGGCAACCATTTCCTAGAGGTCCAGAAGGTCGACAGGATACTTGACGAAAAGACCGCCAAGGCGTTCGGCCTGCAGAAGGACGAAGTGGTGATAATGGTCCACAGCGGATCCAGAGGCTACGGGCACCAGGTCTGCAGCGACTACCTCAGAACGCTGAACGATTACCTTCTGGCCAACAACATAACGCTTGTGGACCCTGAGCTCAGCTACGCTTACATAGGCTCGAAGGAGGCAAACGACTACCTAGATGCGATGAAGTGCGCGGTGAACTTTGCATTCACCAACAGGCAGATAATGACCGCTTCGATAAGGAAAAGCTTCGAGGAGGTGTTTTCAAAAAGCGCAGACATGCTGGGCATGGAAATAGTCTACGACGTAGCGCACAACATTGCAAAGCTTGAGGAGCACGAAGTGGACGGAAAGCGCATGAAGCTTTACGTGCACAGGAAGGGCGCGACAAGAGCCTTCGGGCCGGGCAATCCCGAGGTGACAAAGATTTACAGGGAGTACGGGCAGCCCGTGCTTATACCGGGAAGCATGGGATCCGCAAGCTACGTCCTTTCCGGAAGGGCAGAGGCCATGCGCGAAACGTTCGGGTCCTCGTGCCACGGCTCTGGCAGAGTGATGTCAAGGCATCAGGCGATAAGGGAGATACCCGCATCCAAGACCTTGGGAGACCTTGACAGGAAGCACATAGAAGTCAGGGTAAGGAGCAAGAAGCTCATAAGTGAGGAAGCGGAATGGGCCTACAAGAATGTTGATGACGTTGTCGCCAGCATAGCAGGGGCCAAGATATCCAATATCGTTGCCAGGCTCGTGCCGGTTGGAGTAGCGAAAGGCTGAGCGCATCAAAAGTGTTTAAAGCTTTTGTATCTCATGTGTAAATGTGATTTGATGGCAAAATCAAATTCAAAGCGTGTAAAAAAGTCCAACCCGCTCGCTTTCGGGTTTGAATTCGTAGGCAGCATAATATACATAATGCTGCTGTTCCTGGTGCTGGGATCCAACAGCGGGTCAAGCGCATCTTCGTCGCTGCTGGCTTCGGCAACCTTGCTATGGCTTCCGCTGCTGTTCGCTGCCGCAGTAATAAGCACGGTGATGCTGTTCTTCCTTAGCTTCTCGAACTTCATGCAGAACAACTTTATGCAGAGGGCAGCAGGCTGCGCCGCAGTAGTGGGCGGATTCTCACTTGTTGCGCTGTCAGTAAGCAATGCGCTCTACATATGGATAGCTGTGATCGGCTTCATAATTGCAATATTCGGAGTTGCCTTCTCTATGGGAGGGCAGAAGGAAGCCGGAATGTGAACGCGGGATTGCAGCTCATCCCTTAGAAGGGCTGGATACTGAAAGGGCCATTGAGCCGGGGACCTTTGTCCCTATGCCATGGTCTCCGAAGTCGACCACATGGAATTCGTTTGGAATGCCGAGCGATGCGCATATCCTGTCTATTTCCAAAAGAAGGGATTTTTTTAGGTACAGCTGCAGGTTGAACCTGTCTGATATGGGCATTTTTATTTTAGAGTTAAGCTTGAGCCAGGACATCCCGTTTTCTGGCGTTTCTACCTGAAATACAATATCCAGGTCGCTGTCATTCGCAAGCGGCTTGCCCTTTACCCTGCCGCCTACAAGCAGCAGCTCGACCTTTCCGCAGTCTAGGCCATATTTGTGCATGAGTAATGAGTAGGCGCTTGCTATGCTTTCAGCCGCAGTGGGCAGCTTTTCGTATATGTGTCTGAATTTGGCTGCGGTAGCCTCT
The DNA here is from genome assembly GCA_009387755.1 of Candidatus Micrarchaeum acidiphilum ARMAN-2. Classification (NCBI taxonomy): domain Archaea; kingdom Nanobdellati; phylum Microcaldota; class Candidatus Micrarchaeia; order Candidatus Micrarchaeales; family Candidatus Micrarchaeaceae; genus Candidatus Micrarchaeum; species Candidatus Micrarchaeum acidiphilum. The sequence continues at coordinate 153,048 of GG697240.1, forward strand.
ATTTCTGGGGATTTCTCTCTGTCCAGACGCAGCATAAGCGCGGCTATGCCTGCTCCCTGCTTTGCCTCCCCTTCGCCAAGCGCTCTGGCCGTGGCGAAATCTGCAGCGCGTTGCATTGTACCATTAAGTAGTCTGTATTTCCAGATTATTAAGCTTTGCGGAATGGGTTCGGCTATTGCTATTGCACTCAGAAAAATTTAAATCCCTTGGCTTCAAAGGAGTCTTGATGGAGCTTGTTTTGGACAGGCTGGGAAGAGGGGCGGTCATAGGCCACAGGGGCTACCCGCAGGTCTACCCTGAGAACACGATAGCCTCGTTTGTTGCCGCCCTGAAGGCTGGAGCAGACTTCGTGGAGCTGGACGTCCAGAGAACAGTGGATGACCAGATAGTTGTATTCCATGACAACAGCCTTAAGAGGCTGCTGCGCCTGGACTCAAACATAAGCGGCATGACCTGGAATGCACTCAGGACACACAGGATAGATGGCCATGGCATACCCACGCTTGCCAGTGCGCTGAAGGCGATAAGCAGGTTCGGAGAAGGCGCAGGAGTGCTGATAGAGATAAAGCACCCCGCGGACACCCAGTATGTCCTTGATGTAGTGAAGGAAAGCGGTATGAAGGGCAGGGTGGCCATTATAAGCTTTCACGGCAGCGCCTTGAGCATAGATGCCGGCATACCTACCGGGCTGCTTTACATGAGGAGGAATAGAAAGATAGAGTTTGCAGGCATAAATGGATCTGAGATCATCCTGCCTCAGTACAAGCATTTAACCAGAAGCAGCGTGGAAAAGGCGCACATGCTCGGGTTGAAGGTTGTTACATGGACCGTAGATACAAAGGAGGAAATGGAGAATGCATGGATGCTTGGAGTGGACGGAATAATAACCGACAACCCCAAGCTCGGAAGGGAAACCTTCGAACTCCTCAGAAGGTAGGTCCTTAAATTGCGCGGCTGACCTGCGCATTTCCTTATATGTTTCTGCACAAATAGTATTAGGTGGTTTTTTGGCTGAGGGCATAATAAAGGTAAGAAGCGAGAAGAATTTCGACGCGGTGCTTGGATCTGTCCTGGATTCGATAAGAGGGCGCGGCATCAAGATATTCGGAATAATAGACCACAGGAAGAATGCAGAGGAAGCGGGCATGGAACTGGGGAATTCGACTCTTGTAATTTTCGGCAACCCGAAGGCCGGGACAAAACTCATGCAAGACAGCATAGGTATATCAATAGACCTGCCGATGCGCATACTCGTGTCCGGGGCAGACGGCGACGTCACCGTGAGCTACTATAATCCGCTTTACCTGGCAAAGAGGCACGATCTCAAGGATTCGCTGGATGCTATAAATTCTATAAGCGGCCTGATGTACGACATAGCAAAGGAGGCCAAGGCCTGAATTGCAATATGGCGCCCGCGGCTATTTGGCCTTGAGCGTATAAAGGTATATGACACCAAGCACCAATGCGGCAATCGCGACTATGTCTCCAGGCTGCAAGGCGCTTATGAATGTGCCGTAGAGTATTGCAAGCCATACTATGTCAAGCTCAGGAATGCTGTATATTATTTCCTTGTCTATGACCTTCTTTATGCCGCGCAGGTATTTGGTGTAAGAATAGCTGAGGAAGCCGAATGAAAATGGTATTGCTATCAGAACTCCTGCAATTGCGGATACGCCAAGTGACTGAGGAGTAACTTTAAAGCCGTATGCAAATACGGCAACCAAAGTCACTAGTGCCTCTATTACCGAGATCCACATCCACTTGCTAGGTATCGATTCCCTTTCGTAGCTAACCCTTACTGAAAGCATTCCCCCTATCGCGTAGAAAAGCGCAGCCACAAGGCCCATTGCCACGCTGAAAATGTTGACTAGGCTCGGAGAGGAGGCATTGAAGGATATGTAAAGGTAGATTACGCTGCCGAGCAGCACAAGCACTGCGACCAGGATTCCGACGAACCTTTTTGCGGAAGAGGCAAGGGCATGCAGGTTTTTGCCATCGAAAAGAAATAGGAGCACGCTAAGGTACGAAATGGCGTAAACCACCAGCAGACTTTTGGAATTCACTACGCTGAAAAGGGCTATGTTGCCTATGGCGTAGAGTATCCCGGTAAGCACGTCCCATTTTTTCGGCAGGCGCCTTATTTTGCTGGAGTTCAAGATTCCGACAAGCAGGGCGATAACAGATGAGACAATAAAGACGATGAGGAGCGTGCTGGCATAGTTGCTGCCGTAAAAGCTTATGCTTTCGGCTATGAAAAAGGCCCAGAATGCGTATGCTATCGAGGAGCACAGCGGCAGCGCTATAAGGAACTTCATGCTTTTGCTGAGTTTTTTATTGCGTTTCAATTTGAATACCCGCAGGCCGAATTTATAACCCTAGAATTTTGATATTATATATTATATTATTTTGGCTTTGGCTGTGGTGCAGAAGTACGTCACTACAATTAGCCAGTGGAGAATAGATGCGCCCTTGCCGGGATTTGGACCCGGATCACAGGCTCCGCAAGCCCGCGTTCTATCCAAGTTATACTACAAGGGCACCTGCCTTTTACTTAGTATCCGCAATCAAATTATTTATTAGTGATTGATTGCACGGTACCTGCAGCTGCTGGCGCAGCAAAGCAAAAGGTTTATAATTTGCTTTGAGATATTTTGCATATATTTGCGCGGCGGCGCAGCTGGGATTCGGATGTATCACACATATCTTACCATACTCATACCTGCGATAGTGGCAGCGGTAGTGACGTATATCGGAATCAAGTTTACCATGGGCTACATGATGGACTCTGGAGTAACAGCAATGGACCATAACAAGAAGAAGCCGGTTAAGCTTGCAAGCGGTGTTGGCATATCTGTTGCTTTCGGCCTGACACTGGGGCTCCTTGTCTACATTTTTGGAGCGAGCTTCCCAACGCCGCAGCACCCTATATACCAGCCCATAAAGATGCAGATACTGATAGACCTTTTCGGAATCATGCTTTCCATATTGCTTATATCAGTGGTCGGCCTGCTGGACGACATAAATGTGCGCGCGCGAGATGGTGCAGGCCACCGACATGAAGGACACCAAAAAGGGGATGAAGCAGTGGCAAAAGCCTGTGCTAACCTTGCTGGGTGCCATACCTCTTATGGTGATAAATGCAGGCGTGCCGCTTGTAAGGGTGCCGTTCATAGGTACCATAAACCTTGGCATCGTGTATCCGCTGATAGTGATACCGCTTGCAGTGGTGTTCGCAGCAAACGCGTTTAACCTTCTTGGGGGATTCGACGGCATAGCCACAGGCACTGGGCTCATAGCAAGCCTTGCACTGCTGCTGTACAGCGTGGCGTTCGGAGTTGGTACGTCGGGATACCTGGGCACGATGGTGGCTGCGGTGCTGTCAGCATGCCTGATAGTGATGTTCGCGTTTAACGTTTACCCGGCCAAGGTCATACCCGGAGACAGCTTTACGTACGGTGTTGGCGCTGCTCTGGCAGGGGTCATGATACTGGGCAGTATGGAATCATTTGGCCTTATAATAATATTTCCCTGGCTCGTAGAGTTCATACTGCACCTCAGGAAGAAGTTCAAGGTGCGCGACCTCGGAATACTCCAGAAGGACATGACTTTCAAGGCACCATACGGCAAGAAGATCTACAGCTGGACCCACCTTATAATGAACTTGAAGAGGTGCAGGGAGTGGGAGGTTTCGATGTACATGTGGTTCATAGAGATCGGTTTTGTGGCGCTGGCTTTCGGCCTCAAGTTCCTAAATCTGCTTTGACCGCACAAAAGGAATAATAATATTCGATTTGAAGTCTTAGCGCGATATTTATGATAACAACCAGGTATGTAAGGGAACACATAGACGAGATAAAGAAGTCTCTGGAAAAAAGGAAAAGCGACTATCCGATAGACGAGCTTATCAGCATAGACGCAGAATGGCGTGCCGCAAAGACGGAGCTGCAGGCGCTGCTGACAAGGAGGAACAAGGAAAGCCTAGTAATATCATCCATGAAGAAGGAGGGCAGAGACGCAAGCGAGAAAATAGAAGAGATAGGAAGGATAAAGGAGGATATAGAAGGCCTTGAAGCTGCTATAGTAACTTACGAGGACAGGATAAACAGGCTGCTTTGGAACATGCCGAACATACTCCATGAGTCCGTGCCATATGGGAAGGATGACAGCGAAAACGTCGAGATAAGGAAGTGGGGGGACACCGGGAAGAGGATATCTAAGACTCATGAAGAGGTCTTGGAAAAGCTTGGCATGCTCGAGATGCAGAAGGCAGCAGAGGTTTCCGGAGCCAGGTTCTACTACCTTATGGGCGACATGGTGCGGCTGGAACAGGCGCTTATAAGGTTTGCAATCGACGAACTCTCCAAGAAGGGATACACTGTGGTGTCCCCGCCTTTCATGCTGAAGAAGGAGTATTACCGCGGGGCCACAGCTCTGGGCGACTTCGAGGAGCTGCTTTACAAGATAGCGGATCCGAACGAGGCCGCGGGCAGGAAGGACTACGAGAGGATAGAGAGCGAAACCTTCCTGATATCCACTTCCGAGCATGCAATAGCGGCCATGCACGCCGGGGATCTCTTCTCCGGAAAGGACCTGCCGCTTAAGTATGTAGGTATAAGCCCTTGCTTCAGGCGCGAGGCGGGAGCGCACGGAAAGGACACAAAGGGCATATTCAGGGTGCACCAGTTCTACAAGGTGGAGCAGTTCGTATTCAGCAGGGCCGACGAATCCTGGGGCTATTTCGACGAGCTGCTTGGCAATTCCGAAAGCATCTACAGGAAGCTCGGCATACCGCACAGAGTGGTAGACATATGCACCGGTGACATAGGAACGGTTGCGGCGAAGAAAAACGACATAGAAGCGTACATGCCCAGCCAGGGCAGGTACAGGGAGGTTGTCTCCTGCTCCAACTGCACCGATTGGCAGGCAATGAGGCTGGACATAAAGTACGACGACAAGGATGGCAGGCACTACGTGCACACCCTTAATTCCACCGCCATAGCCACCACCAGGACAATGGTAGCGATAATAGAGAACTACCTCAATGACGACGGCAGCATAACCGTGCCTAAAGCGCTTGTCCCGTACATGGGCAAAGATGTCATCAAATAAGAAGGTTTATAATTTTTTAATGCTCTTTTCATCTGCTGGTTTGCGACGCTATTTTGGTGCTCTGCGTGCCTTTGTACCCCGCAGCCTGATTATGGTAATTTGAATGAAGAATGAATATGAGCTTAGGAAGGAACTCAAGCGCCTAGCGTCTGCCAGGGGCGGGGCTACCGAGCTCATAAGCATATACATGCCGCCAGGATACGCCATATCCGAGGAGATATCAAAGCTGAGGGACGAATACGGGCAGGCATCAAACATAAAATCGAAGAGCACGAGGCTCAACGTCCAGGGCGCCATAGACAAGATAATACAGTACATAAAGCTGTACAAGGAGCCGCCGCAGAACGGGCTTGCGGTATTCTGCGGCAACATATCAGATGAGCAGTCCAAGCCCAACATACAGCTGTTCTCCATGGAGCCGCCGCAGCCGATAAAGGCAAACATCTACAGGTGCGATTCTACATTTCTTCTTGAGCCTATAGAGGCGATGCTTGAGGCAAAGGATGTCTACGCGATGCTGGTGATGGACGGCAGGGATGGCACCATAGCCCTGCTCAAGGGCACGCACCTTGTTGTAGAGAAGAAGGTAAAATCATTCGCGCACTCGAAGGTCCACAAAGGAGGACAGAGCGCCGCCAGATACGACCGGGCAATAGGCGAAAGCATAGAGGACTATTACAAGTCCATAGCGGACACAATAAACGACCTGTTCATAAAGAACGATTTCAAGATAAAGGGCCTTATAATAGGAGGGCCTGGCCCGTCCAAGGAGAACTTCGCGAAGTCGAAATACCTGAATTACCAGATAAAGATACTTGGGGTTTTCGACACAGGATACACTGACGAGCACATGGGGATGAACGAGCTGCTTGAAAAATCGAAGGAAGTGCTGTCAGAGCAACAGGCGATACAGGAAAGAAAGATAATGGAAAGGTTCCTGAGCGAGGTGGCGCACGGCGGCCTCGCGACCTACGGATACGAGAACGTTAAAAAAGTCATGCAGAGCAACAACATCGCCAGGCTCATAGTTAGCGAAGACGCAGACATATACGAAGTTTCATACAAGTGCAATACATGCAACTCGGAGTTCACCAGAATAGAGAATGGCAACGAGAGGCAGACAAAGCACGACGATGGGGGCAACCTGGTAGTAGTCTCTGAGAAAGATGCTATAGAAGAGCTCATAGAGGACGCGCAGAAGGCAGGCGTTGAGGTGTCGTTCATTTCGGGGGACAGCCAGTATGGCAAGGAGCTGCTTTTGGGCTTCGGAGGAGTTGCGGCCATGCTGCGTTACAAGCAGTAGGGCGTTCAGCTTATCTCAGAGGATATGCCGCATTCGGCCAGAAAGCCGGAATTTCCCTCCACATATAGCGAGTCCGGCTTTATTATTGTCCTGTTTGTGCTGCTGTAGTTTATGAATATGCTTGGGTGGGTGTAGCTGAAGTTCATGCACTGTGCGACAGACGCAGTGGTGTTGTACGCCTTGGCCGCAGAGCCCAGGCCGTCCAGGTAGGTGCAGCTAGTGCTGTTCAGGACGAAGAAGTATATGGTGTCTGAGTTCCTGTGCAGTGTCTTGCTCTCCAGTATGCTTTCTATCAGTGCTGTGGAGCAGCCTATGGCTGGGCTGAGCTCGGTGCTGTTGTCAGCGGTTACATATATACCTACAAGCCCCGAGGATTTGAAGTTGTTTAGGAAAAGCGAGATACCGGCCTGCGAATTGTTCTTTGGCACATAGCCATACACTATTGCGCCGGCTATCGCTATTATTATTATGACAATGCCGATTGCAGCCGCGTATTTCCTGCCCTGGGATGCGGGCGCTGATTCCTGCGGCTTGCCCTGCCTTGGCCTTCCTGCAGAGCGCTTCTTCTGTTTTGGCTGCGCGTTTGCATCGTTGGGCTCTGCCATGCTTACACCGTATCAGTTTTGCAGCGAATATTTGACTATTCCGGACAGGTAGCAGCTGTTGCCTTCTGCAGGCTCTCCGGACGCATAGAGCACTGTGCCGTAAAGCCCTTTGTATGATATAGACGAAGAATTGCTGGTCTGATTTATTATTATCATGGGGTCGTTTGAAGCAAGCATCTTGTTGTAGCATGCAGTGCCGCTCAGATTGCCAGAAATGTCGCTGATTGCGCACGAGTAATTAGATACCAGTGCAGATATGACCAGCTTGTGGGCAGCGGTGAGGTTGCTGAGCACCGAATCAGCGCATTCGCTGGAGAGACTTGTCGGCCTGCCGAACACAGATATGGAGTTTGAAGTGAGGTTTGGTATGCCGGTGCTTCCTATGCTGACGTTCGCCTTTGGCACTGCTATCGCGAGCACCACGGTGTTGCTGGACTTAAGCGCAGAAGCAAAGGAGCTTAGCGGCATGAACGAGTTTGCGCTCGCCGCGACGGCAAATGTGACAGAGGCGTATACGAGATCAAGTATGACCAGCAGTATTATGAGATAGATCCACGCCCTGAGAACCCTCTTGCTGTGCCTTATCTTCTTCTTCCTGCTGAGCCTGCCGTATGTGAGCATGTAGAACACTGCAATCAGTATCACGCCTATGAGGAAAGAGAACAGCGCTGCGTAGAGGGGAGCCGCAGACTCCTTTGAGGGTATGGTTGAACTGGATCCGTAGAGCAGCGAGGAAACGAATCCGCCGTCGAACGTCTTTACGAATGCAGGCAGGCTTATCGGGGATGAAGAAGTTATGTTTGAATGCACTGCGTCAAGCATGCCCTTTATCCTATAAAGCTGCGAGTTGTTGACCTGGCCCTGCATCTCGGCGTTTATCCTCTGCTGCTGCACAGAGAGCGATGCTATTGACGACGGAGGCACCTGGTAGTTGAGCTGGTCGTAGAGAAGCTCGACTGTGTTGTTGAACTGCTCGCCCTTTATTGGCGCGTAAAGCGCCTCGACTTTCGAATACGATGCGGAGAGGTTCTTAAGTGCGGATGCGAAGCTAGCGTTTGCGGACGTTATGTTCTGTTCTATGCCGGAGGACTTTATATTGGAGAACTCGGCCTCGAATGCGGCAAGGCTGTTATCCAGGGATGAATTGCTTATCCTGCCTGAGAGGTAGGTCGCGTTTGCAAGCGTGGAGTTGTATATTGGAGTGCTGTAGTTCAGGAATGCGTCAAACATGGCGGTTTCCTCCGCAATCATTACAGGCTGGACATAGGAATCTGCAGTGCTTACTGCCGAGTCGCTAAATGCCTTTGCGCTCGAATTTGAAAGCGGAAGCGATGATAGAGAGGAGAGCGTTGTCTGTATGTTGGCCAGCTTTGTTGAATTGAATGACGTTGCCTCGCAGTATCCGAAGTCTACGCAGTAGTACGGCGCCTGGCTGGGTATATAGTCGCTGCATGAAGCCAGAAGGCCGACCGAGAAGTTTGACGGCAGCGGGAACAGCGGATTCTGGGGCAGAGACCTGGATACCGAGGATACATTGGCAACCTCGTCTGCCAGCGCAGGGAGCAGACCTCCTATGTTGCTCTTGTTGAGCCTTGAAAGCATTGAGAAATATGCGTTGTAGCTTGAATTAAGCTCGTTGTAATGCGATGAGAAATTCATTATTGCCTCGCCGAACGGGCCTGTCACGCCGCCGGTCTCTGAGAAGGGATTGCCAGACCTGCGACCACAGTTCGGAACAGCAAGGCACGACTGGCAGTTGTTTGCTATGGTGCACGTGAATACGTCAAGCCCTGTCTCTACAAGGCAGTCTGCCAACGGCGGCTGCGCCTGGCTCCTGTAGGATTGCATTGATGATGTGAGCAGGGCCACAAGAGTTGCATTGGGATAGTATTTGTTGACTAGGTAAGGGTGCAGTATTGCGTATGCCGACGAGTCGTTGAGCACCAGCGAGAACCCGTTGGTGTCGTTCATAAGAATGTACTTGCCGGACGGAAGCTTTATCAGTGAGTAGTTGTTTCCGGAGTAAGTAAAGTTCGAGAAGCTCGACGAACTTATCACTGAGTTGGATATGTAGGTCGACAGGTATGATCTCGCAGTCACAGGAGTGTTTGATGTTCCTGACGCGGCTGCAATGGATATTGCAGAGATGAACAGCAGTATTGCCAAGAAGGCCTTTGACATAGTCGCACCTAGTTATATTTTCAGATAAGGTTTATAAAACTAATGCAATAAACGCGTTGATTTGCGTCTATGCTCCATGCATAGCTCACGCATGTAGAAGATAAATACAAAAAGAAAAAGGGAGAGGCAAAAGCCTCCAAATCCGTGTAGTTGCTAATGCGTTTAGCTGCTTGCCTTCGCGTACAGGTCCTGTATGAAGGTGTTGGCTGCTGCCGTTGTCTGGTTGGCGTAGTATCCTGCTACCAGGATCTTGTTTCCATACGCCTGCGCTATCGGACCAGCCTGCGGTGTTATGCTTATGTTGTAGGACTTCTGCAGTGACGCGCTCAGGGTGTTTACGTATCCGCTTCCCACCAGTATGAGTGAGGAAGACGGGTTCGCCTGGCTGTCCAGTACCACCAATGCTGTTGATGTTCCTGGGTGCGTTATGTTCTGCAGAGACACTTCCTGTTCTGCTGTTGACACCGAAGGTATTGCGGTCAGGTTGCTTATGCCGGATATCGAATACGCTGCATTGCTCACACTGATCTTTGCGGTCACGTTTGCTATGCTCACGTTCGGTATGTTGGTTGCCTGGCCTATGCCATACGGGCCGAATGTCTTGAAGTGCTTGGATACTGCAGTAACGTTGTACGGACCTACTGCGAACTCCAATGTGTCATAGCCTTTTGCCATGTCCACTGTCAGGCTGCGCGCACCTATGCTTGCGACCTTGCTGCCGCGCTCGGTCATAAAGCCAGTGCCGACCTTTATTGCAGAGTTGCCGCTATTTAGTGTTGTTGGTGTGTATGTCATGTTGTTGCCAGAGAAGCCACTGCTTGAGTAGTTCAGGTCGAACAGTGCAGAGCCGCCGTTAGGCGCGCTTGTGCTGTTGACTATCGCAAACCCTAGCGAGTCGTTCACGCTGGTTCCTGACACTGCCACTTCGCTGAGTGAGTACGTTCCAAGAGAGAACTGGGTGGTGCCGACAGGTGCTGCGTTCGAGGTGAACACGAAGTCGCTTGTTGGCAGACCGTTCTGCTGGTTGTACAGCACGTCTGGCAAAGCTGTGCTCAGACCCATTGTGTGGCTTGCCCTGGTGTACAGCAATCCCGGACCAAGGGACTCTAGCTCGGCTATGGGGGTGGCGTTCGTCCCTCCTGTAACCTGCACGTTGATGAAAGGTATTGCTTCCGTCAACTTTATGCTGGTCACGTTGTAGAACGCGTCGCTCAGAGATACTGTGGTGTTAGCCGTATAGGTGCTGCCGAATGTGTAGGACGTGCTCGTTTGCGATGACGAAGGCGCTGTGCCATATGTGTATCCCTTCACTGTTACCGTGAGCGGGTTCTGCGTCAGGAACTTGCTAAGATTGAAGTTGCCTGGTGCGCCGCTTGCTGCTGATAGGGTTATTTCTGATGGGGTGTTGCTCGGCGAGTTTGCCTGCACATTGAGCTCGTACGGTGTCAGCACGTAGGTTGCGGTGTTGTTCACGTTTCCAAGGTAGCTGAACGCGTTGGATATGCTGCTCGACACTGTCATCACCTGCGACGGCTCTGTCAGGTTCTTTATCTGCTCTCCGTCAACAGCGCTCGACCCTCCAGTTCCGAGGTTCTGGTATGTCTCGGTGTTGTATGAGGATGTCACTGATATCGGATCGTAGTTTCCGCTAGACAGCGTTGGCCCTACAAAGGTTATCTTGTAGACCGCCGGGTTTGTCAGGAACGAGAAGCTCTGTCCCTGCGACAGCGCTACCGGGCTTGTGTTGTATATTTCTATGCCCTGGAGCTCGTTTGGCAGTCCAGAAGATGAGGACGCGTTTGTCCACAGCAGATCCACTGTCCATCCTGGGCTCAATGTCTTGTTGAACTTCTGTCCGCTGGTGAAGTTGAACACGTTGGAGTACAGCTTTACCTTTGCGTACTTCTCGTATGCGTACAATCCCGCGAATGTGCTGCTTACGCTCACGTACAGCTTGTGTCCAGATACGTTGAATATCTGAGGCGTTGAGTTCGGGTATATTGACGTTACGTTTGTCAGTGCACCATTATAGTATATATTGAATGCAGCCGCGCTCACTGCGTTGCCGTTAGGCTGACCAAGGTCCATAAGCCTTACTGTGAATGGACCGCTTGATACATTCTGGCCTACGTACAGAGTTGTTTTGTTTGTCAATGAGGATGCGACTTCAAGTTTGCCGCCAGTTAATGTTGCTGTGCTTGAAACTGTGCCTGTCGGCATTGTTGCATTTATTATTGTCCAGTTCTGCCCCAGAAGCTGGAACGCTGCTGTATTTATTGTGTTGGTAGTTGTTCCGCTTACGTGTATTGGTATCGGCTTTGTGAAGCTGACCTGGTATGCACCGCCTGCGTCCAAAAGCTGGAATGCAGAAACGTTGCTTTCCTGGTTGAATACCGGGAATCCAGTAAGCCACAGATATTCGTTCTCGCCATATGTGCCGTAGTTGCTAAGCAATGCAGGCAGCTGCGAGTTTGATACCCTCAGTATGTTGTCCTCGCTGTTTGCCGTGAATGAGGTGAAGCTCACTCCGCCCCCGTTGTTTGCTGGAGTTACCGCGACGCTTGTTGGTACGCCGACGCCTGTGTACGGGCTTGCGGCCGGGCTTGTGTCAGTAGATGTAGTCTCAGGGTATGCGTACTGGGTTGATGCGCCAGACTGCAAAGACTTTGAGTACTGTGGCACTCCTAGCCTTATTGGCCTGTGGGTTGATGCGCCAGACTGCAAAGACTTTGAGTACTGTGGCACTCCTAGCCTTATTGCCCTGTTTATTACGGATCCTATGAGAGCCTGGAACGTGTATGTTCCGCTTACGTATGCGGAGCTTGACTCGTTTAGGAAGACCTGCTGGTTTGAAAGCACATAGTTGCTCGATGTCACCACCGGGTGCAGTACTGCTTTCGCCTGGGTCATGTTCACTGATGCCGTGACTGGCACCGATGCGTATGCGAGGTTCGCTATTGCAGCCGCGATGTTTGCCGCTGCTATTCCGTCGGAAGGCTTTGCCCCCGAACCTAGAACCACTTGAACCTGAGGTTGTCCGCTATTGTTTATAATAGGGATGCTCTGGAATGTTATTGGGCCTGCGAACGCAAGTCCTGCTCCTAACAAAGCTGCGCCTGCTACGACAGCTGCTATCCTCTTCACGTTTATGCTCTTCATTCTATCACGTAAACGTTTTGTATTTTAAACGTTGTGAATAACATAAAATGAAAAGTATTTAAAGCTTTTGACATGATTAAAATTTGTTTTATACGTTTACCTTCAAAGTTCGTTGATTGTCAGTTATTACTACTTCCATTGACGAATCATGCCCTCTGAGGCGTTTGCAGGCATTTTCTGCCTGCCGTATCTCAAATTTTGGCTGCGTCAAATCCTGCTTTGAAGTGGCCACGAAGATTCCCTTTTGAGCACTTCGGACCTGCGCTTCCTATTATAGTATATAATAGAGCATGGCTATTTATTGCTTTTTCCAAGGCATAAGGAATGTCGCGTATTCCGTATCCGGACAGCAAACCTTATATATCTGGTTGCTGCCATGGTTTCCTGTGATTTTATGGCAACTGCCAAGAATAAGCAGGACTGGTACAAAGGCATGGAAGCAGATATAAGAGATGCGGTTGGGTCGGCAAAGGCCGAGGAGAGTAGGCTAAGCCATAAGCTGCATTTCGGGGTTAAAAATCTTGGTTCTGAGATCCTTGCGTCTTACTCGAATAAGCTCGCCAGCCTGGCCGCAGGTATTATTGAAAAGGAGTCGAATGGCAGCGAGAACACGAAACTGCAGTTTGAACTCCTTATGAGACTGTACCGCTATGGGAACAAATCGGAAAGGGATTATTTCGAAAAATATGATTTGGAAGAGCATTTCAGGCATTATGGCGACGCAAAGTACCTGTCGAGCTATTATGACGCATATTATTTAGATAGAGAGGGCCTTGACATTGATCTGCTGCACGGTCTGGTAGAACGCACGAGAGTTGGAGCTGACGAGTGCAAGTCCGGCTACGACCTTTATTATATTACTCCTTTGGGATACCATGTCGCCAGCATGATTGATCTTAGAACATTGGCGGAGTCTAAGTACGATGGCAGGCTCGTGGATGACCTTGAAAAGGCCTTTGACAGGATAAGCAGGGTGCGCATGCTGTTTATGGATGAAGTAAAGTTGTTCGTCACGCCGAGGAAAGAGGTCGTTGACCTTGTAAAGAAGGTTTTGGCAGATGCAGGCTCGGCCGTAAAGAAAGACCTGAATAGCATCGAATCTGACAAGCTTGATTACTTGACTGCGCGCAAGGTCGAGGATTTCATGGTTAAAGTGGAGAACACAATAAACCAGATCACTAGGGAGTATTCGGAAGCAGACATGGATGAGGTGCAGAAGGAGCACGCATTGAACTTTAGAAGCTGGGTTTCCGAGATATACGAGAGTGTGTCCGGCGACAAACTTGTGCTGCTCAACGACATTTTAAGACGTTAGTAAGTACTCGGCGAATTTGATCGGGGCTGGGCTGGCAGTAACATTGGCGCGCATCTTATTTGCTGCAGGGCCGCTCCGAATGCCATGAAATTGTGAGGCTGACCTAGACTCGGTAGGCCTCTTTCGCGCCTTTTTATTTTCGCTTTTATCTCCATGTTGCGAGTTTATGCCTAAATCCGCAAAGCATTAAATAATTTTGTTAATCTAAGTCTTTCTGACTTCTGCTAAACTGTAGCCACGGTGAACTTTTTGGAACAGGCCCCCGAAACCTCTATTGCAGACGCACCGCCACAGCGTCAGCAGCCCCCAGTTAAGAAGGGCGGGGTTTCTGCGATGCTGACGAAGAGGAACATAGCGGTATTGGCCGCCATGGTCGTCATAGTTGTGCTCGGAATATATTTCAGGAACGGCATGCTCCGCTTTACAGGCTTCTTCGAGCCTGACGGATTTTTCCACTACGCTGTAATGAGGGCTGCGGCTGCGCATGCATTTGCCATACCGCAGTATCTCAGCATATCGGGTTTTCCATTTCACAACGCCGTAACCCAGGCCCTGGGCGACTACTATGTGACTATATACCCATACATGCTTCTGCATCCTTTCGGCGTAAGCTACTACACTATAATGAGGCTCATTGCGCCCTTCTTCGGGGTGCTCGACATAATAGGAGTGTTCTTTCTGATGCGGTACTTTTCCAAGAGCAACTTCCTGGGCCTGCTGGGCGCATTTTTCATAGCCATATCTGCAGGCAACATAGCCAGGACCGCGGCACTTGTCTACAGGGGTGACGGTTTCATATCGATATTCATGCTTATAACCATAGCTTTTGTCCTGATGTCCTATAGGGCTGAGGACGCAAAGCGCAAGTGGCTCTACGCGTTGGCGGCAAACCTTGTGCTCGGATTCTCCATGATGATATGGAGCGGCGCGCCGTATGAGACCATGGTCTATATATTCTCTATCATGATGGTTACTGCATACGGATTCGTTACCGCGAACAGGACCATGCTGAAAAGCTCGGTGGTGCTCACCGTCGCCCTAATCCTAGAATTCGCGATACAACACATTTGGATGGCACTTGGCGTCCTGAGGAACGCCGAAGCACTCTCGAGCCCGAACTTCTTGATCTTTTATCTGCCTACGCTCATCGGAGCTGTTGCAGCCTGGTACCTTGTAGAGAACAGGGGCAAGTTCAGCAGCCTTACCTTAAATGCGACTACAAGGGCAAGAGTGCTTTTTGGGGTTGTTGTAGTTGCGGTAATACTTGCAGTAGTGCTGTTTGGAAGTTATCTGGGCAGCATTGCCAGTGGGGGAGGACTTATAGCTGCAAGCAGCGGGCTCCAGAAGAGCATAAAGGAGCTTGCGCCGCCCACATTCAAGTTTATATGGGGCAGCTTCACCTTCCAGATATTTCTGGCTCCTCTTGGGGCGGCAATGTACCTGCTCTTCGCCAACAGACTTGGCAACCTGGATTATATAAAGCATAGGAGATTCGACATAAACATTAACCCTGTCTTTCTCGTGTTTTTAAGCTATCTTATTGTAACCGGGTACCTACAGGCAAATGCCATAAGGTACAACTCCCTCTTCTCGCTCCCGGTGGCAGTATTCTCGGCCTACGCAGTGTATTCGGTGTCCATGCTACTGTATAACAGGCTGAAGGAAGAGGGCTATGACAAGAGGGTCACATCCAGGCGCAGCATAGCCTTCTATGCAGCCTCTGGAATAATAATCGCAATGGTGCTGACAAACCTGTATTACACGTACCTGACTAACCTGTCAAGCGTGCCGGCTGATGACATAAACCCGCAGTTCCTCCAGGCAATGACATGGATGAAGGACAATACGCCTGCTAATGCAACTGTACTTGCCCTGTGGCCCGACGGAAGCGTTGTGGAGGGATGGGCAAACAGGACCAGTGCGATGGACAGCGTGGCAGGGCAGAACGGCACGCTGATAGCAGGATTTGCAAGGTTCCTGCTAAACAGCTCGCCTGACACACAGTATCTCTACGCGGCGCACAGACCCGAATACCTTGTTGCGAGGGGCTACTGGTTCAGCGAACTCAGCGGCATAGCAACCGAAGCGGGATTCTTAAACGCTACAGCAGTAGCGAATCTTTACGGATACAACACCTTCACCGGCGTGCATGTTACAAATCCCACAAATTACACACGCGCCTTTGAACTCAGTTCTTCGCAGCCGCCGTACTACAAAGGCATCGTCCTTACAAACTCGACAAATGCATCGGATGTCGTGGGTGCCATCAGCAGCGGGAACAGCAACAGGTTCGTGCCGGTGGCTCACGTCCTGTTTTACAACGAACAGACTGATGCATACGAAATTTTCAACTATACAAAGCCGCATGCGGCCAATTTCACCATAGCGCTCTATTACACAAATTCAAGCATAACTGGAGCTGCATTATTCGGCGCCGTCCTGCCATTTTCTAATTTCTTCAAGCTGACAACACTGTGCAGCTATAGCAGCTGCAGCTACGGACAGGGCACCAACGTGTCCATGAAGATGATATATATGAACAGCGACACTAGGATATATCGCATATATTACAACCAGACGGCCCCGTAATCGCAGAAAGCGAACAGATGCACATGTATTAAAAGCTTGCGCAGAGAAACATTTGTGTACCGTTACAAACGCGTGATAGCTTGTTTTTCCAGTTTACAACCTTTAGGATTGAAGCCCTGATAGTATACTCGTCCATAATATTCGGGCTGCTTACCGCAGTATACTACGCGGTCAACATGCGCAGGTCGCTGCAGTATTCGCCGAAAAGGAAACGTCCGGCCCCGGGAAGCAAGTCCGACGTTACCATTGTCATACCCGTGTACAATGAAAATCCGGACATCTTCCGCAACTGCGTAGCCTCGGCTGCCAGGCAGGGAACCAAGCTGATAGTCGTGGGAGACTCCGGACCGGAGCCGTACAGGGCCATAACAGAAGAAAACGGCGGCACCTTTATCCATAGGAAGGTGAGAGACGGCAAGAGGTCAGCGCTGACTACCGGCGTCAACAGCCTTGACACGAAGTACGTCATGTTCCTTGACAGCGACACTGTGCTGCCGGACAACGCGGTGGAAAGCATGCTCTCCATGTTCGACGAGCGCACAGGCGGAGTCGGGGCAGGGGTCTCTGTGAGGCTGAGGAACGACTGGGTATCATATTCATCAGAATTCTTTGAAAAGCTCAAGGAAGTCATGACTAGGGCGCTCTCGGCTTCTGGGGCCGTGATGGTGCTGGACGGCAGGTGCGCGATGTACAGGGTTTCCGCAATAAAGGAATTCATGAATTCGGAGGAATACCTGCACAACAGCATCCTAGGGGTAAGGAGCATCCTTGCCGAGGACAGGCACATAACCAGCCATGTTGCAAAGCTCGGATACAGGCTTGTTGTTGACTACAACGTCTTCGTAAAGACAGAGGCGCAGAAGAGCTTTGTGCTGCTGTGGAAGCAGATGACAAGGTGGACGCGCGCGGGCTACATGTACTTCGCAAAGGAGATCATGGACGGCACCTACAGGAAAAGGGGCGCGTTCTACGCGTTTGAGATGTTCTACATGTACCTGCTTCCGATAATAATAATCGCGTTCACTGCAGTAAGGCTCTATTTTTACCTGGGCCACGGTTTCGGCGCCGACTTCACTCGTGAAATCTACGTTTTGGGAAGGGTGTTCAGGCTTGGCATGGGCGCATTCGACAGTAGGTTCGTTGTATATATTGGCGTGCAGGTCCTTGACTTCCTTGCCATATTGGGATTCGGCCTTGCAATATATGTCAGGGTTGGCGCAAAGAAGCTGCGCACGTTCATGCTCGGGGGCGTTGCACTTCTTGTAATGATGTTCGCATCCTTCTACGGGCTCATGACGGTATGGAAGCAGAAGGACTGGCTTACCAGATAGCCCGCGGCCAAGACAAGCTATTAAATTATAATTGTGCTATTTTTTATTATGGACGCGCTAGGGCTTCTTGTATCGCTCATAATCGACACCTCTGCATCTTGGCTCAGGATGTTTGCGGCTCTGTTCATATCAGTTATAGTGAGCATATTTGTAGGGATATGGGCGGCTAGGTCGCGCGGGGCCGAACGCGTGATAATACCGATCCTTGACATATTCCAGACGCTTCCGATACTTGCATTCTTCCCTTTTGTAATATTCGTGGTAGTCGCAACGCTGCCCGGCATGATAGGCATTAACGCGGCAGTCATATTTCTGATAGTAACCAGCATGGTATGGAATATAACTTTCGGGGTCTACGAATCGATAAAGGCCATGCCGAAGGAGTTCCTCGAGGTCGCTAGTCTGTACCGCATGGGGCTGCTTGACAGGCTGCGCAGGATATTCATACCCGCAACCATGCCAAGGGTTGTGGAGCAGTCCGTGCTTTCGTGGTCCATAGGGCTTTTCTACCTTGTTACCAGCGAGATATTCTCGACTGGAAACGCCAACTATGCGGTAAAATATGGAATAGGAGTAGCAATAACCAAGTTCGCGCTCAGCGGCAATACCGAGGCGTATGCGCTTGCCCTTGCGGTCTTCATAGCCTTCGTAATTGCAACTAGGTTCCTTTTCTTCATGCCGCTCGAGAGGCGCTACAGCAGGTACATGAAAAGCGCATCCAAGCAGGGCGGGGCAATAGCAAAGATGATAACCTTCGCCAAGAGAAGGATATTCACTGCGCAGCGCAGGCCGGGCACAGGAGCACCGAAACCTGAAAAGCCGCGCATGCAAAAGAGTGCAGCCGTTCGGCCCGTCGATAAAGTTCCGAAAGAGGAAAGGCTGGGCAGGAATTATAGAGCGTTTTACTATGCTGTTGCGCTGGCTGTGCTCGCTGCGGTTTTGTCATACCTGTATTTGTATTACCCGCAGCTGCTCGGATACGAGGCGCTGGCGCTGATGTCGCTTGTTGTTTCCTTCACTAGGGTGTGGGGCGTTTTCGCAATCATACTTGCAATTGCGCTGCCGCTGTGCGCATACCTAGTATTCATATCAAAGCACCAGAACACCTACCTGCTCGTATTTCAGGTCGTCGCTTCAATACCCGCAACAATACTGCTGCCAGTTCTGGTAGTTGCCCTTGAGGGATACCCTCTTCACAGCGAGCTTGTCGCGATAGTGGTATATTTCCTCAGCGGGATATGGTACGTGATATTCAGCATAATAGCAAGCACCAGGACGCTTTCCCCGAGCGTGCTTGAGGTAAAGAAGCTTTTCGGGATCAAAGGCACCACGGCATTCAGGAAAATATATCTAATGGCCATGCTGCCCGGCGTCATAACCGGGGCCGTGACTGGCATAGCCGCCGAATGGAACGCCAGCATAGTGGCAGAATACTTCACCAGCACGGCCATAGGCAATGGTGCCGTCATAACCGCAGTGCATACAGGCATAGGCAGGCTGCTCGACGTATCGCTTGGCACGGGCAACCTGACGCTCATGCTTATAGCCCTGCTTAACCTCACAGTAATGATAATACTGATAAATAAGTTTGTCTGGAAAAGGTTTTATAAGAAAATTGAAAAGGTGTACGAGTAGATTGCCATGGCCGCGCTCATAGACGTCAGGGACATCGTCTTTTCTTACGGCAGCTCCACGATACTGAACAATGTGTCTATGGAGGCGCCTGACGGGCAGTTCGTGGCTGTGATAGGGCCTTCCGGGTGCGGGAAAAGCACGCTGCTCAGGATAATAGCCGGGCTGATAAAGCCCAATTCCGGCGTTGTGCTGTACAGCGGCAAGGAGGTGACAGCCCCGATAAGGGATATGTCGTTCGTTTTCCAGGACTTCGCGCTGCTGCCATGGCTGACGAACAGGGAGAACGTTGAGCTCGGCTTATACAACTTCGATCTTACGGATGATGAAAAGGAGGCAAAGGCCAACGAAATGCTTGGGAGGATGGGGCTCGGCGGCTTCGAGGAATCTTACCCCAACGCATTGAGCGGCGGGATGAAGCAGAGGGTGGGCATAGCCAGGGCCATAATATCTAGCCCGAGAGTGCTGCTCATGGATGAACCATTCAGCTCCCTCGACGCGCTTACGGCGGAATCCCTGAGAAGCGAGGTTATGGAGATGCTGCTAAACAAGGACATATCAGTAAACTGCATAGTAATGATAACCCACAATGTTGAAGAGGCTGTGGAGATGGCGGACAGGATAGTGGTGCTTTCCGACAAGCCCTCAGTTGTAAAAGGAGTTAAGGAGGTAACGCTCAAGCGCCCCAGGAATACGCATTCCAGGGATTTCGTTAGGGTTATGGATGAGGTATACGGAATGCTTACGCGCAAGGCTGGCACTGCCTGATTACTTTATGTACCACTCGTCCTTTTTTGACCTGTATTTAAGAAGCTTCAGCCTGATGCCCCATTTCATTAGGTATTCGCGGATATCGTGCTCGTTCTGGGCGGGATCGTAGCTTGCAGGCATTCCAAGCTCGGACAGCTTTTCGGCCAGCTCTGCAGTGGTCATGGCCTTGTTCTCCTCGACCAGCCTGAGCACGGTTTTGAAAGGCTCCATGGATGGCAGCTTCTCCCTTGCGTTTGATAAGAAGGCGCTGCGCGTTATCGGAGGCTGAGGCTGCTGCTTGAACCTTACCGTGCCGCCGTTTTCCTCTGTATAGCCCAGCATCTCGCACGCCTTGAGAAGCGGGAGCAGGTCGTCTATCTGCTCGTTGGTCTCATCAGCCAGGGCTGACATGCTTATTGAGCCTTCGTATTCGCCGATTATTTTGAGCACTCCCTTTATTTTGGTTATTCCGACGCCGGTGGGAAACATTTCAGGCATGATCTATCCTTGTAGATATTTGCCTGACAAAGCTTTTAAAGCTTGGGAATGTTCTGCCTGCAACGCCTTGAAAAGGGTTTTGCACGCCTTGCAGCATGGCTGCGCGTCAGTTGTACAATGGGGCTGCAGTTGCATTTGAGAAGGGTTTTGTGCCTATGGTGAGCAGCACCATCTCGTTTCCGAGGCACATTGGCGGGCCTATGCTGAGCCAGTATGTGCCTTCCTGCGCGGCGATCGATGCGGATATGCGCGCGGTATAGCTGTATTCCTTGTTGGGGCCCATCGGATCGGAAACAGGGGATATTTCAACAGAAATTCCAGGGTGCGAATTTGACACGTTTGCCTTCGATGAGCCTGATATGGGAGTGTGATAAAACGTTGCGGTGTTGTTGACAGTTGCGTTTGGAGGGTATATTATGCTTCTGGACGTGGGCGGGCCTGTCCTTGTGCTTACGTTTATGCTGCCGCTGGAGCCAGGGAGCAGGACGAAGTCCTTATAGCCAGAAACATTGTATTCGTAAAGCCCCGATATGCCGGTTATGTTAGAGCTTATCTGGTAGAATAGGGCCGGGCACAGCATTGTTGGCAGCTTGCCCGGAAGCACTTCGGCAGCAGCAGACTGCGACTGCAGCTGCGGCTTGTACGCGAGCAGCAAGGCAGCCAGTACAACCAGCACGACAAAAGCTGCAAGCAGTGCATAGAGCGCCTTCATAGAATCTCCGCAGTTTTATATTTCCCTCATTGATATAAATCCCTTTCTGACCGTGTCGCTTATTCCGGCCGCGGCAGAAGATTGTGAGATCTTGGACGCTATTTCGGCCCTGTCCATGAGCTTTGACAGCAGGAGTATCTTGTTGCCCATGGTCTGCGTGTCCAGCATGTATGTCTTGAACTCCTTTTTCAGCATTGCGGTGTACTGGTCCAGGTTCTTTATTCCCTTTGTGCCCACGGTGTAGTTTATCGCGGCTATGCCGTCGTCAGAAAGCGCTGCGGAGAGGCTTTCCACGAATCCATGGCTTAGGAACTGGTCCGGCATCTCGTCGTTTATGTACGGGTCCGATATTATTATGTCGTACGCCTTCCTGGCATCCGACAGCAGCACGGCTCCGTCGCCGATCATGACGTTCGCCTCGACTTTTCCGCCAAGGAAGACCTCTGCAGCCTTAAGCATGTCTTCGTCTATTTCCATGACGTCTATTGGTAGGCTGTGTCCGTACATCTTTCTAAGCTGGTATACTACGGTTCCTCCTCCAAGGCCTATAAGCAGCACCTTGGGGGAGAGGTACATGCCCGGAAGCGCGGTAAAGTAGTCCCAGTAGCCTCCGGACATGGTAGCGCCTTTTATTATGCGCGAGAATATCGTGTTGTTGTAAAGAAGTATCATTTCGTTGCCGCGCTGGATTATGCGTATGGAATGCCCTGCGCGGTCTATGCTGAATACCTTTCTGCCGCCGAGGAATTCGCCTATTTTTCCGAATATGCTCAATGCATTACCTCTTTATTACCACGGAACTTCCTTGAGCCTGAGCCTGTGGGCGCCCATGTTCGTGAGCACGTGCAGCGCGCCGGTAAGGATTATTATGAAGACGATGCCATACAAGTCAGGAAGATGCCCAAGAGGGAATGCTGCAAGCATTGCGAAGATGAAGAAGCCATACTGGTCCAGCACAGGCACCTGCGCGCCGGGATTGTGGCCCATTCTTCTCTTCATAAAGCTTCCGAACAGGTCGCCAAATATGGCGCCAGCTGTGAGAGCAACCGCAATTGCAAGCATGTAGGGGAAGAACGGCGCCTCTATTGCGCCTGCCAGCACTCCGCACACGGCTCCAGAAACCGTGCCCCTTATGGTCTTGTGGTCGCCGAATACCCGCTTTCCGCGCAGCTTACGGCCCATGTCAAGGGGCCTTCCACCGCCGAAGATAACAGGGGCCCCGTTTGCTGCGTACGCTGGAAATATGTATATTATCGGGTATATTATAGTTCCAAAAAGCCATCCTAGCAATAAAACACCGCTATCCAAGCCTGCCTTCTGCCATCCTCCTTGACCCGCCGCCGGTGAACTTGAGACTGTGTTCCGAAGCGTATGCCCCGACGAAGTCCAGTGCCCCGTCTTTGCACTCGGAACCTGACACTGCCACAACGTCACCCTGGTGGTTGAAGAGCAGGGCAACGGAATCCTTTCTTGAGTCGGCTATCCTGGTTGCTATGGCCCTGAGCAGCTGCCTGTCATACTGCAGCTTTGCGACTATTCTGCTGCCGGGCTTTGCAAGCAGTCTCTCAGACTCAAGAGAGGCTATGGCCGTCTCCAGTTCAGAAATATGGCTCCTGTATTTTTCCAATTCTGCAAGCTTTGCCTTGATGCGAGGCGTGATGCCGGCTGCGTCAGCGCCAAAAGTCCCGGCAATTTCGCCTATTGACGCCTCCATGCCTTTTATGTAATCCTCGGCCGCAATGCCGGCCACGTACTCTATGCGGTCTATGCCGTCGTGGATTCTGTAAGATCCTGTTATCTTTATCAGGCCGATCTCTGATTCCCTGCCCATGAGGTGCAGGCCCCCGCAGGCTTCCGCATCTATGAGCTTTCCGTCCAGGTCGCGTATTTCGACTATGCGCAGCACTCCAGAGGGCATCCCATGACCCTGGTATATCGAAAAGCCGAAGCTCTCCTCGGCCTCCTTGCGCTTCATCTCATGCATAGTGACTTTTATGCCGTGCAGTATGAAGCCGTTGGCAGTGCTTTCTATCTCTTTTATCTGCCTGTCTGAAAGCTTTTCGTAGTGCGCGATGTCTATGTGTGCTTTTGTCGCGCTCTTTTTTGCGCCTTCCTGCCATGCGTGCTTGCCGAGCACCGCCCTGGCCGCAGCGCTGACAAGGTGCGTTGCGGTATGGTGCGCCATGAGCCTCAGCCTCCTTTCCCTGTCCACCTCGCAATGCACCTTTGAACCTTTGGAAGGCAGCGGAGATCCCTTTACCTCGTGAACTATAACGCCGCCTATGTTCTGCACGTCCGTCACCTCAAGGCCCCCTATCCTGCCGTGATCCGCCTCCTGGCCGCCGCTCTCTGCGTAGAATGGCGTCCTGTCGAGTACAACAAAGCCGTTTTCCGCCTTGACGACCGTGGCTTCCGCCTTTTCAGCGAACGAATAGAACAGCTTTTCTGTGGGCTTGATGCCCTCGGTGCCTATGTCCAGCTTCTTTTGCTTCTTTTCCTTTTCTACGAAGTCCCCTTTCAATATCTTAGAATAGGCAGTCTCCGGAATTTCTATTTTTATGCCCTTTTCTGCGGCAACCGCAGAAATGAACTCTGGAGTTATCCCGTTGCTCTCGTACATCGTGTTGAGCGTCTTTGCGTCTATTGCACTGGTGCCATGGCTCTTTTCGAGCAGCGACCCGACAATTCTGCGGGCCTGGGCGCGAGTTGCCGAGTACCTGGACCGCTCCAGCTCTATTATCTTTGCGGCTTCGGGTATGCTTTCGGCCATGTCGCCGTATGTTGATTTGAGGTCACTTGCGGTTATCTCCATAAGGTGCTGCATGTCGAACTTCAGCTTGTACCTCTCGGAAAAATCGAATATCCTCCTAAGCAGTATCCTTAGGTTGTATCCGCCCCCGACGTTGCTCGGCAGTGCGCCGTCGCTTATTGCGAACAAGAAGGTCCTGGCGTGGTCAGCTATGGCGTACAGCGCCTGGTTTGGAAGTATGATTTCGTTGTACTCGCGCTCCGATATGCCGGCAGCCCTGGCAACTTCAAGCTCGGTTTCCTGGCGGCGATTCTCTTCGCTCAGGTCTATCTCGGCAAGCTTGCCTGCCATCCTAGAATAGAGTTCTGCATTTGGTTCGACTCCGGTTGAATCGTAAAGGTATTTAAGCTCGTTTGCGAACACCGGGTCGTAAGCAGTCTGTGCACCGGAGGCGTACCACATCAGCCTTTCGAAGCCCCATCCGACATCGACGACCTTGCCCTTCAGCTCTGATACCTTTCCGGAAGAATACTCGAACTCTGTAAATACGCTGTTGACGAGCTCCAGGCCGTTCGCAAAGCTCTCTATGCAGGGCCCGAATTCCGAGAAGTCGCCCATTGCCCATATGTCCTCGGTATAGGTGAGCGCCTCCTTCTTCACCTTCAGCACCTTTGTGAGGAAGTCGTAGTTCAGCCTTATCGTCTCGTTCCTCCAGTACCCTTCCTTGGGGTAGTTGAACGCAAGCTGGCCTGCCATCATGAACGACGTGAAGTGCCTGCCGGTTACCCCGACGTTTGGCACGTCGTTGAACCTGAGGCACATCTGAGGCACTATGAGGGGATTGTATGGGTATTCAAAGTTCACCCTGCCGTTTTCTATCCTCTGGAAGTCCTGGATGCTTGCTATGGTAAAATATAGGTCCTGCCTCCATCTGCTCACCACGGGATAGCGCTCTGCCATCGAATGGCCGCGCTTCTTGAAGAAGTCCGCAAAGGTGCTCCAGAACTCTCCGTACTTCACCGCCGATGGCTTTGCCTTCATGAACGAATAGGGCTCGTGCTCTGAGTCGCCGCAGAGCTCCCTGTCCGGATCCGCGGTCCAAAAGCCCTTGCCGCAGATCCTGCACTTCTTCCGCTGGAAGCCCTCCTCCTCAAAGAGATCCGCAAAGTAGTACTTCTTGTAGTCCTTTGAAAATTCCTTCAGTAGCTGCGATTTTTCCGGCACTGTCACACCTATAGCTTTTGCTGGGGCCACCAGACCTTGCACTCTTTTCCGAAGAACGCGCAGAACGGGCATTTCCATTTTTCTTCGAACGGCACAGGCAGAGCCTCGCGCTCGCCGTTCCAGTACTTGAGCGAAAATTCCATGGTCGAGTTGAACTCGCTTTCACTGTATTCGAACTTGTGCAGCTTGACGACCTTGCCGGTAAACTGGTTTATGTAGCGCAGGTAGAGCGTGTTGCCTATCTTGCCGATGCGCCTGCACTTTTCAAAGAACATGTCAGCCACTGCGTCGACGGTCATCATGCTCTTGTCCACTTCGATGGCGGCAAGCTGCCTCTGGAATTCGTCGGTTATCTTAAGCTTCTGCGTGTCATAGCTCCTCTTGAAATTCTTTTCGTTGTACTTGCCCTCGGCAATATCTGAAAGCATCTTCCTGTACACCATGACCTGTATCTTGTGCGTCTTCATCTGCGGCTCGGACGGCACCTTGTCAGTTGCCCGGGTCTTGTCCTCGAACACGACTACCTCGCCGTTCTTGAGCTCGAGCTCGTCTATCTTCCCGACCATCTTGTAGCCGTTTGCAGAGCCGTATATCGCGATCTCCCTGCTCTTTTTGTTCTCCTTCAGCGTGTCTATGGCCACGCAGTTCGTGTACAGTATCTTGTACATCACGTCAGAATAAGACTTTGGTTGAAGTATCACGGGCACGTTGGACTCCTTCTCGAGGTCCTGGTGCATCGCAAGCCCCTTCTTTATTTCCGCGGTTATCTTGGGGCCTACAATGTAGTTCAGCTCCATCTGCTTTTCGCACCAGTACTGGGATGCGATATCCGTAACCCGGATCGAGTTCTTGTGGAGTCTTTGCAACGCGTTCAAAATCATCAGCCCGCCTACCTTTCTTCACAGCAAAAGCTCAGCGATTACCTCAATCATCACTGCATATCCTTTTGCAGCTATTTATTAAATATGTTTTTATTCACATTTGCGGCAAGGCGCACATGTTCAGGAAAACTTTATAAAGATATAAAAAGATAGATTAGCGGTGCTTTGGATTGGAAGACGATGCGGAGCATAAGTCCGGGACTTTGCCGTACTACAAAACCAACAGGATTGCAGGGTCGGAGATAGACGTATTCGGGCCGCTTGCATTCTGGATAACGCTGCTTGTGATAGGGCTCATAATAGAGGTCGTTACACCTGTAGTCGGGCCCAAGGGCTTTGTCGCAGACCTTAGGCAGATAGGCTACTACATAATATTCATACCCGGATCCATAGTGCTGCCGCTCATTGTGGCGATATGGATAGGCGACAGGGTTGGGCTGCACGAAAACAGCATCGGGGATTCCGTGAAGGTCGGCATACTCAATTCCGCATATGCCTCGCTGGTATATGGAATAGCGATATTCATAGTCTACCTGCTCATGTATTATACGGTTCCTGATCTTGCAAAGACCTTTTCGGTTGGCATGTTTATCGAGTTTCTAATAGGCTTGCCGGTTGCGATACTCTTAATACTCGTGCCGCTGATAGGCGCGCTGTCAAACGCAAGGAGAGGAGCCTAGCTGCCTGCATCACTTCGCCGCGCTTACGATCTTTATTATGTCGCCGTCCTTGAGCACGTAGGATTTCGAAAGCCTCATTTTTGTTACTGCGTCGACCGCATAAAGCATGTTTTTGCCGATGTCTGTGTGTATTGAGTTTGCCAGGTCCAGCGCGGTAGAGCCCTGCTTCATCAGCACCGCGTCAGGCAGTACGTTGCCGTAGTGGTCAGTGAACTTGTTCTCGTCCTCTACCGGATATACCACTATGTTTTTGTCGATGTCGAATACTATCTTGTTTATGGCGTACTGCACGTTGTCGCCCATGCTCCCTATAAACTTCTTCATGTATTCGAGCGCCCTGCGCTGCTCCTCGGTTATGTCCTTCGCGGTAATGTTGAACGTCTTGTCGCCCTGAAAATAGTCTATTATGCCCTTCTGCGCGGCCTTGCGCAGCGCCAGCTCTATGGCCGCAGAGCACGGCACCACCTCGTCCTTGGACTTCTCCCTTAGCGACTTTATCGCGGCGGAGGGGTCGCCGATGTCAGCCTTGTTTGCTATTACCATCACAGGCTTGGTTGCATCGAGCAGCGCAGTGGAGAACGCCCACACCCCGTACTCGTCCCAGTTTATCCGATTAGTAGACAGCGAGCATTTCGACGCAATGTCCTCGACGGTATCTCTGTCTATCTTCAGGCTGGAGAATATTGATGCAAGGGCTGCTGCGCCGTCGTCGACCTTTGACAGTTTGTCCATGTGGCTGCCCAGGATCCCTGCTATCCATTCCGCAAGCTCGTTTTTTACCATTACTATGTCTTCGTAGGGATCGCAGTTTGTGCAGGGATTGCCGGAGGGATCCGTAGTTCCGCTTATGTCGACGACAAGCATCAGCGCATCGGCTGCGGCCATGTCGTTGAGAAACTGGTTGCCCATGCCCTTGCCCTCGTGCGCGTCTTCGACCAGACCGGCTACATCGACCATATTCACGGGTATCATGCGCATGCCGTTGTGGCAAAGGGAGTTTCTTGGCTTGCACTTTGTGCCTATTTTTTTCTCAGCGCATTCCTTTATGGCGTACGCTACGCCCATATTCGGCTTTATGGTCGTGAACGGGTAGTTAGCAATCTGGACTTCGTGCATCGTGAGCGCTGAAAAAAGCGTGCTCTTGCCCTTGTTTGGCGCCCCCACTATTCCTATCATCATTTTTATCCCTATTTGAAAAGCTTTATCCTTGCCGGCTTCTTTCCCTTTACCTCGAGTATGAAGTAATATGCCATTATCAAAATAAATATTATCATTGCGCCTATGAGCAGGGACTGCCGCGGCATTCCTATCAGCAGGGCTATCAGGCCCACTATGGTAACTGCTTCTAGGTATGGATACCATGGGCTTAAGAAGCTTGGATTTGCCCTGGCCCTGCGATAGTGTATTACAGCAAAACTCGTAATTATGTATGAGAATATAAGGCCAAAGTTGCTTATTGACGCTATGACATAGATGTTGCCGGAGAACAGCATTACCGCGGATATTGCGGCGGTGATTATGACTCCGTTTACTGCCACATCGGATTTCTTGTTGTACTTCCTGAATTCCTTTGGCAGCAGCCTGTCCACGCTTATCTGGTATATCGACCTTGAAGACGTGAGTATCATCGCGAGCGCGGCCGAAGTCGTGGCCAGCATCGCGCCTATGTCAACTATTGTCGACACCCATCCGGGCGCATGCGCATATCCCAGCGCAAATGACAGCGGGTCTGCACTTATCCTGTATGCGGCAGCAGGCGCAAGCATCATCAATGCGACGTCAACCAACGAGTACAGTATTATGCTTATTATGACCGAGTAGACTATCGCTCTTGCAGCGCCTCTTGCGCCGTCCTTGACCCTGCTTGTGAAAGTCGATATGGACTGGAAGCCGGTGTATGCGAAGAATATCACAACGCTTGCGCCGAATATGCCAGCAAGGTCGGAGGGCGGAGACGAGAAATTGCCCAGAACTTTGGCGTGCGAAGTAGATAGAGCAAAAACCGCGGCAAACAGTATGAAGAAAAACAGTATGCTTATTTTTATTATCACTATGACGAAGTCGGCCTTCGCAGCCTTTTTTATGCCTATTATGTTGACGATTGAGAGCACGAGTATGAGCACAAGAGCAAGCGGCACCTGGTATGCGGTGCTCAGGCCTAGGAACGTAGCTAAATATGAACCGAAGCCGAGAGACACCGCCGAGACTGCAGTGGCAAAGCTGGTGTAGAGCAAAAGCCCGGTTATGAAGCCGAGCTGGCTGCCGAACGCCTCGTATGCATACGAATATGCTGCGCCCTTTGCATGGGGGAATATGGACCCCATCTCGCCCATCTGCAGGGCCATGAAAAGGGCTATTATTCCGACTATTACAAATGCCAGCAGTGAAAACGAGCCTGCGAGCGCGATGGCAGTGCCGCTGAGCACGAATATCCCGGCGCCTATTATTGCGCCTAGGGCGACGGACGTTGCCACAGGTATGCTTAATATATTTTTTTTGTCCATCATTATAAATTAGGCGTGCATTATAAAAAGTATAGCTGCACAATTTGTAGCTGCATCATGCAGGGGTTGCAGAGCCTGGCCAAATGCGCGAGGTTCAGGGCCTCGTCCCGTAGAGGGTTCGTGAGTTCAAATCTCACCCCCTGCACTGCCTCAATTATTTGGAGACTTTTTCACTTAAGTTAGAGTACAATCGCATAGAATTATAAAAAGTCTTAAATAAACATATTGTTTATTATCTATATATGGATAGTTTAATAGAAAGGGTTAGGCGCGCAGTCGAAAACTCTCCAAACGGAATTGCCATGTTAGAAACTCTTGAAAGCCTGCAGCTCTGCGACAAATTTACCCTGAAAACAACGCTGAGCAGATTGGACAAGTCTGGCAGGATCATTCGGCTGAAGCGCGGTGTATACTCATCGAATCCGATAAAGGATGCTTTTGTAGCCGCACAAAGCACCTACGGCGGATATATAGGCTTTTCAAGTGCGCTATATGTGCACAAGCTGATTGCTGAACTTCCATTCCTTGTAACCGTCGTCACAACGCATTTGTCGACCTTGAAGACTATTGGAGCGTATCAATTTAGAGCCGTTGCGATGAAAGAAAAGGCTATCGGATTTCAGAATGTCGGCGATCTGACAGTTTCTACCAGAGCGAAGACTCTGTTTGATTGCCTTTATCTAGAAAGGTATTCCATAGAGAGAGATAAGCTTATTGAGGTGTATAGATCAGCAAAATTAAGCCCCGGGGAATTAAGTGAATTCGATTTGTATGTGAAACGCTTTGTTTCAAAAAGAAGACGCGCCAAGTTTGACATGATAAAGGCAGATATAACAGGTAGCGGTTGAATTTTATGGAGCTTGATTTAGAGGTTTGCAGGGCGATTGCCATACGCTATGGGCTTCCACTCGAATTTGTATTCAAAGAGTTCCACCTAATGGATGTTATATCCCAAATAGCCACAATTACGATTCAAAAGCACAGCCTATTGGTGTTAAAGGGAGGCACTGCACTCAATAAGGCGTATCTGCAAAGGATGCAGAGGTTTTCTGAAGACGGTGACTTCGATCTTGTAACAAAGAACTCTGGCCAAGAACTTTACAGATTTAGCAAAAAACTTGCAAGTGAAATAAATGGCTATGAGATTTCTGAGTTGCGCAGTGTGCAGTCCACAATGCAGTTTTACTGTATGTATATGACTCCGTTTGGCGGAAAAGATCATATCAGGATTGATATATCTTCAAAAAAGCTCCTGATCGCCAAGCCGCTGGTAAATGGGACGATAATTTCAGAGTTTACGCGCTCGTCTGTAAGTGGTATACCAATCTATTCCATAGAGGACTTGACCGCACGCAAGATGCATGCGCTCGCAAGCAGATCCGAAGGCAAGGACCTATATGATGTTCACATGGCACTGCCGATGTGCTCCAATAAAGTACTAAAGAACGCAACAAAATTGATGCTTGAATCAGAGGGTGAAAAGGAAACGGTTGATTCATTCATGCAAAATTTAATAGTGCGCCTGAAGAGGAGTGATGCAAAGAAAATGCGCAATCTTACGAATCCATTCATACCAGCTGCAAGGAGGCCAAAAAGCTGGGAGGAGTTGAAGAACGACCTATTAGCAAGGTTAGAAGGCTTCTAAAAATGACTTTAATGGCAGGTTCGAGATTATAAATTTATCTCGCATGCCCATTGAATTCTTTCAACGGCATGCGGCCGTGCGCTGCGGCAAATTTATAAGCGTTTGCACGCATTTATAAGCGTGGCTGGGCTTTGCAAAAAG
This sequence comes from Candidatus Micrarchaeum acidiphilum ARMAN-2, assembly GCA_009387755.1. Lineage (NCBI taxonomy): Archaea > Nanobdellati > Microcaldota > Candidatus Micrarchaeia > Candidatus Micrarchaeales > Candidatus Micrarchaeaceae > Candidatus Micrarchaeum > Candidatus Micrarchaeum acidiphilum. Next base: position 184,056 of record GG697240.1, read on the forward strand.
CAGAAAGGTGCAAAAGGCTCTTCTGAGCTGGTAATCCTTTTGCGGGCTGAAGGCAAGGAGACCCTGGAAATACCGATAAGAGGCTATGAGTTCACTGGTTCTGTAATAGGTGAGATGGAAAGAGGCTACGCGCAATCTCACGGAATAGAAGTCGAGGACGTGGAAACAATGATAGGGGAAAGGGATTTCGTAGAGAAGCTAGCCTCAGAGCAAGACGATTCGGGAAGGCGCGTTGAAATAGACTAGCCAGGGCACTTATGCGGGCTCGGTGGGATTTGGACCCACGACTTAGAGGTTAAAAGCCTCCCACTCTGGCCAAACTGAGTTACGAGCCCATGCTGAAATCTTGATTATACGGTGCTGCTTACGGCCCTTTCGACGTTCTTTATGTAGGGCTGGTTGCATACGCTTGCAGGCGTGTTATTTGTTATTCCGCATATCTGGGCGGTGAATATGTTAGCGCTGCCTATTTCCTCCTGCGCGGTGCTGGTGCTTGGATCTGAAAGCTTGGCTATTATCTGCTGCCATGTGTTTCCGTCAAGCAGCTGCGGGTCGACTTCTGCGCCGTCCTGCACTGATATGTTGCCGAAGTCTATGAAAGGTATGCCTCCGCGCTCCTGTGAAGGCAGCTTTGAAAAGTATTCATCATATGCGGAGAACGTCAGGTTCTGTATCCTGTTAGGTGTCTGCAGCGCGTGATAGGTGTTTGTCTCGGTCTCGACAGGCTCGAAGGTTATTATGCTGCTGCTGTAGCTGGAGTTGAAAAACGTGAATGTTGGGGTGCTGGGGTATACGTCAGTCGCGCTTGAGGTCATGTAGTGCAGCAATGAAAAGTTGCCGAAACGCATCAGAGCGATTATCAGACCCCACCTTGTCGCAGCGCAGTAGGGGCAGAAGTCTGCGCCTACATATATGACTGCCGGCTTTCCGCCTATGAGCAGTACCTTTGTGTTGCCCGTAGCTATCGGGTAGCCGGACGCTGCGCCTATCCCTATCATGTTTGCCAAAGTGCTGTTATGCGCTATGGACTGGAGCGCAGCGATTGTGCCGGGGCTTACTGCCTGATTGTCGAAACTTATTAGGTTCTTGGCCTGCGGTGAAACCGTATTAGTGTATACGAGCGCTCCGACTATTATCAGTATTATGACTATTGCTGCCAGATAGGTGGTCCTCCTCTTCTCCATATGCTCACTTCTTAGTATTGATTCTTGAACTTATTTATATTTTTTGATGCTTTTACTGCTATTTGGGAGAGGATGAACAGGGTATACGAATTCATGTCAGGAGACCACAGGCGGCTCGACGCGCTGCTTGCAGAGGCAAGGGCTCTTTGCGGCTCTGGCAATGCACAGGACGCGGCTTCCAAGTTTGAAGCCTTTAGGCAAGGGCTGCTAAGGCACATTGGCTGGGAGGAGTATATACTGTTTGGAATGGTTTACGAAGAGCTCAAAGACAGGGACGTGCTCATAATAGACGAACTAAAGCTGCAACACGCAAGGATACGCGAGGACCTTGAAGCCATAGGTGCAGCACCATGCAACAAGGCTTCAGAGACATTGATGAACGATCTTGCCGCCGTGCTTGATGCGCACGACAGGATGGAAGAGGAAGGATTTTACCCGTGGCTGGACGAAAGCCTGGACGAATCCAAGATAGACGCAGCTATGGCTGCAATTAAAAAATCTATTGAGCCGAGGCCTTAGCCGGGATTTTCGCCGTATGGAATCGAACCCGGACTTGAGGATCCACAGTCCTCCGTGCAAACCGCTACACCACTAAGGCCCAGAATTGGCAATTTAGTATTATTCATAACGCACTATTTATATATTTTGATTCGATTTCTGCAAAATGGATTTTGGGCAGGTTTGGCTTCGGCGATGCACGGTTTTGCTATCCGCTGCGGATAAGCGATGCGCCGTAGACTCTTGGGCGCGACAAGGTCTCGATGTTCATGTAGTTTCCCGTGAATACTACGGAAACGCCATCGGCAATTCCTGCTGCCTTCGCGCTTTCCTTCCATGCGGCCAAGGCAGAAGCGTTTTCGGGGGCATGTTGTGCCATATAACCGAAGGCTTCGACCTTCACCATATTCTGATACATTTGCAGCTGCGAAGACAGTCCATCCGCCATCGAAATGTCCATGGCGGCGTAGTGCATTAGCAGCATGCATGAGATTGACGTCACAGCTATAAGAAGCCCGTAGAAAGGCATTGAAACACCCTATCCGCACCCAGAAACGCATTCAACGTAATGTTCCGCATCGTTTGCGATGAAGCATGACTGCTGTAGCTGCGCACATGCTGACGGATTGCCTGCCGATGCGGCCTTTCCGCCTATTGATACTGAAACATACGCAAGGTGATATACTGAAAGGGCATTTGACAGCAAGCTGCCTGCACAGCCGTGCCCAGAACCAAGAATGCACGACGTCAGCGTTGAGTTGTTGTATTGGTATTCCATTATGTCATAGAATGCATTGATGGCGCCTACCTGCGCGGGGCCCTGCTGCGAGGCGTGATATGCCGCATACGAATAGAACAATGCGGAAGAGATTAGGAATGCCGATGCCATAATCGCTTCTATTGTTGCTGCCTGGGCCTTCACATTAGCACCTATCTTATTTCTATTAATGAACCCTCGTAGTCTATGGTTTGGTTTGCAGCCGAGCCGGAGATTTCAACGGATATGTTTTGGAACTCGAGTTCAGAGCCCAGGCCGCATTCCATGAATGGATAATTCCCTGAAAGGGAGTAGTTGCATCCCTGTGGAACATATGTCTTTGAGGCATAAAGCGAACCAGACATTGAATTGTACATTGACATGGACTGCTGCAGCGTATCCTGCTCGCTCTGAGATATGCCTGTGCCGTTGTAATAGCCAAGTATCCCGTCAATAGAATTTAGGGACTGTATGTATTCGCCGTAGGTTGAAGCATTTACTATTCCGGTGGCATTTTTTCCCTGCATAGAAACTTGGAAGCCTGCTATTTGGGAAGAGCTTGAAGGAATGCCAGATACTGTAACGCTGCCGGCTTGTGTTCCATTTTGGTATGATAGGGGGCTTGACAGTCCATGCGAAGGCAGGTACGCCTTGAGCCTGGCAGTCGCGTTAATCACGATAAGCGATATGTTGTACCTGTAGTGCGGCTTGGGATTTGCCGAGTACAGGCTTGCAGGATAGTTGTTTTCATACACGCAGTAGGTTGCCGTCATTACTCCATGATTGTAGTAGCACGGATCTGAAAATGTCCAGAAGTACCATTTGGCGCTTCCGCACTGCTGCTGTATCGAAAGCTGCCTGCCCATCCAGTTTATGTAGCTGCAATGGTTTGTTTCGGTCAGGTATGTCAGGTTGCCAATCGGAGTTTCGTTGTACAACGCAGCCTCATAGCCGGGCTTTAGATAAGCGGAATATGCTTCAGTGCTTGTGCCTCCAGAGGATGAATTCGCGTATACTGCTATGGAGCTTTCGTTGATTGCTCCGACATGGCTCAAGCCATTCCCGGAAACTTTGTACGATGCATGAATAGCCACAACTCCGGGATATTCGGGCTTGAGATACGTGTAAAAAGTGGTAAAGCCACTGAGTGCATTGTCCGACAATGAGGCCTCGCTGACATACGCGCCGGGTGACGAGACCCTGACTTCCGCGGAGTAATTTTTAGGCGATATTATGGCTATCTCTATCTGGGACCATGAGCCGTACTGCATTGTCCTAGGTGCCAGCATGTACACCCTTACCTCGGACGCCGAAGGAGCTGCCGCGTAATAGGTTGTGTTGGTGCCGTTTTCCGCGGTGGTTAAGGCGTTATATGATGCGCTTTGAAGCCCGGCAAAGTTTTCATACAGAGCAATTATGCCTACCGAGAATGCGCTTACCGCCCCTAGCAGGAGCATGAACTCAAGACTCGTTTGCAATTTCATTTTTCACACCTATGTACGCAACAGTGCCATTTATGTACAGCATCCTTGAGATTTGCAGGCTTCCGGCAGAGCTCAGGTTCTTTGGCCCGTATAGGGCAGTCGTTTTTCCCTGACTCAGGTTGCCCTGTGACAGCATCGAAGTTGAGGTATTGGGCCCGGTTTCCTCGAGAAATATGATGTTCTGCAATTCCTCGGCGCGATTCAGCGCTGCCTGGCCCTGTATTATGCCTGATGACATGCTGTGCTGCGCGCCCATTATGGCAGATGCCGCGAAAAGCGCCGCGGTTGAGAACGCCATTATGGCGACCAGCTCGTCGAGCATCAGCAAGCCCTTTTTGTTTTTCATGTTGTCAGCCATATGAAATTTGGAATCCCGGATACATGATCTGCACCGGTGCGCCAAGCGCAGAGCCGTTGGATTGCAACTCGTGTGCTGCCGAGTATCCGGAATGCACTCCTGAAACCAGGCTCCCGAAAAACACCGCGGAGGCCAGCACGAAAGACGCCGAAACGGCAAGGGCTAGCAGGAGCGAAATCGAAATCTGCGCCATCATGGTGATGCACCCTGCAGCGTATAAGTGCCGTTGTAGTCGTATGACAGGTTTAGCTCTTCAGTAGAGCCGCTGCCTGCGCATACGCTGCTTGATATCTCAAGGTTGTAATCGGGCCTGAAGACGCTTTTTCCTATGGCTATGCTGCTTCCGTTTGCCACCGCAGTGCATATGCTCTTCGGGACGTATGCAGAGAACACGGAGTCGGGATACTGCATATGGTAGTCCAGCTTTGCAAAAAGCGAATTCAGGTACGCCTGCCCTGCTTCTGACGAGTATCTTGAGGAGTAGGCAGAGTACGCGTATACCGCGGCCGCAAGCGAGGAAAGCGCTACTGCCATGTACACCATGAACTCGATTGATATCTGTGCCCTTGCGGTAATGCCCATCACCCTGTGGAGCTCAGGTTTTTAAGCTCTGATGCCAGCTTTGATGATACTGTTGAATTGCTGCCGTTGAAAAACATGTGCACTGCAGTGCCCTTGAGCTGCGCTATCATCGCGAGCGCGATTATTATGACTATGCTGACCGCGGACAGCATCATCAGGTATTCCAGCGAGCCCTGGGCCTTGCCAGAGCGTAGCAGCAGCAGCGCCGTCCTTATCTGGTCCGTATACTGTGCGTATTCCATCCTTTACACCCCTATAATATTAGCGGCCATGAGGGCCGCGGCGTCCATAGAAATGACTCCGAAAATTGAGAGCAGCACGGCTTTGAAGACGCCGGGCAACCGTTCTTTGCCGCGGCTGAAGGCGAATGATATGTAGTTCACCAGGATTATGTAGGTTGCCGTTGCGTAGAAAAGCACTGACGCTGGGTATCCAGACGCGCCCGTGAACCGCAGTATGTTGATTGATATGCCGGCGAACGCCGGAAGGAAGACGGCGCTGCTAAGTGCGGTAATGCTCAGTGTGTTGCCCAGCGTGGCGCGCATCCTTCTTGAATGCGCGGACATTGACCTGTAGCTTTCCTCCAGCGACGCCAGAGGCTTCGACATGCTTATACCGCTTGCAAGCGACGCATTCGCTATTTCCAATGTGCTGCGCAGGAGCGCGGATCCTGTTTCAAAGCGTATCTCGTGGTCAATGCCGTTGTACATCTCGTATTTTGACACGGCATCAGACAAGCCGCGATAGAAGACGAACCTTGGATTAAGTGATATTTTAATTGCGGTTATGGTACTTTTGTAGTAAGCAGAGTTGCCGATTAGGCTCCTGAGAAACTCGTATGCATCTCTTTCTTCCCTGACCGCGATGCCGAGCTTTGGCCGTATCGCCAGAATGTATCCCAGTGCATAGGCAGCGGCCAGTGCAGCGGCTGTCCAGAGGTCTCTTGCAAGCGCAAGGACAAGCGCTGCCGCTCCCAGCGCAAACATCGCCGAAAGCCATGCCGCCTTGAAATTTTTGTTAGCCTTCATATTTCCACATAAGTGATTTCACGAGTATGTACAATGCTGGCAGGGCCATGAGCATTGAGAATGCCACTGCACCGGCTATAAGTCGGGTATTTCCTATTATTGAAAGGCCAACCGACGTGAATATTGCGAAGGACGGCAGCACAGTTGTCAGGACCACGGTCAGCGTAGAGTACTTCTGCAGCGAATACCCTGAATTCGCAAGTTCCCTTTTGTAGTATAGATCAATCCGCTTGCTGCTGCTTTCTATTGCGCCCAATGCGCTTCCTGACTGGCATATGTCCTTTCCTATGCACGAAAGTTCGTACGCCATTGCCGGATTTCCCCGAAGCCTGCTTGACAGGGCAAGCATGGCGTCGGAGGCGTTCTGCCCAAGGCGCATCCTCCTTGACATTTCGCGCAGAGCTGCAGAGGCTCCGCCAGTGCTTTTCAATCCCGCCATGGCCTCTTCAGCCGCGTTTGGAAGGGTTGAGCGGTAGAATCGCATCCTCAGCCGCATTCCATTTATTATCCTGCCGAATTCTTTCATCGAATCCGAGTTTCTATGGGACAGCCCCGAGGCATATATAACCATATATGATGCTGCGCAGAATCCGAGCACTGCCGCAATCCAGTACGGCAGGTCTGCACTGTAATAAAGCAGCGCGGCTAGGCCTGCAGCCGCCATGACTGCCGGGATTTCGATGCATCTTATCCAATAGCTGTCCATTTCAATCAACTTTTGCACTGTAGCTGCGCACGTATTCGTCTGCATCGAACCTTGAAGGTCCCTGAATCCCGGCTATCCTGCTTAGGAATTCGGATCTCGACTTCAGTTCCGCTACGGATTCCCTGATGGAAATGCAGTTTATGCTTGAGAACCTCTTTATTATTTTTGATGTCCTTATCGCAGGGTAGTTTGGCTCTCCTGATTCGAAAATCTTTGCAATGGCCATTTCCTGGCCCCCTTCCGAATATGCTATCTCGCCGCGGCTGAGCCAGGAGTATTCGAATATGCTGTCGACCTTTCTTTCCTCCATCCCAGACCTCTTCATGAATACGGAAACGTCAAGCATGGATATCATGCTGGGCTCTACCGACATCGGCTTTGACCTAAGCCTGGAGATTATCGCGGTGCCGTTTTCCATAGCGTGCATGGTAGTGGCAAATGGTATGCCAAGGTTCGACCCGAAAAATACATCCCTTGCCTCATCGCCCCTTATCTCGCCCACCAGGATCCTGTCCGGGCGCATGTGGAGCGAATTCACCACCTGGTCCTTGAGCGAAGCCTTTGACTTGCCAGAGATGCCCTTCAGCGAAACTGAGTTGACAAAGTTGCTGTAGAATAGAAGTTCGTTGACATCCTCCTCTATGGTTATAATGCGCTCGTACCTTGGCATGAACGCATTGAGCGCCATCAGCAGGCTGGTCTTTCCAGAAGAAGGCGCGCCGGCAATGACTATGTTGACTTCGGACTCAATCGCCATCCAGAGGTACGCAAGCTCGTACGGATTTGCAGTGCCAGAATGCAGTAGCCGCGCTATGTCTATTTTCTTGCTGCCGCCCAGCCTTATTGAAACGGCGGCGCCGGACACTGCATACGGCCTTGATTGCGCATGTATTCTTGATCCGTCATGCAGCTGGGCATCCACTATTGGGCTGCCCTCGCCAAGCTCGGTGTTTGATTGGCCCAGTATCCTGTTTACGACAAACCTAAGGTCAGATTCGGACCTGAATCTCATGTTTGTAGAGCAGTATCCGTATTTTGCGTGGTAGATCGATATCATGTCGGTTGGCTTGTTGACAAGGATCTCCTCCACATCCTTGGAGTCCTCCATAATAATGCTTATGGGGCCGTATCCTGCGATTTCGTGCGCGACTATGTATGGGACTATTGATTCCTTGGAGGTCTTGCCGCAGATGCGCTCCGCGATGCCCTGGACGCTTGAAATCCACGCCGCGCTGTACGCATCAGGCGCATTAATATCCATGGATAGTATCTCGTTTATCACCTTGGTCTTTGTTATCCCTGATTCGCGCTCTATGTCGCGGTCGTCAGGGCACGGGACCAGCGAGTATACGAATCCCTTCCCCATTTTGCCGACCGCCTTGTGTCCGCCGGTAGCCTCTAAGACCTTTTCTGGGAAAATGGGTGATACAGAGAAAGAGATTGCCGATGGAGCCGGCTCTGGCTGAGAACGGCGCATGCGTCCGAACTTAAGGCCGCGTATTGCAGAGGCTATGTCACCCGTTTTCAGCGTCTCACCACCCAGTATTATATTTACTTAAGTAAATATTTATATACTTTTGTATAAATATTAGCATTTTCATAAATTAATTAGCTGCAGAGGGCTCAAGTTTTATTTTTGTATAAGCTTATGAACTTCCATATTAGAAAACTTTATAAATATTCATTACCAAAGGGTATTATGGCAAAAATAGAAAAGCAGCGCGATTCTATATGGGCCCTCAGGAAGGTGCTCAGCAGGCCCAACTATGCAGTTATGGAGCTGCTGCTCCAGAAATCACCCAGGACCACCAAGGAGCTCTACTCCGTGCTTGAGAAGAAGTTCACAAGGAAGACGCTTATAATTACGCTTAGGGAGCTATCCCTGGACCTTAACGTGATACAGCCTACGCACATAAGGACGGCGAACGGCTACGGCCTTGGATACAAGCTCAACCCCAAGCTCAAGGACATAATAAAAAGCGTGCAAAAGTTCTCGAAGGTCATAGAGAACGTGAAGCGCATGTGACGGCTAGCCCTCAACTCTGACCTTTTTCTGCATTTTGTACATCTCGATGATTTCGCTGGTCTGGTTCACCTCTTCCACGCTCTTGTCCGACCTTATGGCCTCCTCGCCGACGAGCCTGGGAAATCTAAGTGCATAGCCAGCTTCGGTGCCGTCTTCCTGCTTCTCCCTGCCGCAGGTGTGCATCGGTGATTTTGTTATCTCGTCCGCCCTCACAGTCACTACATATTTGGGGTATACCCAGAAGTCCGGCTTTACCAGTGAATCGACCCTTGCAGGCTTTGCCTGGGTCTTTATCTTGCTAAGCAGCTCCTCCAGCTCGGACATCTGCTTCTCGGTGAACCCGCTACCCAGGCGCGATATGGTCTCAAACATGTCCCTCTTCTTGTTGTATACGGCGCAGAGCAGGCCCCCGAATTTGAATGATGCCCTGGATCCCCTGCCCAGGTAATATCCTACTATGGCCACGTCTATGGTGTCTGAGAGCTCGCCCTTGTAGCTGCGCTTCATCTTTATCCATGAGAATTTCCTGGCTCCGGCAATGTATGGGGCCTTGAGGTCCTTCGCAACAATGCCCTCCAGCCCGTTCTCAACGCTGGCTTCGAAAAATTCTTCCATCTCCTTTGAGGAGTCTGTGATTATCCTGTTTGAAGGTATTATGGTGGTGGAGCCTTCCAGCAGCTTCTCCAGCATCTTCCTCCTTGTTTCGTATTCCTCGTTCATGTAGGACTTGCCGTTTGCGTACATGAGGTCGAACGCTATCAGGTGCAGCGGCAGCTCTATCGCCTTCTTCCCTATTTCGTGCTTCCTCTTCCTCTGTATGGTCTCCTGAAATGGGAGGAATTCTCCGGTGGCCTCGTTGTACGCCAGCGCCTCGCCCTCGAAAATTATGTCGTCGGAATGCACCTCCTTTAATGCGGCATCTGCTATGTCGGGAAACATCTGTGTGGTGTCCTCCAGCCTCCTTGAGAATATCCTGACCTTCTTCCCGTGCATGTGGACCTGGCACCTGAAGCCATCGTATTTCTGCTCAACAGCACACCTGCCGCCCATCTTTTTGAGTATTTCTTCGGCAGTCGGCAGCCTCTCTGCAAGAGCAGGTCGTATGGGCTTGAACATCGCGACCTTGAAGTTCCTTACGCGCCCTATTCCGCCCTCGAAAAGCTCTTTGCCTACGTATCCCAGGTCGCTGCACAGATTGTAGGCGCGCTCGAGGGTTTCCTTTTCGACGCGGCTGCCGGTCTTTGCTATCGAAAGGGATTCGAGGATGGTGGCGTCTCCAAGGCCGAGCCGCAGCTGGCCGAGCGGGTACCTTACCAAGTATCTCGCCTCTATCCCTGCAGATGACGCGATGAGCTCGGAAAGCAGGCGTATCTTTATGTCCTTGCTTCCGGAGCCTGAAGTTTCGGAGATCTTCTTCATCGTGTTGTAAACTTCAATGACCGTGTATTTCTTCTGCAGCATGGGCTTGAGCTTCGACTTTGACTTAAGGTTTTCAGCCGTGATTCCTAAGTCGCCGGATTTCTTGTAGTCCCTGTCGGTCTCCTCTTTCGTGTATCCTGTTGCTATAGCTATGGCCTCTTCCGCCATCTTTTCCGCGAGCCCGAATTCTATGCCGTCGAACGCCGGGGCCAGGACGCCCTGCGTCATGTATATTATCTTGTCTATTTCCTCTACCGATGCGCTTTTCAGGGCTTCGGCGAATATGTCTATCATGCCCAGCCTTGAAGAGGTGGCCTCGAGCTTTTCGTAGTATTTTGCCAGTTCGCTGAAAAGCATTGCCTATCCACCGCTTATTTGCATGTCAGTGACGAAGCCGATATCCATCCGCAGTTTTCAGATGATGAGCATACGTTTCCGCCCTGGTCGTATGCACTTTTGTTCCCCTGCGCAGAAGCCAGGCATTCTATGCCTATGCCCGTCGAATTGAATATGTTGTTCTGGAAGCTGTCCGCAGAGGACCCATATAGGTATAGCCCTAGAGTGCTCTGCGGCGGGGCAATGTTGCCCTGGAAATCGGTGCTGCTGGTATTGTATGCGTAGTAGGCTATTGAGCCCGTTGCGTTGTTGTACTTAATGCTGCCGGAAGTGGAGTTTGAGATGTTTATCGCTATGTAATCAGTAAGCACATTGCTGCGCAGTATGCTGAACTGCTTCGACATGTTTACGGATATTGCGGATGCGCTCGGGGCGAGTTTCGTGGAATTCACGTATACCGTTGCGTTGATGATTGAAACGCTGGTATTTGTTGCGGTGATGGGCGTAGCGAACCCCTTCAGGTAGCAGTTCTCGATCTTGGAGCTTCCGGAATGCGCGAATGCTGCAAACGTTCCGCCGCTGTTTGATATTATTGTATGGTTGTTGCAGTTGAGTGTCACTCCGGAAGAATATATGCCGTAGCATATGTTGCCTGACTCGTAAAGCGCGTCTGTTGAAAGAGAGTATGTTGTTGGGGTCAGGGCGACCTGGCAGTCTGCGCTAGGCGCAGTCGGCGAAAGCGCGGCTAGCCAGTGGCATCCGATTTTCTTTGTGCCGTAGTTGACCCCGCCATTCTCGGAGTTGAGATTGCTGTCCTGCGGGGCGCACACGTAATCCTCGTAGCCGCTCAGCTCCATGTAGTTGTTTGAAATGTTATTGCCCTGCGAAGCTCCGGAAAGCTGCATGCCAATGTGTGCGTCAAGGCCGGTATTGTTCGCAATTGTATTCCTTGTGGAATTTTCAATTAGCATGGACACCGAGGTAGGCCTTGAGTTCGTCATGTTGTTGGCCATGAATATGATTCCGGAGGATTTGTCTAGCACCACGTCATAGTTGGAATTGGATTCGGCCTTGCTCTTGACAATGCTGCTGGCGGATACGTTGCTCAGGGTAATTCCGGTTCCGCCAAGACTTGCGTTGAGCCCGCTTACCCGGATGTTGCGCGCATTGGCCGCATACAGCCCATACCTGAACGATGAAAGGGTGCAGTTCGTTATGGTTATGTTGCTATGCCCGGAGTCGAATATCCCATAATTCGTTGTTGAGGGCAGCACCTCGGATATCCTGTTGCCGTTGCAGGACAGCTTCACATTGTTCGTATTTATTGTGAGGCAGCTGCCAGCCCCAGCAGCGAGGCTTCCTGACAGAGAGTAGTTGCCAGGCCTGTACAGGCTGCCGCATGAAAACACAGGATATACTTTCAGGTATGGTTCTTCGTAGTTCCTGCACGTTGACCAGTGCGTGTCGCTCAGGCCGCACACAGTAGAGCCCATGAAGTTGTCTGTGCTGTTGGCGGAATTTGGCGTTGCGTACAAGTCTATCTGCGAGTTGTTCACAGCGACGCCTCCGGTAAACGAATTGCCTATGGAGGAATTCACGTATATGCCGTACGAGTTGCGCGAGAAGTTGAAGTTTTTGATTATGCTGCTGGACGAATTTGAAATATAAATGCCGTTGGTGTCGTTCTTTGCGTCAACGCCAGACATGGTTACAAGATCTGATCCTGACAAGGTTATTCCCGTATAGCTTTTCGAGAAGCTTGAATTGTATATAGAGGAGTTTGTCGCGTTTTCTATGAGCGCCCCGAAGGTGGTGCCGGATACCCTGCAGTTCTCTATTTTGAATAGGGTCTTGCCCTTTGCCATTATTCCGACCGTAGCATTTGTGATTGTGTGGTTGTTGCAGTTGAGCACAGCAAGAGGGGAGTTTATTGTTATGCACGGAACCGCATAACTGAATATGTTTATGCCCGAGTTCGCGCCCTTCAGGTACATTGTGAGGTTGTCCTGGAGGGTGTATGTGCCGGGGCTGTCTATGGAGCCGCAGGTGGTCACAGTAGGAGACAGCACGACATTGGACAGGTTATCAGGGAGGTTTATTCCGCTGCATGTTAGGAAGTCGCAGCCGGTGTTGTTGTAGCATAAGTTATCTATTGCAGAGCTTGCCTTGGGGAAACCCGCTTCGGATGAGCACACGAATGATGTGGGAGTAAGGTTTACGCTGTTGTAGTAGAATTTATTGCCCTGCGAGAATACGTTGACACCTGTTACTGCGCTGTGACCTATAGCATTCTTTATTACCGTGGTGTTTGCCGATCCGTTCCCTATGAAAAGCGCACCCTGAGCGCTGGTTGCATTGTAAAGCTTGTTGCTAGATATTGTGCTGCCGTTGGTGTCGTTCAGGTATATGTCAGACATCACGTTGAATGACACATTGCTTTCGGATACGTTTATTTTAGATGAGGAGTACGCGTAGACGCCGTATGAGAAATTGGATATGGCGCAGTCCTGCACTGTAACGTTGCTTACGCCGCTTGCATTGATCCCGACGCTGAAAGGAGGCTTTCCTATGAGTGGAGCAGAGCCCACTATCTTGTTGCCGTTGCAGATCAGCTTCACGTTGCTTGAAGTCACGCTTATGCAAGTACCGTTGGTAATTTTCGTGGATATTGGAGCCTCCTGATAATACAGCCCTGGGGACCTTATCGTTGTGCACGATGTGAAGGATGAGACTGGATGCGCAGGTATGCTGGTTGTTGAAATCGTGGTTGTGACGTGCGGCTTGCTGATAAACATGACACCTGCCACCGCTATGACAGCTATTACAATTATTATAGGTATAAGCATCTTCTTGTTTGATTTCCTCTTTTCTTTTTTCAGTTCTCCGGACCCCAGCTCTCCGCTGGGCGGCTGCGCTATCGGATTTTCCGGTGTTACGTTTACACTCATCCCCTGACCGTACTGCTGCGGGCCCTGGCCTATGTATCCGGACTGCGGGTATTCGGGCTGGCCGCTTGGATTCTGAGGGTTATTCTGGTCTGGGGAGCTCGGTGCATAGGGATTTGGTATGCCCTGGTTCTGGTTTGTATAATCATTTTGAGGGCTTTGCATTCAACCACGCAAACATATCAACACAAATTTAAATTTTATATTTCTAATGCCTTATAAAAGTATAAAAGCTTTTAATATCAGCGCTGCTTAATAATTTTAAGCCCCAGTAGCTCAGTGGTAGAGCGCCTGTCTCGTAAACTTCTAAGGCATTGGAGCCATGAAAACAGGAGGTCGAGGGTTCAACTCCCTCTTGGGGCTTTCATCTTAGAGATGGAAGTCCTTTTATTGCATAGGATAACTTTTTCAGGTAAAGCAACAAGCTGCACGAGAAGAACATGCTGTTTATAAAAAGCAGCGCCAAGCATTCGCCGGACTTCATAGCATTCCATATAAGCAAGAAGAAGAGGTATTTTTGGGATACCTAAAGCGGAATGAGCTACGAAATACGAACAAGCACAAGAAAGGACACGATAGAAATTAACTAAGTGAAGACAGGCATTCGGATAATGTGGATGGCCGAGAATGAAGGAGTAATAGAAAACATTAAAGAGCTAACGAAGCAAAGAGACGACTATGTGCTTTTAATGTTCAATATTGCGATATTACATAAAGTATTGGCAATACTTACACCTTTAAATATTTTATAGTGCACGTTGTAATTAATTTTAAGCCGCGAACAAAGTATCCGAAATCATACATAATGGTTATTGCAATAACTAAATTGATTGATTAAAATGGGGTTTGTTTCAAAACTTATTGGAGTTATTGTTGTTATCGGCATCTTGGGATCCATAGTATATGGTGCATATTATTTTGATTTATTTGGGCTTCAATCATATATACCAATTTCAGGTATTCCAGGAATAACAGCACCAAATTCTCAATTTATAAATGGCTCTCTTGGAAATAATGTAAATGCAAATTATAGCTCACAATACAGACTTGCATTAAATATAACAAAGAAGTATAATGAGCCAATAAAAAAGATAATACTTTTTTCAGGAAATTTAACAAATAGTTTAATAAATGCAAATAATGAGCAACAGTTCTCAACACAAGGAACATCTCTATATCAAGTAAAATATAATGGATTTTATATTCCAATTTCTCAAAATATTTCAGATGAGTTAGTAAATGACTTAAATTATATCCCTTCATTAGTTGGCAAAACAGTTTATTTAGAATTTACTGTTGGTGGATTTAATAAGAAGGTTTTTAATATTACTCAAGCTCCATATACAGTTAAATCAGAAAGAATAGTTGGACCAAAAGTATTTTGGTATCTAACACAAGCAACAGGAATACCAGATTCTACTGCAATAAATTGGATTCATGCAAATGAAACAGTTATGAATAAAAGTGTATTTGGAATTGTTGGCATATATTATAATGGGACAGAGATTTTAACTCCGACAGGTTAATAAATTATTAAGGTGTTCCAGCATCGTGTTCATAAAATATATATCTATTTGTATTTGAAAGATTTTCTGAAAGTGAAAGGCCTGTTTGATTAGTTGTTATCCTGCTGGCGCCTCAGCACCCCGGATAATTCGGGTTTGAGTCTGCTGGCGCTTCCTTCTTCTTTTCTTATGCTGTTAGTTATACGATTCTTAATCCGTGCAAGCATGATGGAATCCAGGTACTCTGCTATCTCTGCATGTCCGTTATCTTTAGCCATATCAGAAGCGGTTTTTCCATCATTTCCGGTTATGCTTAAATCCGCGCCATGTTCGGCAAGAAACTTTACAATGTCGAAGTGGCCTTGCGAAGCGGCTAGCATAATTCCGGTCAATCCGGCGCTATTCTTTTTATTTATATCGACGCCTTGGGCCAATAGCCTTTCTACTTTGCCCAAATCCCCTTTGCTTGCTTCATTTGGCCAATCATCTACCGAAGTCCTGCTTTTGGACCATGCAGGTGTCCATGAAGAGCCACCATCCTCGGTTATTCCCGTATTATACACCAAATTTATTTTGCGTGTGGTTGCACTGATAATTGTTGTTTTTATGCGTGCTGCATTCTGGCACAACGTATAAGCAACACAGGTAGCGTTCAGATATATAAAGTTTGCCCTTCTTTGGGCTTTGTTGAGAAAGTCGATTTTGTTGGTAAAGCAATAAAAATGTTGATAAGGTCCGACTTAATCAACAAGGACGGAAATTAGCAGAGGAATAACTTTATTTTAAACGTCTCTGCCAAGAGCAGTTAATTACCTGATTAAAAGCTGCTCGCTAAATATTCTAACGCCTCAGGACGTTTGAAAATTCAGTTTTGAGTTGGTTTTTGCTGCTAGCTTCGCGGACTGTGCCTCTTGCATCAGAATTTATTTCCTTGGCATCTTTCTGCATTAGGGAATCCAAGTACGCCGCTATGTTCTCGTGCCCGTTTTCTCTTGCCAGAATTGCAGCAGTAATTCCATTATAGTCAGTCATGGTCTGGTCTGCGCCGTGCGCCACCAAATACTTTACAATACTTAGATCTCCTTTCATGGCAGTCAGTAGGAGAGCTGTGCGGCCGCTAGGATCTCTTGCATTTACATCGGCACCGGCCTCGACTAAGTACTCTACATAATTTAGGAGACCAGAATCAGCAGCCCATAAAAGAGCTCTTACATCAACTTTAGCGCCGTGCGCCACAAGAAACTTTAGAATATCTAAGTAAAGATTCTGCACGGACAGCATAACTGCCGTCGATCCGTCCTTGCCCTGTTTATTTACATCTGCACCGTTTTTAACCAGCAACTCTACAATATTAAGATGGCCGCCGGGGATAGCCATTAGCAGAGCCGTGCGCCCATCGCGCGTTTTTGCATTTGCATCTGCGCCATCTTCCAGTAATTCTTTTACCGTGTTTATGTTACCATTGGCGGCAGCACGGACCAGCTTTGCATTAAGCCTTTCTTCTAGCATATCTGTAAAAATTGGCATTTAGTTCACCCGTATTTTATTGACGCCGCAGGACGTTTGAAAATTCTGTGTTGAGTTGATTTTTGCTTCCAACTTCACTCTTCGTGGTGTTTGTTATTTCATTCCTCATCCGAATTAGGGAATCAAGGTATACTGCCACATCATTATAGCCGTTGCGTTTAGCCTGCATGGCGGCGGTTTCTCCATTATTATCTTTTATTGTCAAATCCGCACCGAGCTTCACAAGCAATTCTACAACTTTAAAATCGTTTTGCGAAGCCGCGAGCATCAGTGCCGTCGATCCGTCTTTGTCCCTCATATCTATTTCTGCTTTGTTTTTAACCAGAAATGAGATAATTTCCATAGCGGCCCCCACATCATAAGCATTATCAGAAATCTCCATAAGCGCTGTCCGCCCATTGTCCGTTTTTACATCCACAAGTGCACCGTGCTCCACAAGCAATTTTACCACATCGGGATGGCGGCGATTTGCGGCCCAAATAAGGGCTGTCCAGCCGTCTTCGCCCTGTTTATTTACGTCTGCGCCTCGCTCCAAGAGCTTTTTAACCTTGTCTATGTTGCCTTCCTTTGCTTCGTATAGCAAATCGTCCTTTGGGACTTCATGATGCCGGCTTGTAAAGTAGTAGTCACCATCTCCCGTCGATCCTCCCATATTACCGCCTTAATCTATTTTCCAACTGCTTTTTTATATTGTCTACTATGCCCTTTATGCCTTTTTCAAGGACCTTTTCTACTTCGTCCATAGAGCTGACATTAAAATACCAATCGCTCGGTGAGAATATTTCCACCGCGCGCGCGGCTTCCCTTGAGATAAAGATTGTAAATACATTTACATTCTTCATTGCATTCTTTAGGCTATTCAGGGCATTTTTGGTTTCCTGGCCATTGTTTGGATCCCCATCCGTTATTATGAAAAGGGTTTTGTCAAAATTGCTTTTGTCTTTCTTCATCAGATCCATGGCATAATAAATTGCAATATCGGTAGGTGTGTCGCCCATAGCAGCCAGGTTCATTAGCATCTTCCTATCAAACTCGAATACATGGGTGCCGTCTGATCCGTAAAAACCAAACATCCTTAGATGCACGTATTTAGAGCCGTCCAGGCTATCGTGTATACTTCCGAGTATCCTCTTGGCTGCATTTATCTTTTGGCCCCCCATTGAGCCAGATATGTCAAGGAGCATCCATATTTCTGCGCCTGCGTCCTTGATGTGCCTAAGGTAAGGTTTAGAAATGTATGCAGGATCCTTTGTTACTTCATACCTTATAAGTTTTCTTATATCGGGCCTGATTCCGCTTGTGCCACCGGTAAGATCCCTCCGCGGATTGTTCAAAAGTTCAATTTCTTCAAGCATCTTTTTTATTTTGGGGTTCGGCCTTATTCTTTCATTGTACTGTTCGACAGGACCGTCATATACGGTTATTGCACCCACGCCGTTTTTTCCGTGGCCGGTTATTTCGAATACCTCTTTAGAAGATGACTGATCAGACGTTCTGTTAATGGTTCTATCAAGATTATGAATGATTGGATATTTTGATAGGGGCATGTTCTTCAGCAGGTTTAATATTTCGCCTCTGCTGTTATTGAGTATTTCTTCTTCGGACCCCGTTAGGTCCTTGTTTAGCTCATTATTGCTTTTAGAGCCGGTTTTGTCACCCATAATCTCTCCTAGAGTAGGCACCAGCTGCGATAGAAGCTTGATTTTCTCTTCGATTGCTTTTGAGATCGAGGCTGCGCCGTTGCCAGGCGAGCCTCCTGCGCTGCCTTTGGATTCCATGCCACAACTATCGGCCTGCGCTCCGTTGCCTGAGTTGCTTCCCTCTGCTTCTTCAGCAGATTTTGTACCGGATGCACTACCGCTGCCCTCATCTGACTTTTCTTTATTTGAAGCATCCTGTTCCGAGTCTTTTCCTTTGCCGGGCGATATGCCTTCTTTCGGCTGGCCCTGGCTTTGGTCAGAACCGTTCCCCTTAGTGCCTTGCTCGTCTTCAGCGTTGCTACTGCGGCTACCGGCAAGCACACCGTTATACTGAGTGACGTCAGGCTTGAACTGGAGCTTCTCGCGCTCAAGAGTTTCATTGAAGAGGCTGAGGATATTGTCGGTTACAACATAGGTGCCCTTCCAGTCGGTGTTTTTGACCTTTTCGAGCTCTTCGGCAAACTTGTCATAGTAGGGTTTGACTTTTGCCGGAAGCTTAGACTCAAGCGCTATGACATTCCCTCCTGCAATTCCAAAACGCGCAATAAGCAGCGCTTCCTCGAAACCAATTGGGTTTTGTTGTGCAGCGTTAAATTCGCTTTCGTGCTTGCTCTTAATTCCTTCTATAGTAATATTGTAAAGCGGTATAAAACTTCTCATGCTTCCTGGGAATACCGTGGTCCAGACGCTTTCTATTCTGCAGTCTTCCACTATGTTTTCGATTTGCTTGACAAATTCGATGGGCATGTTGTGTTTTTCGGAGAGATTTTTTACCATTTCTTCGGTTGCCCCAAAATTTGTAAGCCAGGTGTGTGCACATTCATGCTGTAGCAGAGCGCGGGCTACACTGACTCCATTCTCTCCAGAATCCGCTATAAGCTTAGAATTGGAAGACAGATATATTCCATATTCGTTTGGACCTTTCTTGAAACTTGCTGCTGGCGGGCCGCCAGGTATGGAATCGGTTAAGATAAGCGTTAGTTCTCTGTCTTCGAAGCTGCTGATTAGATCTAACTCGTCTTTCAATAATGATGTATCAAACTTTTTCTTTGTTTTGGCAGTTCCAATCAATTTAAGCGCCTCTTGGCTGGCAGTCAGCCAGTCTTACTATAATCCATAGAGCTACCTTTTGAATCTGATGATTTGTCGTCTATTTCTAATTTGTCTACACCATAGCCAGGGAATATGTCTTTTACTTTTTCAACTATTGCCTTTCTGTCTTCGGGATCTGTATAGTTGTTCACAATAGCGTTTGTAATGGCGGTATTAAACGCTGCTTGTGGGTCTTTAAATGCTTCCTGATATGCAATTGTTAGATCTATCGTGTTGGTAAGCAAGGCGGTAGATATCGGCATTATGTCCTTATCAGTCTTTCGAGTATGCTGGGCTAGTTTTATTAGGTTCTTTATAAGTCCTACGTCCTTTGTAAAATGCTCTAGAATCTTTTGCTCTTCAATCTCTGTGGGAAAATCAAGCGCTATCTTTGCTATGAATCTCCTCATCAGATCTATATTGATCTGATTTATTCCGCCGTACCCGTTGCCTATTACGTTCGTAGTTGCCACGATAAAAAGCTTTGAATCTGCGTTAAGGAACCACGCCTTTTCGCCAAAAATAACTGCCCTTCTTTCATCGAATAGTGGGTTGAGGATTTTCTGCGCTTCTGGGGTCAAAGCAGAAAGCTCATCAAGCACCAAGATAGCGAACCCATGCTTGTTTGCCTCTTCGATTGCAATTGGCAAAGGCCCTTTTTGGAATTTTACGACGCCATTTTCAAGTACTTCGTGGCCTATAAGCGAATACGCATCTGAATCCCTAGAGCATTGAACGTTAATCAGTGGTATAATAGACGAGTGCGGCGCAGGTTTATTCCTGTCGTTCCATGCTGCAGCAAGATATTCGATGGATAAAGTTTTGGCTATCCCGGTTGGGCCGTACACCATTGTTGGTTTATCCGAAATAACATTTACAATAAGGGAATTCAAGTATGTTTCTGATTGCCCTCCTGAAACGGTGTAGAAATTTGGTAATTTGGAATCATTGGAGAAATATTTTACGCATGACAAGTCTTCCAGAATTTTGTTATCTGGGCGCTCTGAGGATTTATATAATGCATATTCGAAGGCGTGCTCTTTTATGCTGTCCAGCGCTCCTTTCATGCCTTTAATCGCATTTAGGTCCTTATCAGATAACAGGTTGCCTATCTCAATTTCCAGGTTAGCATAGAATTCTTGCAGCTTTGCGGCATTTTCTGGGTTCCGGGTAAGAAGTGCTTCCGCGACAAAATTGTAAGGAGCTTCAATTCCATAGGCCGGCAGCATATCCTTGGCTAAACCATTATAATTGTTGAAGTCTATCACTCTGCCTGCAAGCCATGCGGCTCTGTTTATTAATTCTAGCTCTTCTCCGCTTACCTTAGTTGCAAGGTCGTTGCTAACGGCTTTTATCAAGTCTTTAATTTCGAATTTATCAGCCTTATCTTCACGTAGATAAGCTTTTGGTGTTGTACTTGTCATCTTTTCGCTCATTTTATGCACCATTGATTTATTGCATAAGAACGTACCTATAACGCAATTTTATGCATTCGTGTTTTAGGCATAACTTACGAAATGCTTAAGGTAGTTTCCAGATATATAAAGGTTTACTTTTATTTAAAATCAATAAATTATTTTTGAGGATTTGTAAAATGGCTTGCAGGAAGCAGGCGTAGCGGTAAAGTTATATGAATAAGCGGGTGGTGGTTTTATATTGTGTTAGCCTGGTCCGCGGCTGAATGCTAATTTTCATTTTTTTCGACGTAAAAACCTAACAAAAACCTAACTCTCTCAAAACGTTAATATAATAAGGCGAAGAAATAGCCTTGTGGTTTAATGTCCGGAACGCTTGACACCAAGAAAAAGATTGTATCGATGTTGAGGAAGAAAAGCATGAACATTACCGAGATCAGCAGAGACTTGGGCCTGTCAAAAGCAACCATAAGCCAGCACATATCCGAATTAGAGGCCATGGGTGTGGTCGAGGTAATAAACAATCCACATTATAGGAAGGTCAAATATTACAGGGTTTCTAGTCCGCTTGGAAACAATGCAGAGATAGCAAATGCAGGGCAGCAAAGCAGCATTGCAAAAATACTGGTGCCTGCAGTGTTTGCAATAGCACTACTCGTGCTGTTCGCATTCGCTGTGGCAAACGAATCGGGAAAAAGCGGAGTGCCTGTTCCTTCGCCGGGCGTGGCCTCTGCGTGCCCTGTGATACTGGCTTACAATTCAACAAACAGGGCTAATATGTCCGCTGTTGATAGCATCATATATGGAATAGCTTCTGGCTCTCCGTGCTCACTGCCGTATGCAACGGGTAAAAGCATTGGCGGATGGAATTACACAAGCTACAACGGCTCAGTGTATGTTAGGGGGCTCAAGATCGTTTATACGCTTAACCAGACACAGAAGGAGCACCTTATAAGCCAGATTGATGACGGATACTGCTTCGAAACAAAGAGCCTGGCCTTCTTTGGTATAAACTATACAGTGCCAAAGGGCGTGAGCTGCAAGGTTTCGGTATTTTCTTAGCCGGACTTGCAGATCAGCTTCTTTCTATAGGCGCGGTCATGCAGTGCGCGCCGCCGTACCCGCCGGTAAGATTCTGCAGGTTTACTGCATAGAAGTCTATCCCGTTCTCAAGCAGCTCCCTGCTGTGCGGGAATATCTGACCTGTGCTCCTGAAGCGGTTGTATTCCTTTGACATTTCGGCATGCAGCGCGCCGTACCTGTGCGGATCAGCCCTTGCCTTAAGCGCAATGTATTCCAG
The DNA here is from genome assembly GCA_009387755.1 of Candidatus Micrarchaeum acidiphilum ARMAN-2. Lineage (NCBI taxonomy): Archaea > Nanobdellati > Microcaldota > Candidatus Micrarchaeia > Candidatus Micrarchaeales > Candidatus Micrarchaeaceae > Candidatus Micrarchaeum > Candidatus Micrarchaeum acidiphilum. Next base: position 205,918 of record GG697240.1, read on the forward strand.
GGATGACTTTGCGATGAGTTCGGTGCTTATTGCGATTATGACGCCGTCCTTTACGCACAGGAAATTCGATGCGTATGAGAGCTGCTCCAGCGTGGAAAGTTCTATGATGTTGAATCCCTTGCCTTTTATGTATTCGTAGAGACTCTGCCTGCCACGGGCCTTTGAGTACCTTCCCCTGCCTTCTTTTTGGTATACATCCACAGAGGCGTGCCTCATCAGCAGACCCGATCCGACTACGGTTGAGCTTCCTGCTACGTTAAAATACATGTCAAGGTGCATGTCAAGCATCGGGTCCGGCTCGCTACCAGGCATCAGTGGGTGGCTTGGCTGGTGCACGACAGCCACCTCGTCGAAATCCGCACCGTACTTGAGCATCTGGCTTACGCCTGCGGCGTTTGTCCGGTCTCCCTCACCCAGCAGTGCGAAGTCCTTCATCGGCATAAAATCGCCGCCTTCTATGATGGCGTTCTCTTCGGCTTCGTGCACTATCTTTATTCCGAGGGCCTTCCAGAGCAGTTTGGTTAGTTCCGTTTCATGCCTCCTTTGGGGCTTAGCCATTCTTGAAATGAATACGCCCTTGTCTGTGACAAGTTGCTGGTCCCTCATGAAATACAGGTTTGTCAGCGGGTCTGTGCTTGTTATCCTTAGCTGGGCTGGCTCATTCTTCCTTGTGCCGTGCAGGTCTATTGTGGGCCTTGAAACCAGTATGTCGAAAAAATGGTCTGAATCGTAAACGTTTACGTTCTTTTTGAGTTCTGCCCTTGCCGCTTTTGCTTTCTTTGGATCGCCTAGATAGCCGAGCGCGCCCATTGCGTTGTCTATCAGCATGGCCCGCAACTCAGCATTCCTGTCTGCGGCCTTCAGCACCGCGTCCCTGAGCTTCACGACCTTTATTCCGAAGTCATCCTTTAGCATTTCCTCGAATCTTCTGTGCTCTGCTATTGCCGAATGTCTGTTGAATGCGCGCTCGTAGAGCGAAGCCTCTGGATTCAGCAGGCCAAGAAACATTTCGAACCCGGGCCGGTGTATGGCAACCTCCTTCAGCGTGCCCCACTCGCTGCGTATCCTGCCCCTCGTATTCTCACCAGTGTGTTTACGCATGCAACCTTATTAATATTGCACTTTGGCGCTTTGCGGCCATTCGAATGGCTAAGGAAAGGTTTAATAACAGCCTGCAAATTTTCATGGAAATATATAAATATTACAATAGCGGAATAAAGAATGCCTGGACCTTCCGCGCCACGAAGTAATAAGATATGCAAAACATTATTTATTTATCTTTTAAAATAAGTGCGTGCAGGGATGGCGGAGCACGGTCAAACGCGACGGACTCAAGATCCGTTGACTTAGGTCTACGGGAGTTCAAAAAATTTGAACAAATCTCCCTCCCTGCATGCACTGTTTATGCTCAAGGTGATTGCAATGAAAAATAACAAAACTCAGCACAAAAATAAACCCGCTTCACATAAGTCTGCGAAAATCAGGAAGGAAAAGGTTTATGACATACCCAACTACGCGCAGTCGGAGGAGTTCACTAGCGCAGCGGCATGCAGCATGATGGTGCTGAAGTACATAAACAAGAATTTCAAGATGAAGAAGGACGAGGAATTCAACATCTGGCAGGAGGCCGTGAGCGGCAGCGTATGGCACGGCTCCAGATACGGCATTGCCTACGCCCTGGCGAAGAGGGGGGCGAAGCCCAGCATAATAAGCAGCAATGTCAAAGACGAAGGATACGAGCGCAAGCTTGCAGTCTACGAAGGAATAAACCTGGACACCCTCAAGTCGTCTTTTGGCGAAATAAGGGAAAAGGTCAAGGGCATGAAGGTGCAGGAGGAACACGGCACGGTAACTGTGAACACTATAAAGAAGCTGCTCAATGAAGGCAAGATACCGATAGTGCTGGTGAATGCCAACCTGATAAACCCATATCTTGAGGAGTCTCCGCACTGGATCGTTGTAAAGGGCTATGACGACGACACGATATACATAAACGATCCGTACTCTGATAGCACAATAGCGATGGAGCCCGAGGTATTCAAGGGTGCCATAGGCTATGAAAACGAGCACCATCTTATAGCAGTCAGCGCGAGAAAGAGATAACAGCAACAGCAATTTGCTCTTTTTCTTTTCTTTTTAATCCTTCGTTGATGGGCAGTCCTGCCAAGGCTTTGCGCGTCTTAGGTGCCTCATGGTAGAAACGGCGGCTTTGCGCACCGCATTGTTTCCTGTCTGCCTTACCTTATTTTTATTGCAGCGCTCAGCTTTGGATTTCTGAAACCGAACCTCACGCCATAGTGCAGCATCCCAAGGCCCAGCCTCTTCCTGTAGACGAGCTTGACCCTGCTCTTGCTTATTATGTTCTTGTAGCAGCTTTCGCAGGACAGCCTCTCTGTTATCGGCATTCCGGACTCGCCGAACCTCCTTGAAGGCAGGACGAATTTTACCTCTCTCTTTTCCAGGAACCTGCCGCACACGGAGCAGGAGTTTGACGCCAAGTACTGCCTGTCAGCCTTCTCAGCGCATTTCACGCAGTATATCCTGCCGTCGCTGAGAGCCATTTTCTTGGAGAAGTTGTATAGAGCTGAACCGCACTTCGTGCAGCGTTCATTCTCATTTACGTTTAGGTATTCCCCCATTCTCACCCACCACTTCATATTATTTTGTTTTAGCCGCTATATATTACTTTCTAGCTTCCACTATTTTAGACGAACTGCAGGTGCATGCGTATTCTGTATACGGCAAAGCTGCCACGGATTCCGGAAAGCCTTTTAAAGCTTGAACTATTTCTAAATTAATTTTTATGCTTCAGCGCATTCTCTATCGCATCCCGGACCTCGTGTATCCCTGCCGTGGACTTTATGCTGCTGCTCTCGAAGTGCGTCTTTGAGGATTCGTAGCCTGCAGCCGAAAGCCTTTGCATTATTTCATCGACGCCGACAGACCTTGCCTTCATCAATTTTGTTATTGAAGGTATATGGTAATAGAACGGAGTCGCAATTTCGCTCTTGATTGCCTCGGCTATGCGCAGTTCCGCACCCGGATAGCCGCTTTGCTCGAAGTAGCGCGAAGCGTACCCCGCAGCTGCGTCGGATTTTATGCTGCCGAGCCAAAGCCTGCCGTAGAATTGCATCTCGCTGCCGCAGTAGCCGCAGTTCAGGCTCTTCGGGTACGCGCCCTTCGCAGTCTTCACGTTGCTGCATTTGGTGCAGTATCCTACATAGCCTAGCTGGTCGATTGACTCAGATGCCTGCTTGGCACCCTTGGACAATATGACAAATGCGCGGATATAGTGGCGGTTGTAAAAGGCGGCAAGCGCTCCTATGCCGAAGTTGAACTGCGCGGCCTGCCTTGCAATGTAGCCGAGCAGTATCCTGGCTCCGCTTTCGTAGCACAGCTTGTTGTGTATTGGCCTTGAATCATAGATCTTACGGCATGCGCGCTCCTGTGCGCCGCAAAGCACGGCGGTGTCGGTTGCGGTTACCATCATCAGGGCCCCGTCAGAAGTAATCTTGAGCAGATCGTTTATGTTGGGCACAGGACTGCCGAACGGGTCCAAGTCTATTACATCAAACTTTGCCCTCGTTGTGTTGGCAAACTCCTGTATGCTCATGTTTATCGGCTCTATGCGGGACTTGAGCCTGTTGTGCGCTACGTTCGCACTTAGGTCCCTGAATGCGCTGCGGTTTATTTCAAGGCATGTTGCCCTTCTTATGCCTGCCTCTTTGCAGTAGCGTATCGCCCTTATGCCGGTGGCTGCCGTGGAATCCAGGAGCCTTGCATTAGGGTGCTGCAGCTCCTTTGTGTAGTAGCTCACCATGGCAACGCTGAAGTCCCTGGAAAACCTTGCCTCCGGGTTCATGAAGGACCTTGAATGCATCGCTATCCTGGCAGAAGCCTCCGAGTACATTTACTCATCGCCCTCCTTGATTGATTTTATCGCATCCAGCAGCCCGTGAGCATAAGATATGCACGAAAAAGACGTGAACAGGTCGCCCTTGTCAAGGTAGCTCTTGGAATCCGACGCGTACAACTTTGACATCTCTATTACCGAGAGCGCCTTTTTGTCGCCCTGCGCATTGCGCTCCGCTTCCTTTACCGATTCGTAGAACATGCGTATGTCCTTTTCAATCCTCTCTCTGGCTTCAGATTCTCCCTGCAATGCATCGCCTCGCGCTTATTTATATGCGACAATCTTTATTTAATTTGCATTTTGCGTGCTTTGGATGCTTTACAAACAATTAAAAAATTTAATTGCTTTAGTATAGCGGTGTTTGGATGGCAGAACCATGGACTGGATACGCTAACATGATAATAAACTATGTGGAACCGAGCATAAAGGACAAGTATAAACTTTCGCTTACAAATCTGCTAAGCGATCCCGACAGCTACATCGCCAAACCGGACATGTGGATCACGGTTGAGAACATCTCCGACTTCATAAAGGGCTATGTAAATGATATGATATCGAAGATGCCGAAGGACAAGGCCGCGCTTGAGAAGGACGCCATGAAGTGCGACTCAATAACAAAGCAGATAAGCCAGAACGTATCTATGCAGGCGAAGCAGAACAAGGTTCCTTTCATAAAGGCAGATAGCGTAGAAAGGGACACTTCGAAGGACGAGGTTATAAACATTAGCACAGTAGATGCTGACATACTCAAGCTTGTGGAGAAGCTTGTGGCAGAAGCGCATTTCGTATCTGACTTTTCATCTGATTATGAGGACTATAAGATTGGCGAATGGCTTTTTTCTGGTGCAAAGAACTACGTGATAAGGGTCAACATGCAGCCAAACAGTGTTCTTGATCTTGAAGTGGGCAGGGAAGAAGTGCTTGAGATGCTGACTGGCATACAGAACGCCATGAAGAAGGAATAGCTTGAGTCGGATGGCTAAACCCTTTTTGTTTGTTACTGGGACTCCGGGCGTTGGAAAGAGCTACTGTGCAGCTAGGCTCGGAAAGGCGTTCAATGGCATAAAGATAATAGAGATAAACGATGTTGCAGAGCGCTATCGCACTTATTCCGGAAAGGACGAATACGGTTCAAGGATTGTAAGGCTCGGGGCGCTGCGCATGAGGGTTATGCACGAGATAGAAAGGGCAGATGGAATAGCAGTCATTGTAGGCCATCTTGCGCCAGAGCTGCGCATAAGAGCAGGGTTCGCAATAGTTAAGAGAGAAAGCCTGAAGAAACTTGCTGCGAGGCTTAAAAAAAGGAGGTATGCAAAGGGAAAGATAAGGGAGAACCTTATTGCCGAGGCATTCGACTATTGCGGAGAGAGGATGGCTAAATTTGCAGATGTCACATGCGAGGTTGACACTTCTAAGCAGTTCGACGTTGTAGCAAGGAGCATTATAGAGCGCATGGAAAAGAGGGCGCATAAAGTAGGGAGCAGCGATGCGATGAAAAAGCTTTGCAGTGGAGAAATTAAGTACAAGCTAGACGAACTTGCGGAGATGGCGCTCTCCGGAAATGAATTCGGTTTCTAAGTGCAACCCTATATTGTCATTTTCCGGATGTAGGCGCGATAGACCAGCTTTGCGCATCCTTCCGGTATTTCTTTGCTATACAGCACGGTGGATTTTTTCTTTAGGTACGAGGGAAACCTGAATGACTTTGAATTCAGCGCGGCCCTTATCGCCTCTTCAGGCGTTTTGTATCTTGCCTCCTCCAATGCGAAAATCCTCTCGCCGTCGAAAGATACGTTGTCCATGTCCTTGTTTACGTGCTTCTTGTAGAATACTACGGCATCTTCGTGCATGAAGCCTGGCGGACCACGGACTAGTTCTATAGATGAGCTTTGCCGGTCCATGAAGAACGCGATTACGCCGTCCCCTCCGTCCATCTCCTGCAGGGTTATTACCGGCTTGAACGAATATGACTCAAGAAAATGGACCATCTGGCCCGATAGTTTCACTATCTGCGGCCACAGCGTATCATCAGATATTTTTGGCAGGCGAATCTTCAGCGTGTATATTTTCAGCCCGGTGGCTTTTTCGATGGATTCAAGCCTCCTGTACGAATCGTCATCGGAGAAACCGTACCTGCTTATGGCTTTGAGCGACTGTTCTTTTATGATCCTGTATGAAACCATAGATGCGCGAAACAGCGACTCTTCGGACACGCTGGCAGCCACGTTCCTGTCGGGATCAGTAGGATCAATAACTACAAAATTGCTTTTGAAATGTTGGCTTGCCTCCTTTGCGGACTCCGCGGTTGACACGCCCCTTGACAAGGGCTCCACCAGACAGGGCCTTTTCACTGAAGCAAAAAACTCAAGCGTCTTTGTTATGTCGCCGAACGTGTGCACCAGTAGCTCGCACAGGTAGCCTGAAAATCCTCTGACACGCGCCTCTGCGCCGTATATGTTGTGCTCTCGTAATATGTACTTCAGTAGGCGGACATGGTCCTTCTGCGTCTCGCTCAGGCTGGCCATTACGAACTGGTTGTGGAGCTGCGTGCGGTCAACAGCTGTTGCCATTTCTGATGAATCTCTTATTTTGAAGGCAGGAACTATGTCGGCCTTTACCCCGAACTTCTCCGAGATGAGCTTCAGGTAAGGATGCTCGGCGTAGTTTATCACAAAGGATTCGCCATGGCTGCGGTGCACGACCTTCTTTGCCAGCTCTATGGCCTTTCTTTCCATCTCCCTTTCTGCAATGCCTTTTGGGAACAGCATGAATATGTCTATGTCGGAAGTGCCGCGGATTTGCGTGCCCCTTGCAACAGATCCAGCTAGTATTATCTCGACATTGCGAGGGACAACCTTTCTAAGCCTACCCATTAGTTCGTTTGAATATTCGTTGAGTGCTGCAATTTCTTCCGCTGTTGGTCGTATCTCTTCGAGTATGCCCTTTAATACGCCATTTAGCCTCTGATACCCTGATTGCTTTCTGGATCTTACAGATTTGGATTTCATAGTTTCACATCAGACAATAGGATTTAATTGATAAAGGATTTAGTTATTTGCGCGCATAGTCAAAAATAGTTTTGTGCGGGATTGCAGGTTAGCAGCACGATTTGGCTTTGCAGAGTAGGCGGGTAGCTTTGGCAGATTACGAAATAGGTGGGGAGCGCGAACGCGGCGCAGGAACGCTTAAGAGATTCGTGATTAACCGGCTTGTCCGAAAGTCTGCCGCCATAGATGACAAGGTAGAGAAAATGGTCAGGGAATTCGAGTCTAACCCCAAAAGCAAGGGCGACGAAGAGATAAAAAAATATTTTGAGGTTCTCGGGATAAGGCCAACCAAGGACAGGAATGCAGTGAGAAATGCCTACAGGTCGATGGCAAAGAGGTACCATCCAGATGTCTCCAAGAGCATGGGCTCGGAAGAGATGATGAAAAAGATAAATGAGGCTTACAAGGCCATCTCTTCAGAAAAGGCGGAATTTAGAATTGAGCTTGACGATAATGTAGCTACAATAAGGATTGAGAATCGGTTCTTGAACCTGTACGAACAGGCGAGGCAGTACGACTACGAGATTTTTCTGGGCAAGCTCAAGGTGATAAGCAGCAGAAACGAACTCTACGGCGTAGTTGGGGAGTTCACAGACTGGGAAGCAAGGATAGACCGGGTAGAAAGGGCGCTGTTCGGAAAGTTCAGGAGCGCTATGAAGGACCTGGAAAAGATGAATATACGCATAGAAAAGGCCATGAAATCAGATTTGGGCGAAAGCTTATTGAACACCTTGAGGGCCAGCAGGGACAGAAATTCCGAAACATTGGATGACGCGCGCAAGATAGACAGGACAATAAGGACAGCATTGGCAGATGCCACAAAAAAGATAAACGAGGTTGAAGATAGGCAAAGGAAAAATATATATGAGCAATTGAAATAATATTATGCGCGGGCTCTTAGCTCAGGAGTAGAGCGCCTCGTTCGCAACGAGGAGGCCGCGGGTGCGAATCCCGCAGGGTCCACATTTCTAAGTGCTGCCATGTTAATAAAAGTAAAAGTGATTCCGAATTCCAAATTCGAGGCATTGCAAAAGATAAACCCTACAAGTTATAAACTCAAGGTTAAAGAAAAGGCGATTGAAGGGCGTGCCAATATGGCCGTAATAAGTGCTCTTTCATCATATTTCAATGTGAAAAGGGCAGATATAAGAATAATAAAAGGCGCAACGAGTAAAGATAAGATAATAGAAATTGCAAGTCAGTAGGCCTCGCAAAGTCCACTAATTTCAGTAGTATATAAATTTAGATTGTTACTGAATGACCTAATTTTTGGACATGTTTATATATTTGATCGATTTTATTACTTAGTATTCGCTGGACATGCCGCAACGCAATCAAAAGGCGCGCAAGTACAAGGGTTTTAAAATGACTGAAAGGATTAGGGTTTATACGATATCTGAGGGCGATCTTCAAAATGCTATTATAAGGCTGCGTAGCTTGCTGCGCCAGGCGTCAGAGCTTGTAACGCATGACAAATCGGATGATTTTGTAGCCATGAGGAGGGACTTTGGAGACCCTGTTTGGACCATAAAAGCCACAGGGCCTAGAAATAAGGCCGCACTGTTCTGGTATGACTCTGGCTTGGCTTCCAAAATCGAATTTGAGGAAGCCGACGGAACCTACATAACCGTGGAGAGGATAAGCGCTTCCACATACGAACTTGTTTCTACTTGCAGGGATTACCCGGACCTTGTCGAATCATACCTGGTCAAGTACGGTGCCGCGCAGGGTATGCCATGGCAGGACGATGGAGTTATCAGCCTAAACATAGAGGATGGGAATGGCAATCTGGTTGATGAGCTCTATTTCCGCAGGTTCATGGGCACGGAGATCATTGACAGCGGTTTTGATGTCAGATTAGATCAGCCCTAGCTATTTGTAAGCAATGCATAAGCATTGATGCAGAGCCGTTAGATCTGCAAACATATAAGAATTATGCATCGCATAGTATTTTACCTTAAAGGTGATTTTATGAAAGATCCTGTGTGCGGCATGGAGGTCAAAGATGCAAAGTTTAAGAGCACATACGATGGCGCGGGCTACGAGTTCTGTTCTTCTGCGTGCAAGGAAAAATTCGACAAAGACCCGAAAAGATACGCCAAAAAGTGACGTATTGATGTCACGCGCACCCGTATAGGGCAAGTGCAGTCGGAGGTCTTTATCCTTATGCCTAGTTGGTTAGTATGGCAACAGATCCTGTGTGCGGCATGTATGTCGATGAGTCAAGTTCTACCCTAACCGCAACTGTTGAAAACAGGAAATACTATTTCTGCAGCACCACTTGCAAGCTGCAATTCGAAAAACCTGAGAGGGAGCTCAGGGGCTTGAAATATGCGCTTGCGGTCTCGTGGCCCATTACCGCGGTTGTGGTTGTGCTTGCGTATGCACCACATTTTGGGCTAAGCGATTACATAATGCTTGTGCTGGCAAGCATAGTGCAGTTTTATTCCGGAAGGAGATTTTATGCAGGCATTCTGGATGCCATAAGGAACAGATCAGCCAATATGGACACTCTGATAGCGTTGGGCACCTCTGCGGCCTGGGCTTACAGCGCCCTGGTCACGCTTTTCCCTGCTGTGTTCCGTGGCGGAGTGTATTTTGACACGTCCACGATAATAATATCTCTTATACTTACTGGGACGTATATGCAGAGGATTGCAGAGGCGCGCGCGTCCAGCGCAGTTTCAGCACTTATGGCCATGCAGCCGAAAACCGCATATGTATTAAGGGGCGAGACGCCTGCAGAAGTACCAATTGAAGAAGTCAAAGTTGGCGACACCATCCTAGTAAGGCCGGGCGACAGGATACCGGTGGATTCCGTGGTGATAGAGGGCAGCAGCTCAGCCGACGAATCTATGATCACCGGAGAAAGCATGCCTGTGGACAAGAAGCCGGGGGACAAGGTCATAGGAGGCACCATTAACGTCTCCGGGTCACTGAAAGTAAGGGCTACAAAGGTCGGTGAGGATACCGCCCTTTCTCAGATAATTGAGATTGTCAGGAATGCAGCTTCCAGCAAAGTGCCAATACAGAAGCTTGCTGACAGAATTTCGTCGTATTTTGTGCCTTTGGTAGTGGCACTGGCAGTGCTGGCGGCATTGCTTTGGTACATTTTTGGAGGCGTTGGGACATCGGTTGCCGTGCTCATATTTGTAAGCGTTTTGATAATAGCGTGTCCGTGCGCCCTCGGAATCGCAACTCCTGCTGCGCTGCTGGTGGCTTCCGGCAGGGCAGCAAAATTCGGGATACTCGTAAAGAGCGGTGAAAGCCTGCAGGCCGCAAGCAAGGTGGATACCGTAGTACTTGACAAGACGGGTACGCTTACAGAAGGCAAACCTGCAGTCACAGATATTATCCCGCTTGCGGGCTACGGCAAGGCCGATGTCCTGGCATATGCCGCATCCGCAGAAATAAACTCTGAGCATCCGCTGGGCAGGGCAGTTGTCGAAGAAGCAAAGAAGAATGGCATGAAGGTAAAATTTCCGAAAAAGTTCTCATACAGGCAGGGAAGCGGGGTAATTGCCGTTGATTCAAAGGAAAACAAAATTTTAGTAGGCAACCGCGACCTTTTCAGCAAGGCAGAAATTGAAGCGGTAGAGAGCAAGCTGGGAGAGCTGGAAGATGGCGGGAAAACAGCACTTATCGTAGGCGTGAATGGGAAGATTATAGGCTTAATATCTGTTGCGGACGAGCTCAAAAATGGGAGCAGGGAGGCTGTCAAAGAGCTGCTCGATGCGGGCCTTGACGTATGGCTGATAACTGGTGATAACAGGGAGGTTGCCGCAGGCATTGCGGCGCAGCTCGGCATAAAGAATGTGATGTCAGAAGCAAAGCCTGGAGACAAAATGAAAAAGATTGAGGAAATGCAGAAAAGCGGCAGGGTTGTGGCCATGATAGGAGACGGAGTAAATGACGCACCTGCACTCACGAAGGCGGACCTTGGCATAGCGATTGGTGCCGGCTCTGAAGTCGCAGTGCAGGCAGGAGGGATAGTCCTGATACAGAACAACCTGCACGGCGCTGTGGTGGCTTTGAGGCTGGGAAGGAGGACAATGTCGAAGATAAAGCAGAACCTCGCATGGGCCTTTGGATACAATGCAGTGCTCATTCCGGTGGCTGCCGGCGCACTCATTCCTTTCTTTACGACAGGCGTGTACGATTTTCTGCCCATGCTGGCTGCGCTTGCAATGGCCTTCAGCTCCGTTACTGTGGTTTCAAATTCTCTTCTGCTGCTGAATTTTAAGTAGTGCAGCCTCTGCACAACTTCAATCTTATGCCTTATTATTTTTTTCTATACAATTTTTCTTAATCCTCTTTGGTATGAATTTCATCATGGCCACAAAAAAGAATAAGACTGCAGACGGGTTAAGGCTTGATTATTCCGGCGGAGGCTACCCACCGGCGCCTTCAGTGTCAAAGGCGGTAAGGGACGCGTTGCCAAAGCTGAACCTTTATCCGTACGAATGGTACGACGAGCTCAGGAGCGCCATAGCTTCCTATTCGGGGGTCAGAAAGGAGAATGTGCTGCCGACCAATGGCGGCGACGAGGCAATAGGAATTATTACTTCGATATTTGGAAAGAGATCGCTTATCCCTGCGCCGACTTACGGGCAGTACGAGTATATAGCCAGGGCATACGGCTACAGCATACGCCTCAAGGACTGCATGCCAGATGGCTACAACTACAAAGTGGCCTACACAAATTCTGATCTCAGATGGGCCACTCTGACATGGATATGCAATCCGAACAACCCCACCGGAAACATAGTTCCGCGTGAGGACATAGAAGATTTCCTGCACGAGACGGGAGGCCTTCTTGTTGTCGACGAAGCGCATTACGAGTTCTGCGGGAAAACCGTAGTTGACATGGTTGAAAGGTACGACAACCTTGCCGTAATAAGGACTTTTTCTAAGGCATTTGGTATAGCTGGGCTTAGACTCGGATACATAATCGCCAATGAAAGGCTTGTAGAGCGCCTTAACTCATCCAAGCAGGAGTTCAACGTCAGCAGGGTTTCAAGAGACGCTGGCATAGCCGCTCTCAGATCGCTGCCATACTACAGAAGGCAGATCAGGAGGACGATTGCGGAAAGAGACCTGACAGAGAGGTTTTGCAGAAGCCTTGGAATATTCGCATTCGAATCCAACGGCAGGTTTATACTGCTCAGGTTCAGCAGCAGGAAGGAACTCTACAGGGTGCACCGCAGCCTGAAGGCAGACGGCATAACTACTTTTGTTTCTGGTGATTCGGAGTTCAGCGGGCTGCGCGGACCTTACATGAGGATAGCAGCAGGCAGCAGCATGCAGATGCGGAGGTTCAGGAAGGCAATTAGAAAGGTAATTATTAAAAAACCTGTGTATTCCGCTAATAAGAAATGATTAAATATTAGTTCAGCTCCATTGTTTTTGGGGTTTTTATGCAAACTTTGGCAAAGTCGGACTCCGAAAAGTTGGTCGAGAGGATAATAAAGGAGGAGGACAAGCTTATCTTCTTGAATTCGTGGCTTGGGAGGCTCTTGAGGGGAAGGGATGAAGATTATAAACTTGAAATTTCACGCTCTGCCAAGAACATAGCCGGAATGCTCAGGGACCTGATGGCGCAGGAGCATGGCCCGATCACCTACGTAAGACACAACATTGAGCTTTACCCGTTCAGGGTGGAAAAATTACACAAAATATACTCCAAGGAAATCGTAGATAAGTTCATAGAAATTGAAAAGAAGCTAAAGCTCTTATACATGCCAATGCCGCAGGCTGTCAACCAGACATATGATTACGATTACGAAGTAGTCGACAGCACGAACAACCGTGAAAGGTCGAACGGCATACTGACGCACATGCTGGGCACCTTGAGCTCCAAATATCCGGAGGCAGCATTCAATCCAATAAAATTCTAAATAATTAATAGGTATGTGCTGCGCGGCCGCTGTGCGCAATGCTTTTAAAGTCAGCAAGAGTTCTCAATCGTTATTGTCTGCGTATAGGCTCCTGAAGGCTGGCCTGAAGGTATTGATACGCCTAGATTTATTGTATTGGAACCGGAGGCAGGGATTTCAATTGATGTATTAAATGCGGTTCCTGAAAGTTTGCTTGCCGATGCAAATGGAGTGTTTGATGTTGCGGACCATGAAGTATTGCTCACGCCGAAATTGGAGCTTGTTGAAGCCCATTTTGTTCCATATATAAAAAGGTATGCGAGTGCGGTTCCAGAGTTCGAATCGATCACGGAATTTACAGTAGGTATGCTTGTTGCCGGGTTAAGGGTGCCGAAGTCGATTGCGTTTGGACTGAGGTTTATATTGCACACGTTGACAGGGCTAAACTTTATTTGTGTGATGTTTCCCGCGATTATGTAGCCGTTGTCTGGAAACGGCACGTATTTTATGCCTGAGACTGTTTGGTTAGGCACAGTAAACAGGTAGTTACCAGGTATTGTATCGAAGGCTATTGTATTGCTGCTGCTGGAATTGAGCATGCCGTCGTAAATCGCATTCCATGTTGTACCAGAAGGCAGACCGGTTTCTCCGAATGTAGTTATTCCATTGTAGTTGGCGGTGACTGTGCCGTTTCCGATTATGGTAAGGTTGGTTGGGCTTGCAAGGTCGTTTTTTATGGTGAGATTTACGGTGTTGCTTACCGACCAGTAACTGAATACGAAATGTGGGGGCGGCTGGGCAGATATGGTTCCGTTTCCTATCTGGTTTGCAGAAAATCCGTTCGGATAGTCCTTTCCTTCGAAATAGACCACACCTGACTGCGGATTGTCATCAAACTTTACTGTGTAGGGATTGAATACGTATGCAGCGAGGACGGCGGCGCCGGTGCCGGTGCCCGTAAGCGTGCTTGATGCAGTGTATGTTCCGACTGTTTGGTTTTGGCACACTGCAACATATGCCGAGTCCGCCTCATCAGGATCTTCAATCGAATTTACAAGGCTGCAGTTGCTAGGGATATTAAAGGATGACGGGCTTACCCCGGATGCGCCTATTATAACTACGAAAGATCCGGATTTCGAGACAGTATATGTAAGGCTGTCTGCCGTTGCTGAGTTGGCCGCAGCAGTATATGCAGTATAAGATTTGGCATTGACGCCAATGCCTACAAGCGACATGTTCGGATCTGCCGCAGGAGTGCTTGCAGTGCATGTGTTGCTGGTTTGAAACCCGGCAGAAGCCGCAGGCTTGCGGGATAATGGGCCCGTAGCTGTTACGCTGGGCGTCCAGCTTGGTGGAGCTCCTGGTTTAAGGTGATTTATCACACCGACAGCACAGAGGTATAGAGGATAGCCAGGTTTCATAGTTATTGATAACGGTGTGGAAGAGCTGTATGCGCCATTTGATGAATATGCTACGACAGACGTTTCAGGCAATATTTCAAAGTTGCCAGTAATTGCTGTGGCAGTGTAGTTTGCATTCCCCGTTGTATTGAAAACTGCATTGTATGTGCCTACGCCCGGGGCAGTTACAAATGAACCTGTTTTGTAAGTGGATGCTGAGAGCGCGTTGTTTACATAAAGATTGCCTAGCAGCTGCGAATCATACGTCGAAATGCCGAAAAGTATTTTGCCGCCGGTTCCATTGTATATAAAGGAGCGGGGCACGCGCAGCGATAGCGATGGATTTGCCTTTATGACATTAACAGTTATGCTGTTTGAAAGGGCGCCGGTAGAAGGAAGGTAAGCGGTTATGTTGTAGCTGCCAACGCCGTACGGCTTTGTAGAATTGCACGTATACATGTTGCACGATGCAGTGCCCGTTCCGGAAGCGACTACAGTGCCTTTTGAAGTTCCGCTGCCTATGAGTATGTCTACCGTCTCGTTGCTTAACGGCGCTATTGCGCGTATTATGTCGCTTTGATTGTAAGGCACAGTTGTGTATTGCGCTGATATTGTGAGAACGCCCTTTTGCGAAAAGCTGATAAGTGTTGAGTTTCCTGCAACCAAGCTGCCTGATGATGGGGTTGGTATATAAGTTATGCCGTTGTATGTTACGTTAGATGTTGTAAATATGAAGTTGCCGGGTGCCGTGCTGAAGACTATCGCATTTGGGGCTATTACATTTTCTGTTATTCCATCGTATGTCATATTCCATACTGCACCGGTAGGGAGCCCAGACTCGTCAAAAGTTGAGTTGCCGTTCCATGATGCAGTAAGGGTGCCATTGCCTTGAATGCCTACACTGGTTGTGGGATTGAGGCTGTTTGCTATTATTATGTTGGAAGGGTTGTTAGTGGACCAACCGTGAAATGTAAAATTGCCAGTTGGAGGTGGGTTTGCCGTAACTTTTTGTTCTCCCACTATCGATGCGCTTGCGCCGTTTTGATAGTTTACCCCTGAGATAGTCATGTTCGCGGATTGGGGCACGTCCAGCAGATTTACCGTTCCTATTGGGAATACGTAGGCCGCCAAGGCCATCGAGGTAAGATTCCCGTCTGATGCTGTTATAGTATAAGTGCCTGCAGACTGGTTTTGGCACACGTCTACATAAGTGTTAGTATAGGTTCCATAGGTCGCAGTGGACTTACATGATACGCTCGGGGTAAAGGCTAATGTCATGCCCCCATACCATCCAGACGCGGCAGTCACTATCACCAAGGAGTTAGAATTGGTTACGGTATAGGTCAGCGACACGCTGCTGCTGTCAGATGCGTTTGCGGCAAAGGCGGTATATTTGGATGCGTTGATTCCGATGCCAGATACTATCATACCGTAATAAGCTTCATTGAATTCCGTCAGCGAGCACACATTGCTGGATTGGTAGCCTACAGATGCATTTAATTTGGTTGTCGCAGCGCCGCTCGGCGCTTCGCTTTCCACGTTCCACGACGGCGCAGAATTGAATACTGTGGATACAGCTCCCGCACAGAGGTAAAGGTTGTACCCAGGGGTCAATGTTAGGTTGACAGTTAGCTGCGTATCAGATATATCCGATATGCTGTTTACCGCAGAAAAAGATACTAGATATGTAGAAAACGAGGGCGATATCGCGCTATACACATAGTTGCCGTCCTTTTGGTAAAGCAGGTTTGTTTCTATCGGGTTCCATGTGCTGTTTGCATACCTGTACATCGTAACTTGGAATGGGGATATATCCTTCGATTGTATCCATAAAGAATTTACGCTGAACACGTACTCTGCCTTGTGCACGTATTGGTCGCTCAGGCTGCTGTTTATCAGCATGTATGTATAGACTGGTTTTTTAAAGCTCTGTGAAGCCTTTAGCAACTGGCTTCCTATGCTTATTTTTACATTGGTATTGCTTGAAATGTCGTTTGTCGGTTCAACGTATATGGAGTCAAGGAACGCGTTTGGACCTGAGTTGCTGCCATTTGATACCCACAGTGGATTTAGTATCCCTGCATATACTTTTGGAGCACTGATTGAAATCGCATTTGCAGATAACTTGTGTGAATTTTTCACCATATACAGCACGCTGCTAGCTGGGTTTGCGTTATTTAGTGCTAATACAATATTCTGCTGTGTACCGTTGCTATAGTTCTGCGTGTACGCCAATATGTCCTGGAGGCCATTTGGAGGTCTCTTTTTGCTTGCAGTTATTTCGTTCATTAGATTGTATATTTTCTGGTATATTGCGGAATACTCTGACTGACTAAGATTGTACTTTAAAAGGCTGTTTGACACAAAGTTGGCATGTGGCAGTTGCTCTGAAAATTTTACTCTTATAACGCTTGATTCTAAACCATTCAGCATGCCGTTACTTGGATATGGCGTGTAAGTATTGCCATACGAAATTGAATTGGATATGGCGAAGGGTTCTATTGCTGCAATATTGTTAAACGTTATTGAGTTTGGTGCAAATGTGTTACTTGTTACGGAGCCGTATGAAACGCTCCACTGCGTGCCGTTCGGAAGCCCGGACTCTACGAATTCCGTGTATGGCACTGTTGTAGATGAAGTTGTGCTTGACGACGTTGTTGTTGAAGTTGAACTTACTGAATTGCTTGTGCTTGAGGCGTATGCAAATGAAGCACTTGCGGCGTACATTACCACCGCAATCGCGATTGCAAACATAGCCAGGGCTCCAAGTGCGTACGCGCCCGGTACCCCGTTTCCATGCAGCTGCATGGGTTTCATACGCACTTCCTTTGATTTTAAAAGCTTATAAACCATTTTATTTGACTTTGCTTTTGCGTAATCTTATGGCTACTTATATTCGTAGAACCCTTCCTTGGACTTTCTTCCGAGCTTGCCCTGGCTTACCTTCTCGCTTATGAGCTTCGCCGGCTTGTATTTCTCGTCTCCGGTCTCGTTGTATATTGCCTCCATTATGTCCTTGCACACGTCAAGGCCTATGAAGTCTGCCAGCTCCAGGGGGCCCATGGGGTGGTTGAGGCCAAGCTTGACTATGGTGTCTATTCCTTCCCTGTCCGCAACACCTTTTTCCAAAAGCAGCGCTGCTTCGTTGAGCATAGGCATCAGCACGCTATTGGCTACAAAGCCAGGATAGTCTTTGACTCTGATTGGGACTTTTCCGCATGCCTTGGCAAGGCTTATTGCCATTGCAGCAGCATCCTCTGAAGTAGACTCTGCCACTACTATTTCAACGGGCTTCATTACAGGCACTGGATTGAAAAAGTGCATTCCGAGGAACTTTGACGGATCAGATAGAGCTGATGCCATCTTTTTTATCGGTATCGAGGACGTGTTTGTTGCTATTATCGCCTGTCCGGAAAACTTTTCGATCTGCTTTAGCACGCCAGTCTTTTCATCGAGCTCTTCTGCAACGGCCTCTATTATTGCAGATGAGCCTGATATTTCAGAATAGTCTGTGGTAAGCTTGAGCATCGAAAGCAGTTTCTGCTTGTCCTGCTCTGACATTGCCCCTTTCTTTATCGCCTTGTCCATGCTTGCGCCGATTCTTTCAGCGCCCTTTTTTATTGATTCGTCGCTTCTTCCAACAACTACTACCGAGTATCCTGCCTGCAAAAAGGACTGTGCTATGCCAGAGCCCATTGTTCCTGGACCAATTACAGATATTTTTCCAGCCATTTAATCTACCCTGCTTATCACCATGGATGCGGATCCGCCGCCGCCGTGGCACAGCGATACCACCCCCATATTCTTTTTCCTGTCCCGCATTGCATGGACCAGGGTTGCGAGTAGCCTGGCGCCCGATGCACCTATCGGATGCCCAAGTGCAGTTGCGCCTCCGTTAACGTTGAGTTTGTCCAGGCTTATGCCCATTTCCTTTGCAACTCCGAGAACCTGCACGCAGAATGCCTCGTTTATTTCGAACAGATCTACGTCTTCGATTGCCCTGCCTGTCTTTGAAAGGGCCTTGGATATTGAGTCTATAGGCGAAAGGCCGTACCAGTTGGGGTCTATCCCTCCATCGGCATAGGATTCTATCCTGGCAATGGGCTTCAGTCCCAGTTCCTTTACCTTTTTGCCTGATACCACTATCGAAAATGCAGCGCCGTCGCTTAGCTGCGACGCATTGCCAGCAGTTACCGTGCCGCCCTCCTTGAAAGCGGGCTTAAGCGCGGCCAGCTTTTCTATGCTTGTATCGCGGCGTATGCCTTCGTCCTGGGAGAAGACCTCGCCGCTCTTGAGCTTTATTGGTATGATTTCGTCCCTGAACTTTCCATTGTCGGTTGCGTATGCTGCGCGCCTGTGGCTTTCAACTGCAAATTTGTCCTGGTCTCCGCGCGCTATGCCGTCCTTTTCGCCTATTTTTTCCGCTATCGTGCCCATGTGCATGTCAGAGTAGCAGTCCCAGAGGCCTGTGTACAACATTTCGTCGACCAAATCATAGGAATCTGCGCTCCCGTTTGCATTTGCAAAATCGTACAGCTCCTTTAGTTTAACATTGCCAAATTTCCTGAATGAGCGCACGCCCTTGACAGTGTGCGGCGAGTTGGTCATGCTTTCAATGCCGCCGGCTATTACGATATCAGAATTTCCTGCCTGTATCGACTCCGCGGCAAGCGAAACGGCCTTCAGGCCGGATGCACATACCATGTTGACGTTGAGCGTTGGCACGGTGTTCTTTAGCCCAGAGTATATCAGGACCTGCTTTGCCGGATTCTGCCCGAGCCCTGCGGAAAGCACGTTTCCGACTATTATGCTGTCAGGGACAGCACCCATTTTTGATTTTGAAACAAGACCCTTGACCACTTCTGCTCCAAGAGCCGTTGCAGTAAATTCTGACAGCCTGCCCATGAATTTTCCTATGGGGCTCCTCACAGATTCCAGTATGTATGCATCCTCCATTTCCACACCGCCATTATTTGTTATCATGAGGTTTTACGAAACCTGATATCTTAGACTTTGCTTCTTCGCTAAGCAGGGCCTTTACGAAGTTTGACCTTTCGCTTGACGAATCAAGTTTTATGCCCCCGTTTATAGAGCGCTTAGCGTAGAATATGCCTGGAGCGTTCTGAACAACGGATTTGCAAAAGTTTTTTGATTCTGAGATAGCATCGTGAGATATCCTGTCTATCAGGCCGATCCTAAGCGCTTCATCCGCATTTACGGCCCTGGCGGTAAGTATCATGTCCTTCGCCTTCTGAAGCCCTATTATTTTTTCAAGCCGGTATGTTGCCCCGCCGCCAGGAGGTATGCCGAATTTCACTTCTGGCTGCGAAAATACTGAATCAGGCGAGGCTATCCGGAAGTCGCACGCCATTGCAAGCTCGTTTCCGCCGCCCATACAGTAGCCGCTTATGGCAGCAACAAATAGCTTTTCAGAGGACCATATGCCGTTGGTAACCCTGTAGAAAAGGTCAAATATCTCTTCTGCCTCGGTACTGCTTTCAGCGCTTAGCAGATAATTAAGGTCTGCTCCTGCAGAGAATGCCTTGCCGCCGGCGCCGGATATTACCACTGCCTTGCATGCCTTGTTTGAATCTGCAAGGCTTATTTTCTCCTGCAATGACAACAGGGTTTGCCTATCAAGCGCGTTGTGCTTCTCAGGCCTATTTATCTGGATTGTTGATATCTCGCCCTCTGTGTATTCTACAACCGCCATTTAACTGCCCATTTCCTATTGTGAGCAAAAGATTAAAGCCTTTCACACGTTATCTGTAAGCCTTGAATTCGTCGCCAAGCAGTTCCGACGCGATCTTGAGGTCATGGATCTCGTCGGTGCCTTCGTATATCCTTGCGACCCTGCTGTCGCAGAAGAGCTGCCCCACAGGGGACATGAGCGAGTAGCCGAATCCGCCGTGGACCTGCACTGCCCTGTCGGCGGATTCAAAAGCGAGCCTTGAGGCGATGCGCTTCGCCATCGCGGAGTACATATCCATTTCCCGAAGCGCGGGAACATTGTTCGGGTCCTTGTCAAATTCCTGCTTTTTCATTGCGGCATAGAATATCGGCCATCTTGCCATTTCGAGGTTCTGGCGCATTGCGGAGATGTGCTGCTGTATCAGCTGGTGTTTGCCTATCTGCTTTCCGTGCTGGACTCTTTCCCTTGACCGCTTTAAAGAGGCATTAAGCGAGGCCTCTATTACACCTATACATGCGGAGCCTATACCTATCCTTCCGTTCAGCAATGCGGAATAAGCAACGCGCAGGCCATTGCCGATTCCGCCGAGCACTGCGTCTTTTTCCACAAGAACATTTTCAAAGCTGAGCATGGATGTGTCTGAGGTGAAAAGGCCGATCTTTTCCTCCAGTTTCATTTCGACCTTAAAACCTTTG
Source organism: Candidatus Micrarchaeum acidiphilum ARMAN-2 (assembly GCA_009387755.1). Lineage (NCBI taxonomy): Archaea > Nanobdellati > Microcaldota > Candidatus Micrarchaeia > Candidatus Micrarchaeales > Candidatus Micrarchaeaceae > Candidatus Micrarchaeum > Candidatus Micrarchaeum acidiphilum. The sequence goes on from GG697240.1 coordinate 226,541, forward strand.
CTTTTTGTGTCAACTATAAATGCGGTTATCTCCTTTTTCGGCCCTGGAGCCTTTCTTGCAGCAAACAGTATTATATAATTGCAGATGGACCCGTTAGATATGAGATATTTGGTGCCGTTTAGCAGATAGCCCCCTTGGCTCTCTTCATACGTTGTGGATATGAGCGACTGATCACTGCCTTCGCCAGGCTCGGTCAGGCCGAACGCGAAGATCGATTTGCCAGAGCACATGTTTTTGAGGTGCTCCGACTTCTGCTCTTCCGTGCCCCAGCGCTGGACTGTAGGCTCAGCTATGAACGTCTGTACATCGTATAACGTAGATACGCCTAGGCCAAGTTGGCCCAGCCTCTGCTGCACAAGCGCGTGCACCAAAGCCCCAGAGCCTGTGCCGCCGTATTTCTTTTCCACCGGAACCCCGAAAAGGTTGTGCTTGGCCAGAATCCCGATTGCTTCAGAGTTGAACTCGTGCTTCAGGTAGTGCTCGTATTCGGGCTCTGCAAGCTCTTCTGCTGCCTTGTCCGCTTCTTCTAGAACGCCAACGTCTTTGTCAGATAGCGCGCCGAGCTCCTTAAGGTCATCAATATCACTCTTGAAAAGCGCTTCCATTCTTACACTCCGCCGTTTTCAGTTTTTGCCTGGCCGCCCAGGTACCTGTCCTTTAATTTTACATATGCCTTCCAGTTTCTTGTTATCCTTGCCCTGTGCGCGGGTGTAACCTTTCCGCGAACCTTTCCTGGAACGCCCATCACTATGCTGTGCGGAGGTATTGTCGAACCTTCAGGAACTACTGCGCCAGCAGCAATTATGCACCAATCGCCTATTTTTGCACCTTCGAGTATGATGCTTCCCATTCCAATCAGGCAATTGTCCCCTATTGTGCAACCGTGCACTATTGCATTATGACCTATTGATACGTTGTTTCCCACTACTGTGGGGAATTTGTCTGCAGTGCCATGCATTACCGAGTTGTCCTGAACGCTGGTGTTGTTGCCTATGCGTATGTAGTGCATGTCTCCTCTTAGCACAGTTCCATACCATATGCTTGAGTTCTTTCCTATCTCGACGTCACCCAATATCACTGCGCTCTCTGCCACAAATGAAGTTTTGTCTATTTTCGGCCTCTTGTTGCCGAATTTAATTATGGACATTGGACCACTATGAATATGCCTCGAACCCTTCTCCCAGGATACTTGAGGCAATTTTCAGATCCTGGATCTCGTCGGTGCCTTCGTATATCCTTGCGACCCTGCTGTCGCAGAAGAGCTGCCCCACAGGGGACATGAGCGAGTAGCCGAATCCGCCGTGGACCTGCACTGCCCTGTCGGCAGATTCAAAAGCAAGCCTTGAGGCGATGCGCTTAGCAAGCGAAACGCGGAGCTCTACCTCTTCCATGAGGGCCTTGTCATTCGGATTGCTTTCGTACTCTCCTTTCCTGATTGCCGCGAAATAGGTCGGCCATCTTGCCATTTCGAGGTTCTGGCGCATTGCGGAGATGTGCTGCTGTATCAGCTGGTGTTTGCCTATCTGCTTACCGTGCTGGACTCTTTCCCTTGACCGCTTTAGAGAGGCATTAAGCGAGGCCTCTATTACACCTACGCAGCCTGCTGCAACTCCGAGCCTGGCATTTAGCAGGGCGGAATACGCAACCGGCATGCCCCTGCCCTCAGGGCCTATCATATTCTCTTTCGGCGCGGCTACGTTTTCGAAGTCAAGCATCCCTGTATCCGAAGTGAAGAGTCCTATTTTTTCCCTGAGCTCCATGCGGCTCAGGCCTGCGCTCTTTGCATCTACCAGTATTGCGCTTATTGTGCCTGGATTCTCTGCGGACCGCGCAAAAACCAATATGTAGTCAGCAATAGTTCCGTTTGATATCAGGTACTTGGTGCCGTTTATTATATAGCGGTCTCCTTCCTTTTTGTACTGCGTCTTTAGGGAAGCTGGATCGCTTCCTGCCTCTGGCTCGGTCAGGCCGAATGCAAACACCTTTTCCTTACGGACCGCCTTTGGCAGGTATTCAGACTTCTGCTCTTCCGTGCCCCAGCGCTGGATCGTCTGAGCGCATAAGAAAACCTGCACATTTATGAAGCTTGAAAGGCCCAATCCCAGCTGGCCCAGGCGCTCTTTTTCCAAGGCGGATATAATAGGCGGCATTTCCAGTCCGCCATATTCTTTTTTTATTGGTATGCCGAGGAGATTGTGCTTTGCAAGTATGCCTGGAGCCTCCGAGTTGAACTCGTGCTTCAGGTAGTGCTCGTATTCAGGCTCTGCGATCTCGTCGGCTGCCCTGTCTGAAGCCTCCAGGACCTTCATCTCATCGTCGCTGAATTTGCGGAGCCTTTCAAGATCTTTTATCGAATTTGCGAACTGCTCTTCCATTTACTACACCGACTCTGGGCCTTTTTCGATTTTCTCCTTGACCTTTGATATTATCTCGCCGACCTTTTCATCGGTCGCCTTCCGTATTATGGATTCGCTTACCCCGCTTATTATGCCGGTGAATTCGGCATCGGATTTCCAGTCTATTGTCGTTGAATTTCCAGAGCCCGACATCTTTATCGAGAGGTTCATTTTTACCGTGCTGCCCAAACCCTTGCCCTGAAAGGTGTATGTCACTTCGTCGTTCCCTGCCTCTGCAATTGAACCATCCATCCTTATAGTACCCTTAACTACGCTTATACCGACTCCGATGTTTATTGTAAACGTTTGGTCCCCTGTCTTTGCAAAATTGCTTGCATCAGGTATGCACGAAAATACTTCCTCCGGATTTAGAACGAAGCTCCTTACGGTAGATATTTCAGCGCCAAGCTGCACAGACCCATCGGATTGTATACGCATAATTACCCTTTGGCTGCCAAGCTTTTAATACTTTTATAACAGGTTTTTTACTGCCGGCTACCGGGCATGAGGGCTATTTATGGGGCGCTGGGGCACAGTGCTGTCATATCCTGTCCAGGGGATTCTCGCCCCTGAACCTGAAAATCCTGAAAAATGTGTAGAACGCAAAGACGTCGAGCGCGAAGGGCAGGTAGCCCAAGTATCCTATTAGGGGCATTTCAAAAAGCCTGAACTGCGGCAGGAATATGGATGGCAGGAAATAAAGCCACTTCGCGTATGAGAGGTAGTTCCACATTTCCCAGAAAAAGCCCATTATTATCCCTGAGAGAAACAGCTGGAACATTTCGCTCCACCTGCCTGTGGTCATTTTTCCGAATACGCTGGCGTTTCCCATCAGGTAGTTTATCGGGTCCAAGATCAGGAATATGCCTATCCATATGAGCGGAAACGCTGCTTTGGGCACGAAAATGGGTATAATCATAAGCGCAACGCCAAGAGCTATTGAGGGCTTCATTATGCCCTTTGATATTTTCGGCAGCCTGACATTTTTGAATATGCCGAGCGCCTTTACGAGCGTGAAAGTCTCTGCTACGGCCGGGAGTATGGTCGTGAAATCCAGGAGGTGCTCGTACCACACCCAGTGTATGTATATCCAGTCTACTGCAGTAAGGTTGTACAGCTCGGATATGAGCCAGAACGGCACAGATATGAGCAGCATGAGCAGAAATTCCCACGGGTAAGTGCTTATTATTGACCTGTGCCTTATCTTGTACACTATGCTGTCAAAAAGGAATATGTAGCCGTACCACGCTATCGGTATGTAGAACAGAGCGAAGGGCTCGACTTTCGTAAAGAAATTTATGTTGGCAAATGCCAGCATGAAAATTCCAAGATAGCCGTACCATTTCATAGATGCACCGTATTTGGGGTTATGCGCCTGCCGCAATGAAACGCAGTGCAGGCAGGAGCGTATTTATTGAGCCGGCAAGGTTTTTATTTTTGTATATTTTTTATCCTGCAGCGCAATGCCGCATGCCCCGTGGCGCGGCGATGCCTGCGTATAAGCTTTGTTGAAAAAGTCAAATTTTGTTGATAAAGTGTGATTGTTGTTGAAAAAGTAAGACTAAATCAACAAAGCTCAAAAAGAGGTTTCCAACACGATCAATTTTTGCAATGGCTTGTGTAAATGCAGATTTGCAATTTTCTGAAATCCCCACTTGCGGGTTGTGACCGCAGTTATGACTAAAATATCATATTTGTATTTTTCTAGCAAGAGCATGATAATAAGCAATTATGGGTGCTTTTATGAGCTTGTATCTGCCCCTGCTGATTTTCTTTATGACTTTTAGTCTCACGAGTCTGCCTACATAAACCGCAGAGACCCCGGCATTCAGAAGCTCTGCGCTTGTAAAGTATTGCTTATTCAGCTTCGCTATCTTAAAGAATGACACTATATCATTATCAGAAGCGCTTTTTATTTCGTTGTTTAGCCACGGCCGACCTATGTCTAATGCCGTTTCCAGTGTTTTATCTACACGCTCTTTTGTTATCGTTCCTTCTATGTAACTAGCCGCAGCTATGCACTGCACTAGGTATGGATATCCACTCGAAAGATCGTTCACTTTATTTATTGCTTCGTCGCTCCAGTTTGTTTCAGTGCCTTTTACAGGCTCGTCCAATACCTCCTTCAGTTCATTTAATGTAAATGATCCCAAATTGAAACTGGCTCCGGAGAATACTCTTGCTATCGGTGAATAATCTCTTATCAGTCTCTCTTCAAAATCCTCGCCGCCAGATACTACAAGTAGCAGCGGTATCTTTGCCTGCGCTTCTACTATCGTTTTAAGCTCTCCAAGCGCTTCGGAGCTTAAGTAATCCGCATCATCTATTTCAATCATTATGAAATCCACGCTCGGAACATTGTCGCGTACCTTTTGCCATAAATAATAGGGGCTATTTTCTTCTTCAGTTTTCAAATCAAGATCTAAAAGCGGTGTATGTACCGAAGAGATTTTCTCTTTCACACCGTTTATAACTCCTTTCACACCCAATCTTTTTTTTACTGCTTCTACAACTTCTTCTGATATTAAACGGTATAAATCTCTCTCCGTTGTTGTGCTTCCAAGCCGGCGGTATATGACAATGCCTTTTTGCTTGCTCTCTGCTTCTGCTTTGATTTTGTATAACATCGATGTTTTGCCTATGCCTCTGTAACCATATACGAGTACGCCTGCAGATCTGCGATAACTTATCGCACCATCTATTTTCTCATTTACTATGCGCAGATACTCTTTTCTGCCACCGAAGTAATTCGGGTCAGCTGGATTCTGCGGATTATATGGATTTGGCATGATATAATATCGTTTATAAATATTTATAAATGCTTCTATAATGTATTTTTTATAGCATCCTGGCCGGCTTTGTTCAAAAAGTCAAATTTTGTTTATACGGTCGGACTTAATCAACAAAGCCCTGCTTATACAAAGATTTATATATCTAAGACAACAATATCCAACTGCATATGAAGATATTGGACATTACTTGAAAGTGTACTGCTTTTATAGTTATTCCGTTGCAGAGGATAGGCATGGAATCGTACCAAGTTTGTATCGCTTAAAGGTAGTTGGCTGGTATTGCGTATGTCATACACCAACGGTGTTTAATTGAACGAATTTGAAGATATAGGAATAAGCAAGCGCTTAGCCAGTGGCCTAAGCGCGATTGGAATAACTGCGCCGACAGACGTCCAGAGGGAATCAATACCAAAGGTTCTTTCAGGAAGGGACATCATAGTGCGCGCAAAGACAGGCACTGGAAAGACCTACGCGTTTCTGCTGCCGATAATGGAAAAAATCAGCAGGGGCAGGGATATAGAGGCTCTGATACTTGCGCCAACCAGGGAGCTCGCGGTCCAGATATTCGAAAGCGGCTACAAGCTCAGGGACAACGAGATCAGAGCGGTAGTTGCGTACGGCGGAGTATCGATTAACATGCAGATGCAGAAGATATCCAGAGGCTGCAACATACTTATAGGCACCCCGGGCAGGATACTAGATCTTATAAGCAGGGGCGTACTTGACCTTGAAAAGGTAAAATACCTGGTGCTGGACGAAGCCGACATAATGCTCGACATGGGATTTATAGATGACGTGAAGGATATAGTCAGGCACACAGGAAGAGGCAGACAGACGATGTTTTTCTCAGCGACGATACCGCGCGAGCTGCACAGCCTGGCTAACGAATTCATGAGGAATCCGGAGTTTATATCCGTAGGCGAAAAGGAGGACAGCATAGTAAATACCATATCCCATACCTACTGCGAAGTTGGCAGGAACGAGAAATTCAGCGCTTTGCTGGCATATATCGATGAATACAAGCCCAAAAAGACCATAATATTCGCAGAAACTAAGTTCGGCGCTGAGATTCTTGCAAGCGCCCTTAGGAACGCCGGCTATGAAAGCCTTCTGATGCACGGGGGGCTTTCGCAGAACAGAAGGGAGAACACGCTGAACAATTTTAAGACCGATGCAACGATGCTGGTTACCACCAACGTAACAGCAAGGGGAATAGACATAAGGGACATAAGCGACGTTATAAACTACGACTGCCCTGACAACCCAAGGGTTTACCTGCACAGGGTCGGAAGGTCGGCCAGGATGGGCGCCGACGGAAGGGCGTTCAGCATAATAACGCACCAGCAGAGGAACCTGATATCCGACATAGAGTATATGGCAAAGATTGATGTTAAGGAGTTAAGGCTCAATGTGGGCAAATACTCCGAAGTCGCTGCCCGGGCCTTTTCTGCAGCAAGGCCGGAAAGGAGGGAATCGAGGTTCGGCGGGCGCGGAGGGCGTACAGGCGGAGGCTATCACGACAGGGATAGAAGATCGGCCCCGCAGCACGGGAATTTCAGGAGGCAAAATTTCAGGAGAAGGGGTTTCAGGCAGGAAGGATACGACCGCTCCTGAATCCAGCTTTATGCTCATTCGTGTATATACTTCGGGCCCCTGAGCGCGGATGCTATTGCAGCTACCAGCGAAAGCAGCGCTCCCAGATAGAACACCAGCCGCATTCCCGACATGAACGCCGAGCTTATTATCTTAGGGAAGAAGCTTTTTGAAGTTATTGCAGAAACTGTAGACGAAGGCAGCGATGACAGAACGCTTGCGGGTATAAGCGTCTTCAGGGGATTGTAACCCAGGAAAGCCGAGAATATGGCGGCCGTGGGCGGCAGCGAAGCTATCGAGTTTGCGGTGCTTGCCGGTACATTTGCAGATACGAGGCCACTGTAAAGCGAATGCGGAAGGCTTATCGCGAATCCGCTTATCAGCAGGGTGAAGAATATTGCAAGGCTGAACATGAACGACACGTTCATGAAGGTTGCCCTCATGCCAGAGCCTGAGCCGCGCCTTTCTGCGGGGAGCGAGTTCATTATCGCGGTTGTGTTCGGCGCTGCGAACAGCCCCTGCCCCACCCCGAGGAAAAATATAATAGCTGCGAACGCAACAAAATTGAACTCGGCAGGGAGCGTTGCAAGGACTAGGAAGCCGGCTACATTTACGAGCATGCCTATGGTGGAAAGAAGCCTTGCGCCGTAGCGATCTGATAGGTATCCAGACAGCGGCCCGAAAAACATGAATCCGACTATAAATGGTATCATGTCAAGTGCTGCGTCGAATGGCGTTTGCGAGAACGGCACTCCGTGCAGCGGCAGCCATATGCCCTGCAACCATATTATCAGCATGAACTGAAGGCCGCCCCTTGATATTCCTGCAAGGAAAAGGCTTATGTTGCCGAAGGTGAACGCCCTTATCTTGAAAAGCGCCATGTTGAACATTGGGAACCTTGACTTCAATTCTATGAATACAAAAATTGCAAGCAAAAGAATCCCGATTCCGAGTAGCGACAGTATCAACGGATTTGACCATCCCAGTGGGCTGGATCCGTACGGCAGTATGGCGTACGTTAGGGCTATAAGTATTAGGGTCAGAGATGCTGCGAATATTATGTTGCCTGACAGATCAAGCTTCTTGCTAGGGTCGAGCTTGCCGGTCTCGTGAAGCGCGAGATATGCCCATATGGTGCCTATTATCCCTATAGGCACGCTCAGCAGGAAGACTAGGTGCCAGTCTACAGTTGAAAGCAGGCCGCCAATGATAAGGCCGAGTATTCCGCCACCTACTGCTGCTATCTGGTTGAAGCCCATGGCCTTGCCGCGTTCCTTTGAGGGAAACGCGTCCGTCAGTATTGCGGTGCTGTTTGCGAAAAGGAATGCACCTCCCAGGCCCTGCAACAGCCTCAGCAGTATGAGCGAAAGCGCTCCGGACGTGCCGCCGATGTAGAGCGATGATATGTATAGCCCTATAGATCCTATGGTAAAGATCAGGAAGCCCAGATTGTAGAGCCTTACGCGACCGTACATGTCTGACAGGCGCCCTATTGTAAGCAGTATGACTCCGGTCACTACGTTGTATCCCAGAAGCAGCCAGAGTAGGTACACTATAGATGTAGGCATAAGTGGATTTATGTTGAGGCCCCTGAATATTGCTGGCAGCGATATTATCAGTATAGAGCCGTTTATCGATGACATTAGCGCTCCCAGGGTGGTGTTTGAAAGCGCTATCCACTTGTAGTGCTTGCCGAATTTAAGCTCTTCAGATTCGGCAGTTTTGACTGACTCCTGCCGTGCAGCGCCTTTTATACCTGCTTTTTGATCCATCTTAACTTACCGCCATACTTTGATTATTGGCCTGATGATAGGTTCTTTGAGAAAAAGCTGAGCACTCTTTCCCATGCATCTTCCGCAGCAGCCTTGTTGTACGTCCTTTCATTTGTGTCATTGAAAAATGCGTGCGCTGCCTCAGGATAAAGCTTCATTTCAAAGGCTTTGTTGTACTGCACTGCAGCTGAAAGCAGTTTGTCGACGTTTGAGCTTATCCTTATATCTTTGCCTCCATATATGCCCATTATCGGACCCTTAACGTTTTCAACCAGCGATATCGGATCCGGATTTTCTCCGTAAAATATTATGCATGCATCTATCTTTTCGTTGCATGCAAGAAGTATGGACATGCCGCCGCCGAAGCAGAAGCCCATGCTCCCTATTTTGTCTGCGTTTACGCCATCTAATGAGCGCAGATATGCTGCGGCGCCCTTCATTTCTTCTACCAGCTTAGGCTTTGGCATTCCGCCCATAAATGCCATTTGCATTGCGGCCAGTAAACCTTGCTTGTTACCAGTCTCATATTTTTCAAGCGCTTGGGCGACGTAATCTGTGTCGCGCATCTTTTCCATTGGGAGCGTGTGCATGAATTTCATGGCTTCTGAGAGATTTTCCGAGGTAAGAACACCGGCTATTTCAGGTATAGAGAATAAGTCTGGTGCTATAGTGACATAGCCTGCACGAGCCAGCCTATCCGCCACGTCCTTTATGTGATCAGAGAGCCCGAATATCTCGTGTATAAGAATAACACCCGGTGCTGGTTTTGAAGTCTTTTCAGGTTTTGAAATGTATGCGGCTACCTCCCCGGCGCGGCTGGCATATTTTATCATCTCCCCATTTGTCATTTTACCACGCATAGCATTACATTTTCTTTATTAAAATGTTTTTGCATGTTTTCTTTACGCTGAATTCGCAGCCTTGGCTTCTATTGCATGCCCGAATATGGCTATGCTGAGCAAGAGCAGGATGCCTGCTGCGAAGAAGCTAACCGAGAATCCAATGTAGTAGGATATGTAACCGCCAAGAAGCGCACCTATCAGCAGGGCAACGTTCATCATTGCGGTGTATATTCCTAGCTTGCTTGCTGGGTGCTCTTTTCCTACAGCCTTGAACACCATGGTATTTGATATTACATAGTAGATTGAATATGCGAAGCCTGCAGAGAGGGAATAAAGTATAGTGTTGACGATGACGAACTCTGGCCTTGAAACTGCAACTAGGAATATGGCTCCCACTAGCATATATGATACGCCTCGGAGCAGCAGCGTATTTGACAGTATCTCGGTATTGAACTTTCTGCCGACGAACCTGTTTGAGTATGCGAATGTGATTGTCTGAACCATTATCCCGATAGTTATTATTATGAATATCTCAAACTCTGTCAGACCGTAGTTCTTTAGGCCGGCAGGATAGACGGTATTAAACATGCCGCTGCTCAGCATGAACATGAATATGCCTATGTATATGATCCCGAGATAGGAAATTTTCTTTTTGCGGTATTCTCCTATGCTGAAAAGTTTCTTGAAAACGGATATCTTTGGCTTTGATACGAAAAGCACGGGCGTCATGAATATGCGCGTAACAAACACATGGATGTTAGATATTATTGCCCTCCTTTCAATTTTTGTAGGCTCCGATGATATGAGCAGGACGCTCATTATTATTGAAGGGATGGCTATTACTGCGAGGAGTATTGTGAGGTACTTTATTTCTACCAAGCCGAGCACAAATGTCGAGAAGATGTATCCCGCAGTGCTGCCTGCGCTCACCATTAGCTGCAGCCTTGAAAATTCCGAATGCCATTCGTCTGCCGGCGCGTTCTCCATTACCAGCATGTTGAGCGGAGTCGCATTAGCGCTTGTAAAGAATGATACGAGCACATAAAAGAGCACTACGAGCACTATGGCATTGGTGAAATACATGGCAGCCGTAAAAATGGCTATTCCGAAGTAGGATATTATGATCTGGGGCTTTTCCCTTTTGAACTTGTCTATTACCTTGCCCCAGAAATATGCGGCGGGTATTACCACCAGGCTCCCGAGGGTTATCGCATATGATGCGTCTATTACATTCCCGCCGAGGTACAGTATATAAAGTATCACTATTGTAGATATAGGGCCGTATGCCATGCTGCCCGGAAGCGTTGAATACAGCCATCTCTGACTTGGCGCCGGCTTGACGGCGCCCTCGGATTCGGTCATGTTATCGTCTTTTGCCCTTTGGCTTTTTTAACCTGTATTTGCCGCTTGACGCGAACACGAGCACGGCGAAGATTGCAGCCCCAGAGAGATGGAGCCACCAACTCGGGTTTCCTATTATGTATGAGTATAAAGTAAAAACTGCGAGAACGTATACAAACGCGCCGAATATTATAACCTTGAATAGCCCTATAACCACGAAGTTTATGTGATTGAGCAGGCCCCTTATGGTCATCTGCTGCGGACCTCCCGCTATTTTATGCAGTATGGAATGTGCCTCTGAAATGAGCATGTACGCTATGAGGATTGAAAAGCAGAACCCTATTACCGAGGTTCCAGTGCTCGGCGTGCCCAGCAGCACGAAAATGATAAAAGACAATATGTATGAGGAGAGTATGCTGAAAACGAATGTGGTCCTTACGTAGCTTTTGCCGTTTTTCAAGACGAAATCGGCAATCACCTCTGATATCAGTATGAGCAGCGCAACTACAAAGAAGTTCGATATCAGGCCGACGGTGACTGACGAGTATATGCGGCTGAAATCCTCAAGCGGACTGAACGGCGACGTAGCAAACAGGAAAAACTGGAACAGCGGCGTATTGTTGATCCTGTAATACATTAATCCATATATTATTGAAACTGCAAGGTAGTCGATAGAGAACAATAGCGCATAGGGATATGTCGATGCCTTTTTATGCACGCCTTTTGTGTCCCAGTACTCGTAGTCCATGCAACCATTTCGCATGAATATTGTTTCGAATTTTATTTATGCCTTAACCCGCTTGCGTGGTTGGCTGCAGGGCTGCGTTGCTTCCCCTAATCCCGCAAATGAGTAAAGCGTATAAACTTTCCTTTTGATGTTAGATTGGGGTGAATGAGATGCCTGAACAGAACGACAGAGATAGCAAGAGAATAAAGAGAGAAGCAAGCGCAAGAAAGAGGGCCAGGGAAGCCTTCGACAGAAGCCAGATAGAAGCAGTACTTTCGGCCGCCGGCATAAAGGAGGCGAAGCCGGAAGCGATAGATGCAATAAGCGCTCTGATGGAGGAAAGGATAGCGCAGATAGCAGCAAGGTCTGCAGAGGCTGCCGAGGACAGGGAGGAAAGGCAGCTGAGCGCGGCCGCAGTGGCGGTTGCAGCGCAGAGGGAGGCAGAATCACGCAGGGCTGCCGCTGAAATAAGATAACAGGCACGAGCGCATATGCAGGGCTAGGGGATTCTTTTTACTCCTAGCCTCTTTTTGTATGTCATTTCCGGGCGGTCATTTTATAAGGAGCTTACTGAGCTTTTTTTCCAGCTTCGAGTACCTGGCAAGCCTTTCTGCTATTGACCTGCGCATGGCCGACGGGTCTATTTCCTTTACCATGGTGTTGTTGGACTTCAGCGCAGCCTCGCCTATGGCCACTGCGACGTTCTCCACGACCCTGCGCATCTCCTTCCTGTTTGAAGGGTCAGGCAGTATGTGCTCTACGGCCAAGTTCTTGCCGGCAGCCTGGGAAAGCGCCTTTGCGGCGTAATATAGCAGGTCGTATTTTATCTTTATTACCCTTGCGTCGAGTATGCCGCGCATTATGGCCGGGAAGGACAGCACGTTGTTGACCTGATTGGGCTTGCCGCTCTGGCCCGTGGCTGCCACGAATGCCCCTGCTGCCTTCGCATCCTCATATCCTATTTCTGGTACCGGGTTAGCCAGCGCGAATACTATTGGCTTGTCGCCCATTAGCGATATGAGGTTTTTGTTGAATGAGCCGGCTGAGCTTACGCCTATAAGCACGTCTGCGTTTTTCACGGCATCCTCTAGGGTGCCGCTTTTCTTGGAGGGGTTTGTGGCCTTCGCTATTTCATCCTTGTACTTGTTCATGTTCTCCTGCCTGCCCTCATAGATAATGCCTGCCTTGTCTAGCACGAGTATGTTTTTTACTCCCATGTAGTTCAGCATCCTAACTTCTCCGAGGCCGGCGGCGCCGGCTCCGTTTATTACTATGTTTATGTTCTTTATCGTCTTGCCGGCCAGCTTCAGCGCGTTTATCAGCCCAGCGGTTATTACAACCGAGGTGCCATGCTGGTCGTCATGGAATACAGGTATGCCGAGCGAATCTGAAAGCGAATCGACTATGTCGAAGCACTTAGGTGACTCTATGTCCTCTATGTTTACCGCGCCGAACGTGGGCGCTATGTTTTTTACGAATTTTATTATCTCCTGTTCGTCGGTTGTGCCTATGCACAGCGGTATCGCGTCGACCGCGCCGAACTTCTTGAACAGCAGCGCCTTGCCCTCCATGACAGGCAGGCCGGCTTCGGGGCCGATGTTGCCCAGACCGAGTATCCTGGTGCCATCAGAAACTATGGCTATGGTGTTTGACTTCCAGGTGTAATCGTATGCGGCTTCCTTGTTGGCCTTTATGGCTTCTGAGACGAATGCGACCCCTGGCGTGTAGTACGTAGCCAGGTCATTTCCGGTGTTAAGCGTCACCTTAGGCGCGGTCTCTATCTTTCCCTTGGCCTTCTTATGAAGATCAAGCGCCTCTTCGTTTGTTACCATGTCTATCATCTAAACCAAATTTTTAGGATTGAGTATCCTGTCAAGCTCCTGCTTGGGCATTATGCCCTCGGCAAGGCAGACCTCCTTTACCGTTTTGCCTTCGCGGTACGCCTTTGCGGCTATGTCTGCAGCCTTGGCGTAGCCTATGTAGGGCGACAGTGCAGTTGCAAGCGAAAGGTTTCTTTCAAGGTTTGCATTTATGGCCTTGGTATTTGCCTTTATGCCTCTAGCACATCTTGAGTTAAACGCGTTCACGGCGTTTGAGAGTATCTTTATGGAGTACAGCATGTCGAACGCTATTATCGGCATGAACACGTTCAGCTCGAGCTGGCCCCCAGAGCACGCCTGCTCTATCGTACATGCGTTTCCGTAAACCTCGAAGCACACCATGTTCAGCATCTCGGCCATGCTCGGATTTATCTTGCCCGGCATTATTGAAGATCCGGGCTGCACCGGCGGAAGGATCAGCTCGTTGAGCCCTGCCCTTGGGCCTGAGCCCAGCAGCCTTATGTCGTTGGCTATCTTGCCTAGCGTTATTGCTGCGGTCTTTATTGCGTTGCTTGCCGCAAGCTCGGCGTATTCCTGCTGCATGGTTGCGTACATGTGCCTTGCCGGCTTGAACTTTATCCTTGTAATGGCGCTCAATTCCCTTATGACGTTGGCCTTGTAATCCTTTGATATGTTTATGCCTGTGCCTACTGCAGTGCCCCCAAGCGGCAGCTCTGAAAGCTGCGCAAGAGACTGCTCAAGGCCCTCTATGGCGTACTCTATGGCACCGTAATATCCTGACATTTCATCGCCTAGGGTGATTGGCACTGCGTCCTGAAGGTGTGTGCGCCCTATCTTGACAACGTTCCTGAATTCGGCAGCCTTTTTCTGGAAGGTTGCTGCCAGGGCTTTCAGCGCAGGTATAAGGTTTCTGCGCATCGTCGCATTGGCTGCCACCCGCATCGCCGCATGGTACGTGTCGTTGGTAGACTGCGACATGTTTACATGGTCGTTCGGATGCACCTTTTTGTAGTCGCCCTTCCTGCCACCGAGCAACTCTATGGCCCTGTTCGCTATGACCTCGTTCAGGTTCATGTTTGTGCTTGTCCCTGCGCCGGCCTGGAACACGTCGACCGGAAACTGATCGGCAAATTTTCCAGAAGCAACCTCTTCAGCTGCCTTTATGATTGCGGATGCCCTTTCCTGGCTCAGCTTTCCGGATTTCAAGTTGGCCTTCGCCGCGGCTTTTTTTATAAGCGCGTAGTAGTGTATGAAGTCAGGGCTTACGGTAATCCCGGACACCGGGAAATTGTCTATGGCCCTTTTTGTCTCTGAGCCGTAGTAGGAGGAGCTGTCTATTTTCACCTTTCCAAGGACGTCTCTTTCGGTGCGATAAGGCATTGCAACACCAGTCAAAGCAATTATAATTCACCGCAAACATTATTAATCCAGTATTAAGGACGGTGCGGGCCGTGGCCGTTAGCTACGGGCAGGCGCCCTCACTTTTTTCCTGGTTCGGTCTTCGCCGGCTTTTGGCCGCGCTTGGATGACTGCATTATAGAATCGAATTTAAGCAGCTGTATCGCGAGCGCCGGGTCCACAGACTTTGGGCACACCTCTGAGCATGCTCCTGCGTATTCGCAGCCCCATATGCCGTTGAGCGTGTCAAGGTAGTCAAGCCTTTCGCTTTTGCCTTCGTCGCGGGTATCTTCGTTGTACCTGTATGCCTGTGCCAGTGCCTGCGGCCCCACAAAGCCCTTTTCGGTGTTTACCACAGGGCAGGCGTCCAGGCATAGCCCGCACTTTATGCATCCAGAGAAAGGCAGGTATCTGTCGCGCTCCTCGTCTGACTGCTTGTAGACCTTGTCGTCCCTGAACTTTTCAGCGGAGTCCTTGTGCACTATCCATGGCTTGACAGATTTGTGCTTCTTGAAGAAGTCGTCGAAATCTGATACCAGCCCGCGGAGTATCGGCTGACCGCGCAGAGGCGCGACCTCTACCGTCTTTGAATTTAAGAGAGCTACCCTTGTGTTGCATGCAAGGCTTGGCTTGCCGTTTATCACCATGCTGCACGATCCGCATATCGCCATCCTGCAGCTGTACCTGAACGAAACCTTTGCATCCTGCTTCTCCTTTATCGATATCAGCGCGTCGAGCACGGTTGTGAGCTGGCTGACCTCCATGCTGTACGTGCTCTTGCTGGCCTTTCCGGTCGCATTGTCAAGGTCGTTGATTATGAAGTCCACCTTTTCAGTTTTTACCATGTGCGAACACCTCTATGTAGCCGAGTATCCCGTAGACTATTATGCCTATGCCGGCAAGAACGGCAAGCGCCTGCCTGGCTTCGTAAAGCCCCGGGAATGCGTATGTTACCGCGATCACAAACATCAGCAGCGGCACCAGGAACATGCCTCCGTAAAAGAATATCATAAGCTTTGATGCCTTCATACATTCCACCCTATCGCCGCGAAGGCTATTCCGACTATCCAGACTGCAAGCACTATATAGGGCAGCGCGGTATATAGCGCAGTGCTGCCCTTGTACCTTTTCCTTGCGAGGAAGGTGTATTCCTCGCCCAGATGGCCGAATGACAGGCCCCTGGTGCGCGTGAGCGAGAGCACCTTGACCGCGGCGAACACCTGCGGCATGAAAAGTATCCATATTATTATCGTAAATGCCTTTGCCGCCAAGATCAACGGCGCGTAGAACACCGATGCTATGAGCACTATCCCGTATATTATGCCAAGGAATATTAGTAGCCTGTAGAACAGCATGTGGATGAACGCGGACTTGTAGAATCCAAGCAGCCTTGCTATGTTTGCCTGGTTCCCGCGCATGTCATAGACTTTCTTCTCCATGTTTACCAACTAATACTTTCTCTCCTGCGGCTGCCATTTTGTTATCTTTACCGGCATGTAGCTGACCTTGAAGCCGTCGCCGTCCTTCTGGACTATGGTATGTTTCAGCCAGTTTTTGTCGTCCCTTTTCGGATATTCGACCATGGCGTGTGCGCCGCGGCTCTCCTTCCGCTCCATGGCCCCTGCGATCACGGTCCTTGCAAGCGCTATCATGTTCTTAAGCTGCAGGTAGTCTATGAGGTTGGTGTTGTACACCATGCTTTTGTCTGCTATTACCGCATCGTCAATCTTTGAGTGGAGCTCATCGACTATCGCCTTCGCCTTG
Source organism: Candidatus Micrarchaeum acidiphilum ARMAN-2 (assembly GCA_009387755.1). Classification (NCBI taxonomy): domain Archaea; kingdom Nanobdellati; phylum Microcaldota; class Candidatus Micrarchaeia; order Candidatus Micrarchaeales; family Candidatus Micrarchaeaceae; genus Candidatus Micrarchaeum; species Candidatus Micrarchaeum acidiphilum. Next base: position 243,007 of record GG697240.1, read on the forward strand.
GCGAGCTTGTCCATGCTCCTGTAGACTCCGACGAAGTTGTCCATCGTGTTCCACAGCGTATGCCTTATGTCGTACGGATTTTCTCCAGACTTCCTGTCTAGTATTGAAGATATCCTCTGCTGCTCGGCCTCGACTATGGCGCCTATTTTCTTGTCGTCGAACGCCTGTGTCGACGACTTGCACAGCTGCGCCGCGGAGTTGCCAGTCATCTTGCCCCATATGGCGCATTCGCTCAGGGAATTGCTGCCCAGCCTGTTCGAACCGTGGACGCTTACGCAGCCGCATTCTCCGGCCGCCCAGACGCCCTTGACTGGCTTCCCGGAAGAAAGCGCTGCGCCGTTTATGTCGGTGTTTATACCGCCCATTGTGAAGTGCGCCACCGGCCTTATTGGTATCTGCTCCTTGGAGGGGTCGAGGCCCAGCCTGTTTATGGTTATTTCCTTTATCATTGACAGGTTCTTGTCGATCTTTTCTTCCCCGAGGTGCCTCAGGTCCAAATATACAAATTCCAGGTCGCTAAGTTTTTCATCCTTTATTCCGTTGCCGTTGTCTATTTCAGTTATTATGGACCTTGACACTATGTCCCTGGGCGCGAGCTCCATTACGCTCTTTGCGTATTTCTCCATGAACCTCTCGCCCTTTGAGTTGCGCAGGTATCCGCCTTCGCCCCTGGCAGCTTCAGTAATCAGTATGCCGCTCGGTATCAGCCCGGTAGGATGGAATTGCACGAACTCCATGTTCTTCAGTGATATGCCGGCATCGTAGGCCATTGCTATGCCGTCCCCAGTGCTGGAATAAGCGGTTGTGGTGAATCCGTACAGCCTTGCAAATCCGCCTGTTGCTATGATTAGGGCCTTGCCCACTATTGCCTTGAAATCCCCGGTAGCCATGTCTATTGCGACCACGCCGTTTGCATGCCCCTCATTGACTATCAGGCGGGTTGCATAGTTTTCATGTAGTATTTCTATATTTTCAAGCTGAAGAACGCTGTCGTACAGGGCACTCATCATCGCGAAGCCGGTTTTATCGGCAGCAAAGGCGGTTCTCGGCACGCTCATGCCGCCGAAGGCCCTAAGCACTATCCTCCCGTTTTCGTCCCTGTTCCACGGCACTCCGAGATTGTCGAACAGCTTTATCTCGCTCGGGGCGCTGTTCACCAGTATCTCGACAGCATCCTGATCTGCCAGATAGTCAGAGCCCTTTATGGTGTCGTAGGCATGCAGGTCTATGCTGTCGTTCTTTTCGCCAGGATACAGGACTCCAGAGATTCCGCCTTCCGCGGAAACTGAGTGGCTGCGCATTGCGTGGAGCTTTGACAAGACTGCTATCTTGAGCTTTGGGTTTGACTTCGCAGCCTGCAAAGCCGCCCTGAACCCTGCAATCCCGCTTCCCAGTATAACTATATCGTACTTTAAGATTTCCATCCAATGGCATTTGTCTGAAAATAAATAAAAGCCTTTCAGCTAAAATCAGGTTGGGGATTCATGCCCTATGGGGCATCATGCAAAATAATTGTCGTTCTCCTTTTCCTTCTGCACCTTTTCAAGTTCCTGCTTTTCCACAGTCTCCTTGAAAAGCTCGAATATTAGCTTTGTCTTTGCGACCTCTGGCACATTAAATTTCTGGTCAGCGCCGTACATATTGAAAAAGTCTTCTGCTATCTTGTCGCCAAAGCACTTTGCCTCCTTGAATTCCGCCACAGTTTCATCTATGGCGTTGTCCCTAGTTAGCATCCGATCCTGCTCTTTCAGGGAGGAGTAGTATGCAAGCACCATCAGGGATTTTAAGTGGAGCTTGCCATCGGAAGTCGCAAGCTCCTTCAGCTTGTCTATCTGCGCTTTCTTGAATATGCCCAGGTAGTTGATGGTATCGTTCATGCTGGAGATGTCCGAATTTGACTTTGAAACAAGGTCGAATAGCTCCTTTACGTAGTTGCCCACCACACCGGAGCGCAGCAGTATTCTTATTGGGGCCTCGCCATACGCGGTACTCAGCATGGAGCATATGTTGAACGCATCGAAATTTCCCTTTGAGACTTCGAATACAATGTCCTTTGTTGCGGTTGGCATTTTATTACCGTTTCAAATCTGTCTGAGGTGATATTTAGACTTTACTGCAGGCAGTTAGGCCGCCCTGACAGGGCTATTCGCGCATGTGAGGGCCGCTGGATTTGGTGCCCGAGTATATTTCAAGAAGGTGCATCTGGAGCTCTGGCTTGGCTTTGAGAGAGCCCAGCGCGTTCAGCATTCTGTGGAGCTTCTTGTCTTCAACTTCGTTTGCATCTATGGAATTAAGGGAAGTGCTGTTATAGCAGGATTTCGCTATCTTCTCGAACACCTCATTTGCAAAATGCAAGTCAATGTCAGAATTTATGAATTTGACTATATAGTCTGCCGACATCCTGTTTGCAAAATACACCTGCAGCCTTGCCCTGCTGTATCCGTATTGCGCGTAGCTCTGCGAGAACTCTTCGACCTTTTCCTTGAATAGCCTTGGAAGGCCTTCAATGTTGGAATACTTTGAAGCGCAAGATTCTACAGTATCATCGGCTCTTTGCGACTTCGACTTTATCCCGAACATACTGCTATGAAGATTATTATAATATTTAACCCTTCTCTGCAAAGGCGTCGATTGTAGATGTGCTCAGCAGCATAATGCTATTAATTTTTGGCTGCAAAGTATTCTGGGGGTTATATGGCAGAAAGATTACCTTATTATGAACAGAAATACAGCAGGCTTAGGGATGTGACCCTGTGCTATCTTGTTTCCGGCGACGGGAAAAAGGTGCTCATAGCCATGAAAAAGAGGGGCTTTGGCAAGGGCAAGCTAAATGGCATAGGTGGCAAGGTTGAGAGCGGCGAAAGCATTACCGATGCGCTGATACGCGAAACTTCCGAGGAGATAGGGACGAGGCTCTTGGAATTTGAGAAGGTCGGTATGATAAACTTTTACTTTGAAAACAGCCCTCCGGACAAGGATTTTAACCAGCGCGTGCACGTTTTCCTGGGCAGAAAGTGGGAGGGGGAGCCTTCAGAAAGCGAGGAAATGGCACCCATGTGGACTGACGTGAGCAGACTTCCTTTGGAAAAGATGTGGGCCGATGATGAATACTGGCTGCCGCTTGTGCTTTCGGGCAAGAAGATAGTTGCCAGCTTTCTCTTCGAGAATGAGGAAAAGATATCAGAGATGAAGATTGAAGAGGTAAATGTTGTAGAATAACGCTCTAGGTGTTAGAAATGATAAACATTGGACTGTACTACAGGGTAAAGGAAGGGCATAATGCAGATTTCGAAAATTATTTCGGCAAGGTAGTTGAAAAGCTTAGGGAATCCGATTTCGGCTTTATTGATGGCAAGATTTACAGGGAAGTCACCAACCCAGACGAATACATGATCTACACCGAATGGAAGGATACTGAAGGATTCGCGAAGTTCATGAAGAGCAGTGCCTTCTTCGAGACAATAGAATTCGGAAAGACCATAATAGAGGGGCAGCCCAGGCACAAGATCTTCAATGCATAGCAGTTTCATCAATCTTGGCTTTTTATCCCGAATTCTTTTCTTATCTTCGAGAGTTTTGGGCTTATCACTAGCATGCAGTACGGCTGGAAGCGGTTGTTCTCGTAGTAGTTTTTGTGGTAGTCTTCCGCTTCGTAGAATTCGTCTAGCTTCTTAACTTCGGTAAGTATGGGCTTGCTGAAGCTTGGCCTTATCTTGTCTATATATAGGTCCATTTCCTTCCTGTCGCTTTCGTCAGTATAAAGTATTATGGAGCGGTATTGCTCGCCGACATCCGCACCCTGCCGGTTCTTTGATGTGGGGTCGTGCCTTCGCAAACAAACCCTAAGAAGATATACGAAGTGAAACTTACCCTTACTGGTGCTGAATGCACCTGTGAGGACTACATAGAAAGGCAGATACGCTGTAAGCACGCTTTCGCTGTGGATTTCATAATAACCAAGACCTTCAACAAGGATGGCACTGTAACGGAGACAAGGACAATAAGAAAGACCTATTCGCAGAACTGGAAGGCTTACACGCAAGCAACCACACATCAAAAAGAGCTATTCCAGAAGCTACTCAACGATCTATGCAACACCATAGAAGAGAAGCCTTATGTCTTTGGAAGACCAAAGATGCCTATGCGTGATATGGTCTTTGCATCAGGCTTGAAGGTCTTTAGCACCTTCTCGCTTAGACGCTTTGCAACTGACAGCAAGGAAGCTCAGGCTAAGGGCTACATGGTTAAAGCACCTGATTACAGCACAGTAGCCAAATACATGGAAGATACAGAGATGACACCTATCTTGAATGAATTAATAGCTGTATCAAGCCTTCCATTAAGGAACGTTGAGAGTTCATTTGGCATAGACTCAACTGGCTTTTCTCCTTCAAAGTTTAGCAGATGGTTTGACCACAAATACGGACAGGTCAGAGATAGGAAGATATGGTACAAACTGCACCTTGTCAATGGCAACGCAACTCACATAATCGCTGCTTGTGAGGTAACTATGCAATATGTAAGTGATATGAACGAACTGCCTAAGCTCGTAGAGGAGACGCATCAGAACTTTGATATGCAACAGCTATCTGCGGATAAGGGTTACCTCTCCGACAATAATCTGATGTATCTTGACAAGCTTGGCGTTGCTGGCTATATCCCTTTCAAGAGCAACACAGCACCAATAACAGATAAGCAGTCAAAGAACTATCACTCTGACATATGGAGAAACGCATACAATTACTTTGCCATGCACCAGTCGGCGTTCTTACAGCACTACCATGACTGAAGCAACACCGAGACAGTTATGCATATGGTCAAGTCCAAGTTTGGAGATAGCGTAAGGTCAAAGACTGAAACTGCTTGCATAAACGAAATCCTTTTGAAAGCTCTCTGCCATAATATCTGTGTACTGATACAGGAAACATTTGAGCTTGGAATCAAGCCAGAGTTCTTGGGTGCGTAGTGTTAGTGTGATAGAATCCGTTGTGGCAATTTGTGGAGAGGAAAATTCAGGTAAAACAAAAACAGTAAAAACGCTCATCGGCGTTCCATTAAATCAAAGACGACTGCGAAACAATCAGAAGAAAGTAAGATTAAAAGGAAGGGATATTTACGTTGATATTGTTATATCGCTTGGGGAAGAACAAAAGAAAAATACAGTACAAGAAATAATAGCTTATCTTGAAAAACTCATTAAACGCATAAACAATGAATTTCCAAGCACAGTAATAACCCTAATTCTAATATTTTCAATCCGTGAAAGAAAAGGCAAAGAAGTAATTGCAGAGCCTATAAAATGGCTAAGGCAAAAGTTTCCGAACAATGTCTTTATAGTATATCTAAGGCTTGAAGACGCAAGTGCATTTGCAGAAAATCTAATGCAGGAGATACCTGCTCATCACAAGATAGATAGTGTCGAAAACTATCCCAAACAAGCAAATAAGCTAAGGGAATTTATTGAAGGCAGTTAAGATGAAAGAAAAAGAATCCATTAAATTGGCTATGGATTATGAAATATCCAAGAGAAGAAAGCCTAATGATGTTCACCTAAAGAAGTTAGGTTATGACATTGAGTCTTCTGGTAGATTAATAGAGGTCAAGTATAGAGATTTTCCAAAAAGACGTTTTGTATTTGTAACAACGCATGAATTTGAGACCTTTACTAAGAACAAAAATGCATGGCTTTATATCGTAACTCCTAATAAAAAGATTATAGAAGTGGATAGGGATAAGGTCTTATTGGGTAGCAAACCAAAACCACATTGGGAAATAAGTCTAAGGAAGGAGATAGCAGGTTGTTGATAAAGTCCTCATGTTGTTGATTAAGTATCACTAAATCAACAAAGCCTAAATGTATACTATTTGACGGTTTAAAAGCTTTTGGTTATTATCCTATTCTGTAGCGCAGACATGGCCATTATTATGAGTTGTATGCACCCAAATTTATAACCCCAAACTTAAAGTGGGGAGCCGGAGATTTGAACTCCGATCGTAAGCGCCCAAGGCTTACAGTCTGCCAGGTTAGCGTAGCTCCCCCCAACTCAATAAAATTCTCCAAGCATCTTAATATTCCTTTCTATGCAGAGTTTTCATCAGGCTACCATAGGTTGGCGTATTCGTATTGCTTTTTCATTTTGGCCAATTTGCTCTTTTCTGCAAATGACCTTTCGAAGTTTGGATGCGTGGTTGTAGGTATAAGGCCCCTGAACCTTGCCGGCGAGTGCGGGTCCGCGGCAGCCAGCATCTTGGCCGCACCCTTGCTAGTCCGGCCCTTCCAGAGCTGCGCCCATGAGATGAAGAACCTCTGCTCTTGAGTAAATCCGTCTATCCTGCCCCGCGGCTTTCTCCTCTTTGCGCTTGCCTGCATCGCATCATACGCTATGCTTATCCCGCCAAGGTCCGCGATGTTCTCACCTAGAGTGAGCCTGCCGTTTATCTTGGTGCCCGGCATTATTTCGAGCGCGCCGTATAGCTTTACCACCTTTTCGGCCCTCTTTCTGAAGTTTGCCCTGTCCTTCGCTGTCCACCATTCATGGAGGTTTCCATTCTTGTCGAAAAGGCTTCCCTGATCGTCGTAGCCATGCGTAAGCTCGTGGCCTATGACGCCACCTATTGCCGCGTAGTTTATGGCGTCGTCCTTTTCCGGATCGAAGAACGGTGGCTGGAATATCCCTGCGGGCAGCACTATCTCGTTTTTCGACTGGTCGTAGTAAGCATTGACGGTGTGCGCGTTCATGTGCCACTCGTTTTTATCGACCTTCTTTCCGATTCTGGACATGCGTCTGTGCAACTCGAATCTGTACGCGCTGAGAAAGTTGCCGAATAGGTTATTTGGCGCGGTCTTCACTCTTGAGTAGTCGCGGAACCTTTTCGGGTGGCCCAGCTTGGTATTCATAGCGTCGAACTTTTCCAGCGCCTTCTTTTTTGTAGAAGGCTGCATCCACTCCAGCCTTTCCAGCCTTGCCCCGAAGGCATTGCGTATGTCTTTTACAAGGGCTTTGGCCCGGGCTTCTGCGGCGGGGCTGAAATTTTCCTTTACATAAAGTTCTCCTATAGACTCGCCGACCATTGAGTTAATCATGCCTATGGCACGCTTCCATCTGGGCTGCATGGCCTTCTGGCCTAGCAGCTGCCTGCCGAAAAAGTCGAAGTTTTCCTTTACTGCGGCGCTGTGCAGCAGTCCTGCGCTGGAGTATAGAAGGTTCCATTCGAAGTACGCAATCAGATCATAGATGCTGGAGCTTTTTACAAGCTTGTTTGCCGCTTCCAGAAATTCTGGCTGCCCTACTATCACATATGCGGCATTGCCTGCGCCCAGCTTCCTTACTAATCTGTCAATTTCGAGATTTAGATACCTATTTCTGACCGTCTTCAATTCGTATTTATTGTAATTCTTGACCTCGTCCCTTGTATCTGCCGCACTTCTGCTGGCCCTTGCAAGCGCGGTCTCGATCCTGAGCACGGCCCTTGCGTGCGTTCTTGCATCTTTGGCGGGTATGCCGTACAGGGCGAACATGCGCGTCATATGGTCCAGATACTTACTGCGTATGGCTTTGAATTCGCCTTTCAGGTAGTAATCCCTGTCAGGCAGGGATATTCCGCCCTGCCAGACGTACAGCGCGTATACCGAGCTGTCCCTGCTGTCCTCCGTAGAATAAACGTCGAATAATGGATCCGCGCCGTTCAGCATCATGTCCGGCATGATCTTCAGTATATCGCGGTAGCTTTTTGCCCTTTTTATTCTGCTCATAAGTTCTTCTACGGGCCCAAAACCTGCTTCCTCTACTGTTTTTGTATCCATGAAGGAATTGTAAAAGTCTCCTATGACCCGTAGATTGCCTACGGAACTGCGGCGTGCTGCACAAGAAACTGCGATTTTTTTGAGTATCTCGTAATTTCTTTCGGTAAGCGCGGTAAAAGAGCCTGTTCTGGTCTTGTCTCTTGGCAGCGGATGGCGCTTTATCCAGGTTCCGCAGGAATAAAGGTAAAAATCATTGAAAGGGTCTACCTTGAGATCCATGTTCTTAACTGAAAAGCCTATGTACCTTTTGCTCTTTTGGTAAGTTTTCTTCTTCATCTTTGCACCACAAACCATTTTATATTTCTTGCAGAGCTTAAAACTGCTCTGGTTGCTATCGGCCTGCGCCGGCCGCTCCAGGGACCATTTTCATGAACTCGTTAAGCGCAACGTGCAATTCGGAATAGCCCTCTTCGCCGGTAAAGTGCTTTGATATAGGCATTATATTTATCTCGGCATTGAGCCCATCATGAAATATCTTGGAATCTTCTACGGGTACATAAGGATCTCGAGTCGACATTACTACTCTGCACTCGCCGATGCTTGCCTTCACTTTGTCTAGGTCTATTGGAGTTGAAATCCATTCCTCTGCAACCTTACGGTCCGAATCTGTTTCAAATGCTGCATCTTTTAGATGCAGCCATGGCGCTATTAGCAGAACTCCGGACGCTTTCTTTCCGCTTGACTCAATGTATCGCAATATTGCCTGGCAGCCTATGCTGTGGCCTACGAAATATGGCTTATCCGAGCCAGACGCAACATCGGATATCTTTCCTACCCATTTATTTATTGATGGTTTGTCGGTTTCTGGCATTTCTGGTATAAAAACTGCAAAGCCCTTCTTTTCCAGTTCGCGCTTGAGCCATTGATACCAGTCGCTTTCTGGAGTGCCGTTCCATCTGTGCACTATAAATACGTCCACGCAACTAATTTTTCTTTTGCTCTATAAATAGCTTTCAGTGCAAATCAGGCACTTGCATGTTCAATTGCCAGCTCTCATTTTTTTATTTGGAAAGGCTTTTATAGTTTCCAAACAAGTGTTAAGTATGCCTATAGCCTACGCAGATTACAATAAGGCAATAAAGCGCATAATAGAAAAAAACTATTATATTTCGCTTGCAACGTGCGGCGAAGACGGCACCCCGTGGGTAAACGCCGTGCTCTATGTTTACGACAGCAAATATAATCTTTATTTCCTGTCTTCAATAGATTCAAGGCACGGAAGGAACATTCTCTCCAACGGCAAGGCCGCCTTCCTCATGTTCGACTCTACTCAGCAGATAGGATCTGAGGAAGAAATACAAGGCGAGGGGACCGCAAAGGTAATAGAGGGAAAAGAACTTGAGAACGCGATTAGGCTCTACTCGAAAAGAGTCTTTAAGGATCAGGGCAAGAAAGCCAAGAGCATAATGGCGGATTACGAGGAGCCCGCCGAATTCAGGTTTTTTAAGATAAACGTAGAAAAATTCTACGTGCATTTGGTAGATGAAACGCATGAAGTGGACCCTGCCGAACTTTCTGAGTAGAGCAGGCGTGGAGTGCATTTTAATTTATTTAATTTATTATTGACTGGAAATAGTGCTGTGATAAAATGATAATAGGACTTACAGGGATGCCCGGGAGCGGAAAGACCACGATAGCCAAGTACCTTAAGGAAAAGTACGGCTTTTCGCTCGTAAGCATGAGCGACGCGGTTAAGGAAAAGATGAAGAGCGAATCGGTCGAGATAAACAACGACAGCCTGCGGTCCTTTTCGCAGGGGCTCAGGGACAAGTTCGGGATGGACATAGCGGCAAGGCTCACTACTGATTACATCAAGCACAGGACCGACAACATATGCATAGACGGGATACGCGGGCCTGACGAGATAAGGTATTTCAAGGAGCACATGGACGGCAGGTTCTACGTCATAGGCCTGGTTTCCGAGAGCGAGACAAGGTACGAGAGGCTCATGGACAGGGGGCGCGCGGACGATCCCCACACCGTTGAAGGCCTGAAGGAGCGGGACCAGAAGGAGATAAGGTTCGGGATTCCGGAAGCCCTGAAAATCGTTGACTTTGCAGTCTCAAATACTACGTCCATAGAAGAGCTCGAGAAGAAGATAGATAGTATAATCAACAGCATCAAGGGTTAATATTATAATATTAGACCAGTGTAATAGCAAATAGCAGAACAAAATTTCGCGCTGATTTTTATGCAGGGAATTGAGTTGCCTTGGACCGAGAAGTACAGGCCTAAATCGCTTGACGAGGTAATAGGCCAGAAGCAGATAGTCGAAAGGCTGAAGGCATTTGTCAAGCAGGGCAACTTTCCGAACATGATATTCGCAGGCAGCGCCGGAGTGGGCAAGACCACCAGCGCCATAGCTATGGCCAAGGACCTCTACGACGATGATCTCAATACTGCGTTCAAGGAGCTCAACGCGAGCGACGCAAGGGGCATAGACGTTATACGCGGAGAGGTGAAGAATTTCGCAAAGACCATATCGATTGCGCGGGTGCCAGTAAAGATAATATTTCTGGACGAGGCCGACGCGCTCACTGCAGACGCGCAGCACGCCCTTAGGAGGACCATGGAAAAGTTTTCAGCCGAGACGCGGTTCATACTGAGCGCGAACTACGCGAGCAAGATAATAGAGCCCATACAGAGCAGGTGCGTGGTTTTCAGGTTCAAGCCGCTGACGGAGGACGACATGAAGGAATACGTCAACAGAATAGTAAAGGGCGAGGGCATAACCCTGGAGAAGAACGCAATGGAGGCGCTTATATACGTTGGCGACGGAGACCTTAGGAAGCTCACCAACGTGCTGCAGAGCGCGGCCATGAAGAGCGAAAAGATAACTGAGGGCGACATATACGATGTGGCGTCCAGGGCCAGGCCGAAGGAGATAATGTCCATGCTCAGGTACGCAGTAGACGGGGATTTCGACAAGGCGAGGAACGAGCTTGACACCCTTACCCTGAAGCACGGCATGAGCGGTGAGGACATACTTACCCAATGCTACAGGGAGGCGCAGAACCTCCACTTTGACGAAAAGCTGAAGCTCAAGATAATAATTTACATAGGGGAGGCCAACTTCAGGATAGTAGAGGGCGCGAATGAGAGGATACAGCTTGAATCAATGCTTGCGCAGATAGCAATGCTGAAGCACGGCGGCTGATCAGGAAAGGGTTATTTCAAGGTTCCCGACGTAGCTGAAGTCGGGCACCGTAACGTAGAACCTTGCTATGTAGCTGTTTTTGTCGTCTATTTTGATAGGCAGCTGTGGATCGGTCCTGGCGAGTTTGAACGGCGGGCTGAGCTGCACGGAGCTTATTGAATCCCCGTATGAAAGGCCCTTGTACAGCTGCACAGGTATTTCTATTGTGCTGCCCTTTTCTATGTTCTTCACTATTCCAGTATCATCTGCAACATTCTGGCCCTTGCTTGTTATCAGTATGACCTTCGGTATCTCAAGGTGGATCGTAGGCACTGCCGGAGAGCCGAATTTCACCGTAAGCGGGCCGTTGTACGCGTAGTCCGGGGATTCTATGCTTATTATGAACGTGACGCTTTTGCCCTTCTCAACCGACACAGGAGTTTGAGGGCTTACCCCTATGAGCCTGAATGGGCTGCTCACCTCTATGCTGCTTATCGTTTCCGGGGGCTCCTTTGCCGATTTCAAGAAACTGAGGTCTTCGCTTTTATTTGAAAACGGTATCTCCAGGTTGAAGCTTCCTTTTTTGACCTCCATGCCCTTAAGGGCGTGAGCGCGGCCCTTCCAGTATACGTTTACGTTGGTTATCCTTACCTTTTCGCCCTTGCCCATGCCCAGCTTTCCAAGAAGATTTAATCCCATTATATTGCCTTTTGCAGCGAATTTACAGCGATATATACTTTTATAGTCAGCAATTAAATAAGTTGCCAGATTTTATTTTTATTGTATTGTGGGATGAGATAATGGTAGAAGTTGGAAAAAGTGCACCGGACTTTGAGCTGGATGGATCTGATGGGAAGAGGCACACTCTCGGAGAATTCAAGGGAAGGTACTTGGTGCTTTATTTTTACCCGAAGGACAATACGCCGGGCTGCACCATAGAGGCGAACGAATTCAACAAGCACAAGGAGGAGATTGAAGGGCTTGGAGCAACGATTGTGGGGATAAGCAAAGACGACCTGAAGTCGCATGACAAGTTCATAAAGAAATGCGATCTTGATTTTCTGCTGCTCTCTGATCCTGAAAGCAAGACGATAAAGGAGTATGGCGCTTATGGAGACCGCGGGATATTCGGCATGGGCACGCTAAGGAACACGTACCTTATAGGGAAGGACGGCAGGCTTTTGGCCAAGTTCGAGAAGGTTAATCCGAAGGGCCATGCGCAGGAGATAATAGATGCCCTGAAAAGCAAGGCAAAATAAGGCTATACGGCTCCGTAAAACCCTATTGCAGAATACGCGACTACGCTCGAGTAGTCCATTGTGGCTTCTCCCGAGTTGCCGTATCTCAGCAGCGTTGCCTTCGGCACGCCGTTTGCCTTCGAGTATTCCATTGCAACCGTAATCGGACCGATTCCGCATGCGCTGTCTCCTGTTTCCAATACAGAGCTGTTGAATTCGTCAGAGTCTAGCTTTTCTATTGCTGCCAGCAGCCTTGAGTCCTTTTCCTTTGCCGCGCTTGCTGGCTCGTAGTGGTTAAAGTCCGAACTTGCTATGACAGCGATTCTCTTGCCGGACTCCTTGGCCGCTGCGATAACCGCTTTTGAAAGCAGGATGCTTGCATCCAGGCTCTGGTCTCCCTGGCATATGAAGCATGCAGCAGTGTCAGGAAACAGGTATTTCAGGAACGGAAGCTGCACCTCTATCGAATGCTCTTCGGAATGCGCTGACTCGTCCTCTGATATGTATTTTGAAGAGCCGATTATTGCCTTTGAAAGCTTCTTGTCGTTCTTCACTGTTCCGAACGGCGTAGCCCAGTCTTCCATTGAGACCGCTATGGGCTCGCCGAGGCCGGTGTGGTTGGGGCCTAAGATTATTGCAGTGTCCGGCTTGCCGTGCTCCCGGTCTTCCATAAGCGCCTTGTAAGAATATGCGGCTATGCTGCCGGAATACACGTATCCTGCATGCGGCGCAACAATCGCCTTGACCGCAGAGCCGTGCTTTGCTTTGACATCGGCATGGCTTACGGCTTCTTCTATGAACTTGGCAAGCTCGCTTTTTCCCGATGCGTAAAAGGTTCCTGAGAACTGCATTGCGCGCATAATAACACATCTGCAAATACTATATAAGCCTTAATTTTAAATTTGATATGGCTGCGTATTATGGGCTTGGTTATTTACATAGATATGGATTATTTTTTTGCCGCATGCGAAGAGAAAAGGCATCCGGAACTCAAGGGCAGGCCTCTTGCCGTCGGGACCTCGGATTCCGCAGACAAGCTCAGGGGTGTGGTGCAGACCTGCAACTACGAGGCAAGGAAATACGGGATACGCAGCGGCATGCCGACCCTCAAGGCGTTCCAGCTTTACAAGGACCTGCAGTACGTCAAGGCTGACGACGCATATTACGAAGAGGTGTCTAACGCCATAATGGAATACCTTTCATCGCTCGGCTTCCCTCTCGAAAAGATGAGCATAGACGAGGCTGCAATAGACGTTGGCGATTTGGGATACGGCAAGGCTAACGAGCTGGCAGAAAGGATAAAGGAGGAGATAAAACAAAGGTTGGGCCTTCCCTGCACTATAGGCATAAGCATCGGCAAGGTATTCGCCAAGATGGCATGCGACAAGGCCAAGCCAGATGGCTTACTGACCTTAGATGAGGTTCACCTGCACGAATTCCTAAAATCGACTGATGTGAAAAAACTGCCTGGAGTGGGCAGCAAGAGCTACGAAAAGCTCTCTGCAATGGGCGTAAAGAGCATTGCAGACATAAGGAATATAGACCCGCTCAGACTGGTTGACGAATTCGGCTCGTTCGGAAGGGAGCTATACGCGCTTGCAGGAGGGATTGACGAAAGCAAGGTGGTGAGCGAGGAGCGCGTTCTGTCTATAAGCAGGGAGCGCACGCTCAGGGGCCTTGAAGACCAGCAAAAGGAGATTGACAGTATGCTCGAAGTGCTTTCAAAGGAGGTCATAGCTGAGCTCAATAAAAGGAAGATGGAATTCGGCGGCGTTGGAGTAAAGGTCAGGTATGTGGACTTCTCGGAGAAGGTCAGGGACAGGTCGCTGTCGTATTATTCCAACAGCTACGACGTGCTGTACTCAAACGCAGTTTCCATGATAAGAGAATTGTCAAGGGCGAACAAGGTAAGGAAAATCGGTGTAAAGGCTTACAGGCTCGGAAACATGAGCGGGCAGAAGAAGCTGTTTTGAATGCATCATTTGCCTTCCGAGTACTTCATATTCTGCAGGTATTCCCTTACTCTCAGGGCAGCCTTTGTGCCGCTGGCCGAGGCCGTGACCGCCTGCCTGTAGATTGAATCTGCTACGTCTCCCGCCACAAAAACCCCGGGCACGTCGGTTTCAACTTCATCCCTAGTTACTATATACCCCTTTTCATCAAGCTTGAGCTTTCCCTTGAGGAATTTGGTGTTGGGCTCGTATCCTATCGCAACAAATACGCCGTCGACCTTAAGCGTGGAAGTCTCGCCTGATTTTAGGTTTTTTATTCGCGCGCCGCTGACCTTTGCGTCTCCCAGTATCTCTTCTACTACGCTGTCCCAGATTACCTTTATCTTTTCGTTTGACATTACGCGCTCCTGCATTATCTTGCTTGCCCTGAACTGGTCCCTGCGGTGAATTATAGTCACGCTATTGACAAACTTTGTCAGGAACAGCGAGTCCTCCATCGCGGTGTCGCCGCCGCCTACGACTATCACATCTTTGTTCTTGAAGAAAGGCGCGTCGCAGGTTGCGCAGCTGCTTACGCCCTTGCCTATGAACTTCTTTTCAGAATCTATGCCGAGCCATTTTGCTGATGCGCCGGTTGCAATTATCACGCTGTTTGCTTCGTAGGTCTTGTCGGAGGTTTTTACCTTTAGGGGCTTTGAGGAAAAATCAACGTCTGTTACGTCCTCGGCTACAAACCTGGATCCGAATTTGTCCGCCTGCTTTCTCATCAGATCTATTATCTCAGATCCGTAAACGCCGTCCGGAAAGCCGGGAAAATTCTCCACGGTGGTGGTGAGCAGCAGCTGGCCGCCTGCGTTTACCCCTGTTATTACTATGGGCTTGAAGTCTTCCCTGGCAGTGTATATCGCGGCTGATAGACCGGCAGGTCCTGAGCCAATTATTATAACATCTTCGGTCATAGTGTCCACTTTTTATTTCAGAATATATTTTGAACTTCAAACCTTATAAATGTTATTTGCCAAATCAGATAGGCGACTGCGTGGAAGGGCTGAAATCGGTAGTGTCTCTTGACAGGATAGACAGCGAGGCGAACTTCGATTTTATATCGCACGCCCATACGGACCATATTTATGCGGTTAGGCGCTCGAAAAGCACTATAACCAGCGACGAGACTGCGGACCTGATAGAGGCCGCTTACGGCCTGAACAGCTGCAGGGTTGCAGATGTTCCGGAGGGCACAACAATGCTCGATTCCGGACACATGCTTGGATCGAAGCAGCTGTGCGTTGACAGCGAGCTTTACGGACGCATTGTTTACAGTGGCGACTTCCAGACCGACGCAGTAAGGAGCGCGAAGCCTATAGAGATAACCGATTGCGATGCCCTTATTATAGACTCGACATATCCACGGCCTGACGTGCACTTCAAGGACCGTGCTGAAGTTGAATCGGATATTATAGAGTGGGTTGAAAAATACGTTGATGAGGGAATAGTGCTTTTCAAATCATATGCGATGGGCAAAGCTCAGGAACTGGTCAAGATACTTAATAAGGGAGGTATAAAGCCGGCAGTCAGCGACAGGATTTCGCACATAAATTCAGTGTATAGGAAGCATGGTGTTGAACTTGAATGTTTCCCTCTGTTTGATGGTGGTGAATGCCAAAACGGTGAATTTTATGACAAAAACTTCGTTGCGATTGTTGAATCCAGCAAGTTCGCGGAAACCGCAATGGCACTGCACAGAACTTACAAAAAATTAGTTTTCACTGCAGTGGCAACCGGTTTCGCAGAGTACTTCAGGCTTGGAACCGACATGCAGTTCGGACTTAGTGACCATGCCGACTTCGCAAGGAGCATGGAGTACATAGAGCGCTCAGGGGCCAAACGCATATTCACTTACGGAAAGAACAGCGAACTGTTTGCACACAATCTCAAGAAGTTTGGATACGACGCTGAACCATTCGGGTGCAAGCACGTCAGCCTTTGCCAAAAAGCAACCGCTTGAACTTCTCGCGGTAGCTGGCGCTGTCCCTTATCCTGCAAAATAATTTTTCTTTTATGTAATGATCGAACCTGCCTTGCTTGTACAGCACGGTGTTTATGAACCTGTTAAAATCCATGGGCACTACCTTTATCTTTTCTCCAGGATCAAGCTTCTGCGGCCCTGCAAGCCTGCATCCTGTCGCCACATACACATATATCTTCCAGTCTATTTGAATATCCGGATTGTACGTGAAAATTAGCCTTAGGCTTTTCGCCTTGTATCCTGTCTCCTCCTGCAGCTCCCTCCTGGCTGCGTTTATCGGTGTTTCGCCGCGCTCTATCTTTCCGGCAACAAACGAGTATGTAGTGGGCATTCTTGGCTGAGATTCCCTGAGCAGCGCGACCTTTCCGTCTATTGCAGGTATTACAAGCACGGTATTCAGCCGCTTTATGCCTTCGAAAGTGGCATAGGAGCCGTCAAACATCCTTTGCCTCCAGTGATAGACATCGAACATTATGCCCTTGTACACCCTTTTTGCGTTTTTTGGTATAAGTCTGCTTTGTTTTTTGCGCATGCATATCACGAACGGGCGGTTAACTTTTGAAGTATAACCATATAAATAATTTCCTTGACACAATATACCTGATTAGATGCTTACAAAGAAGGATGTTGTTGATGTGCTTATGGGCTGCAAGGACCCGGAACTAGATGCAGACATAGTCAATCTGGGACTCATCTACGGCATAAGCATTGCCGAAGGTAAGGACGTCAAGGTGACCCTTACCATGACCTCTGCCATGTGCCCGGTCACATCGCTCATACTTGCAGATGCGCAGCTCAGGCTTGAGGGATTGCCAGGAGTCGGCAAAGTCGAGCTTGACCTTGTATGGGATCCCATGTGGAACCCGGATATGATGAGTGACGAGCTGAAGTACAGGAACACCTGATCAGTACATGTAGTCTTCGGCCGCAGTTTTGTAATCCAGTATCTCGTTCTTGTTGAACCATACGGATATTTCGCGCTCTGCAGTTGGTACGCTGTCAGATGCATGCAGTATGTTCCTTACCACTCTTTTCTTGCTGTCTGCGAAGTCGTATGAATCCGTTGAAAATGAGCCCCTTATCGTAGACGGATCCGCCCTTGTGGGCGCGGTTGCTCCGGCAATCTTTCTTACCGATGCTATTGCGTCGTTGCCTTCTATAACCATTGCAACGACCGGCCCTGAGGTAAGCGCCTTTACCAGCCAGCCCCTTATCCTGGTGCCGAGCTCGATCGGAGTTTCCTTGAATTCCATGCCCTTCTCGTCATATCCCTTCTTCGTGTTTTTCCACATGTTTTCGTACCACTCCTTTTCCAGCACATAGTGCTTCTCGGCTGTCTCCTTTGTGGGCCAGAGCATCTTCAATGCCACTACCTTCAGGCCGGCATCTTCGAATTTAGAGATGATCTTCCCTGAGAGAGACCTGTATACTGCATCGGGCTTTATTAGAACCAGTGTTCTTTCTATCATACATTCACCTTTAACCTTATCCTTATAAGTTCGTGCGGAAATTATATTAAGTTTATCAATGCGGCCGGATTGTTGGCAGATCCGGTTTGGGCGCATAGCGCTTAATCCCTGGCACCATTTTGCAGGACGCACGCAGGCCAATATCTAGGCGGCTAACAAAACCCGTATGCATTTTGTATTCAGCCCTAACTAGAAATTATGGGCTTTCTGCTATAATTTCTAAAATTAAATAGAAAGAAATAGAAAAAAGAAGAAGTAAATCCGGCGCTTACTTGCCGTTTCGGAGCATGCTTGAGTATTTCTTCTGCACTGACTTTGCTTCCTTTTCGGCTGCAATCTTCTCCGCTGCTTCCTGCTCTATCACTTTTATCTGCTTCTTTGCAGTCTTCTTCTCCTTCCTCAAAAGCTTTAGATCGTATTTGGACTGCAGATACGCGGACTTCTTTGTTGCAAGCACTTCGCCTTTTACTCTTAGGTCCTCTATCATGTTTGCAAGTTTTTCCTTTGCACTGACTACAGACAGATGCGCCTTTTCGATTTTCTTCTCTAGCTGTGCAAGCCTTGCAGGGTTCAGCAGTTTGTTTACCGGCTGCATGTCGTTGCTTGCTATAGCATTTGATATTATGTCATAAGCCTTAACGCCATCCTTGAAAACGCTGGCCTTGAACTTTAATTCTGCTTTCTTTGCCTTGTACTCTTTGTTCTCATATGATTGCACTTTGCTTGCCTGTCTGTGCAGCTCGGTGTTCTCAAGTCTAAAGACTTCGTTCTTCATGTCTTTAAACTCTGCTTTTTTAGACTTCTTCTCGGTCTTCTTCTGCTTTATGGCCTTTACTGCCTCGGTTTTTGCCTTCTGCATCTCCTTTAGCTTGTCGTCAGGCTTATTCATGGGGCCTGGTGCGGCCTGCGATTGACTTACTGTGCTAACATTCTGGTTGGCCGGATTCTGATTTACACTTTGCGTTGGCATGTTTTCACCATTATTAATTGCTAGGTAGAGTAATTTTCCAGATATATATAGGTTGTTGTTTTTTGAATTTCCGCAATATGCAGCATCAACTTTAAAAAGCCTTTGATAATGTTTAAATATATAGATACGATATATTAGTGGGGTACTTACTACTGCTTGTTGTGCCTTGGAATTATTTGGGGCGTTAAATATGATAAGACAACCCATAATATGTGTAATGGGTCATGTTGACCATGGAAAGACCACCCTTCTTGATAAGATAAGAAGCACTGCTATAGTGGCAAAAGAAGCCGGAGGCATAACCCAGCACATAGGGGCGAGCGAGGTCCCGATAGAAGTAATAAAGAAGATATGCAGCGAGATGCAGAACTTTTCCGCAGAGTCCATAAAGATACCTGGCCTGCTTTTCATAGACACCCCGGGGCACGAGGCATTTACAAACCTCAGGAGAAGAGGCGGCAGCGTTGCAGACCTTGCAATACTGGTTGTTGACATAACTAAGGGCTTCGAGCCCCAGACTGTAGAGGCCATACGCATACTCAGGGAGTATAAGACGCCTTTCATAGTCGCGGCAAACAAGATTGATATGATAACCGGATGGATAAACTCGAAATCCAAATCGCTGCAGACGGCCATGAAACAGCAAAACAGCCAGGTGATTGAGACCCTAAACAAAAGAGTATATGAGATAGTCGGGAAGCTTGGCGAGCTGGGCTTCTCCAGCGACCTGTATAGCAATGTTACGGACTTCAGGCAGGAGATATCCATAGTTCCGGTAAGCGCGAAAACAGGTGAGGGCGTGGCTGAACTGCTCATGCTTGCAACCGGGCTTTCCCAGAGATTCCTTGAAATGAAACTCAATATAGAGGCGAATGGAAGGGGGAGGGGCAGCATACTCGAGAAGAAGGAGGATCGGGGTCTCGGATTCGTGATTGACGTCATACTGTATGAGGGAACGCTCCATGTGAACGACACCATAGCCTTTGCCACGTCCGAAGGCAAGGTCGAAACGACAAAGATCAAGGCGCTGCTTAAGCCCAAGCCCCTGAGCGAAATAAGGGACTCGAACAGCAAATTCAACTATCTCGACAAGGTAAGCGCCGCGTCCGGAGTCAGGATAGGGGCGAACAACTTGGATTATGCAATGCCAGGCTCTCCAGTCATACAGGTGGTGGACGACAGCTATGCAAAAGAGATAAGCTCTGAGATTGGGAGTGTTTTTGCTACATCGAAGGTCGGCGTAATACTAAAGGCGGATTCCATAGGCAGCATAGAGGCGATATCCAAGCTCTTGGACGAGCAGGGGGTCAGCATAAGCAAGAAGGGCATCGGCAACGTATCCAAGAGGGATGTCATGGACGCGTTCGCAATGAATGCGATAAACCCTATGGATTCCATCATACTTGCGTTCAATGTAGGGGTAGACAAGGATGCGGAGGATGCGGTATTCGCATCAAGTATAAAGATAATAAAAAGCGAGATAATATACAAGCTGGTGGACGACTGCGTAGCGACAAGGGAGGGCATGAAGCTGAACAGGGCGAAGGCGATAGAGGAAAGGATAACACTGCCGTTTCAGATAGAGGTGCTGCCGCACGCTTGCTTTAGGGCTTCGCACCCTGCGATATTCGGAGTCAGGGTCGTTGCTGGCAGGGTGAAGCTGGGGGCGTATGCAATGAGCGACGAGGGCGTTCCGGTAGGCAAAATACGCGGCATTCAGAACGAAAAGACCCCAATGACCATGGCAAAGGCGAATGATGAGGTCGCCATATCAATGGATGAGCCAACTTTCGGCAGGCAGGTAAAGGAGGGGCAGATGCTGTATTCTAAGCTGTCGCTGGAGGACATAAAGATGCTCCAGGGCGAGATGGCATACCTCATAAACGACGAGGAAAAAGAGCTTGTAAAGAAAATTGTGGGAATGGGAGGCGGCCATAAGAAATAGCTTCAAAGTCAGCAAAATTTTTATCAAGCTATATTTTGGGTAGCATATCCTTCTTATTGCTTTTCCTGAGAAGATTATATAAATAAGGGGATGAAAAATGAAGAACATAAAGGTTTCATTGTCAAACTCTACCCCAGTACTGGAGCAGCCGGTTGAATATGTAGAAAGAAAGGGGATCGGCCATCCGGACAGCCTCATAGACGGGATAGTCGAAAGGGCAAGCACAGACCTGTCGAATGCGTATGCGGACAAGACCGGAATGATACTTCACCACAACCTAGACAAGGGCCTTATAGTAGGAGGCTCTGCAAAGGCAGTGTTCGGAGGGGGCGAGATCACCAAGCCCATAGAGGTCATAGTCGCAGGACGCGCCTCAAACAGATATCAGGACATAGAGATACCTGTGAACGATATAGTCATAAATTCTGCAAAAAACTACCTGAAGGAGAACACGAGGTTCCTTGACCTGGAAAATGAAGTAAGGTTCAGCACCAAGATACTCGAGGGCTCGGAGGACCTCAAGCACATATTTGGAAGGAGCTCTGAGATGCCGCTTGCAAACGACACGTCTTTCGGAATAGGGTTTGCACCATTCAGCGTTACCGAGAGGTTGGTCCTTGGAACCGAAAGGATGCTGAACGGCAAGGAGTACAAGGACCTTGTGCCTGCGGTCGGCGAGGACATAAAGGTGATGGGAATAAGGGAGGACAACAGGATAACGCTTACCATTGCAGCAGCGTTTGTATCCAAGTTTATCGGCAATGCAGACGAATACTTTACGTTGAAGGACAGGGTCAAGAAGGATGTCGAATCGTTTGTCGGAAAGACCGAAAAAGGCTACGAAGTTGAAGTGGTAGTCAACAACGGGGACAACAGGGAATCAGGCAGTATTTACATGACCAAGAGCGGGTTGAGCTGCGAATCCGGAGACGACGGCTCGGTAGGCCGCGGCAACAGGGTGAACGGCCTTATAACGCCTTTCAGGAATATGAGCCTGGAGGCGGCAGCTGGCAAAAACCCGATGAACCACATAGGGAAGATATACAACGTTCTCGCGAACCTCATAGCAAACGATGTGATAAAGCTCTACCCCGAAATAGAGGAATGCTACGTATCGCTTGTATCGCAGATTGGCAGGCCGATAGACGATCCAAGGCACCTTGACATAAAGCTCGGAGCCAAAGACAAGAAGATAGTTGAAAAGCTTGGCAACAAGATAAGCGGACTTGCCGAGGAGGAGCTGGCCAACATAAGCTACCTGACAAAGGAGATTGTGGCAGGCAAGCACAATATGTTCTGAGCTGGCGTAAAAGCTTAAAATACATTGATGGCAAATCTTTGTTGCTGATGCCATGCAGGAAACTCGGCTTCAAAAGAAAAGGATACTGGTCCTAGTCGATCATCTCGAAGTTTTTGGAGGGATACAGAGGTTTGTCCTGGAGACCTTTACCAGGCTCGCGGACAGGTACGAAATAAGTATTTATAATGTAGGCAACACAGAAGCCGAAGGCAGCATGGCAAGGAACTACGACCTAAGCCGCGTCCACGTATTCAATGCGGGAACGATAAGAATTGGTCCGCACCTGAAGATGCCCACACCAGGAGCGTTCATGGCTCTTAGGAGGATGATAAGGAATTCTGACATAGTGTACTGCCTGTACAACATCCCTTCATTTTTCCTGCCGTCAGTGCGCTTAGCCCTGAGATACAAGAAGAAGCTGATTTACGGAGTGAGCAGCGAGGTCATAGCAAACATCTTCAAAGACAACAAAAAGGGGTTTCAGAGGAAAATTCTGGACAGGGCAAGGCTCAGGGCATTCAACAAAATACACTATTTTAAGGTCGAAAATGACGAATCCGAGGACATTATCAGAGCGCATTTCAAAGCCGCGAAGGCATACAAGATTGAGGCTGCCGTGCCAGTAAGCAATGTAGAGGTGCTCAACGCAAGGGACAGGTTCGTGGCGCTTTTTGTAGGGAGGCTGTCGGTACAGCAGAAGGGCCTTGATTTCCTTAAGGAAATAGTCGACCAGGCCATCAAGCTCAATGGCAACATAAATTTTGAAGTCATCGGAAGCGGATACGACGGCGAGGGCATAATAGAAAGCTTGGCCGAAAGCCACAAGGGCAATTTCAATTGGATCAGGCATTCATCAGACGACGAGAAATTCGCCGAGATCAAGAAGGCCAGCCTTTTTGTCTTCCCTTCAAGATATGAGGAGTTTGGTCTTGCACTCTGCGAGGCGCAAGCCTTCGGGCTGCCGGCAGTAGCCTTTGACATAAAGGGACCGAGAATGATAATGAAGGAGAAAATTCAGGGCAGGCTCGTTGAAAAGTTCGATGTGAAGGCTTTTGCGGAGGCCGTTGCAGATTACTACGAATTCTGGAAAAGCAGGAATGACGAATATTTTGAAATGAAGAAAAAGATATCCGAAACCGTAATTAAGAGATTCGGGATCGACAGCATGATACCAAGGATTATTGACATGCTAGAGGACGTATCCAAATAAATGGCAGGGGTTGGGCGAACCCAACCCCCGCAACAACCCACCCGAGACTATTTGTTGAACATGCTGCTTTGGAGCACCCGTATGTCGCTGTAAACGGCTTCGTGCCCAGCTGCCTGCCCGTCGCGGTTCAGGAACATCTCGCTGAACTGCTCTATCAGGGCGGTTTTCACCTTCTCAAGCGTTTTAAGCTCTCCAGCCCCAAAGGCAGTAAGCCTAAGGCTCTTTCCAGGCTCATCCTTCGTTGCAAAGTCCAGAACGCCTATCTCCTTGAGCCGGTTAAGGTTGTACCATACCGAGCTCTTAGAAAAGCCATATACGTCTGACAAGTAAGAAACGAAGCCTGAAGCGCTGTCTATGCTGTCGGATCCTATCTCGACTATTATCAACTGCTCGCGCTCTGAAAGCTTTATTTTTTTATCGCATACTCTACTCTCTACCATTTGGCCCACACAAAACACCTCGGATTTTAAAAAGTTAAGGAGTTTATGCAGCCAAATGGTTGAATGGTGTATTTGATATCATGCACTTATAGTTTCTTGTCTGATCAACGCTTGCGCTGCCTATAGTCAGTATCGGCTTCCAGAGCCTGCATACGGATTGCAGCGCGGTTTTCATCTACACCACTCGTTCATTAAGAGTTGCTTAAGTATATGTATAAGAGTAACCATTTCAATATTTAAATCTTTTGTACAGAGTGGCTTTGTATAAATAGTGGAATCTTGTATAATAAGTCCTGATTTTGTATAAAAAGTAATCCTTAAATTTTTTTAGATTCATAATCCGCTTACAAAATGCGATAGGCTACCGCTATAGAAACAAGCCACGTTTCCTTGGGTTATGGGAAAGACACGATGTTTAGGTTAGTTGAACCTTTAAAAAGTACTCATAAGTATAAGAAGAACCAGAACGGCATTGTTATTATGCGATCTGTATAACTTATCTCTTGAACATCA
The DNA here is from genome assembly GCA_009387755.1 of Candidatus Micrarchaeum acidiphilum ARMAN-2. Taxonomy (NCBI): domain Archaea; kingdom Nanobdellati; phylum Microcaldota; class Candidatus Micrarchaeia; order Candidatus Micrarchaeales; family Candidatus Micrarchaeaceae; genus Candidatus Micrarchaeum; species Candidatus Micrarchaeum acidiphilum. Next base: position 267,010 of record GG697240.1, read on the forward strand.
GATACAATTACCCCATACCTCGCTTTATACATTTCAATAGCATTTTTTATCTGAGCAGTATCCTTGTTTAATCCAACCTCTATGGGTACGTTTTGGTCAGCAAGCGGGTTTTCCAAGATAAAATCCACATTAGTTTCATATCTTGCATCATAAAAAAGATTGTATAAAGTACCAGTCGTAAAACATAATTTATGCAGTGTAGAACCTACAGCATTTTCCCAAAGTAAACTTTTAATATCATTTGTTATTGTTGTTTTGCCGTTCAAATAGAGTAGTGCGCTAAGTAAGGTAGGGGACATAAAATAGAATTTGAAAGCTTTGTTTACCCCCCGTCTATCTAATGGGGAAGGATGTGGTTTTACTGAAAATATCAGGTGGGTTTTTTGAAGGGTATCTAGTATACTATTCAATTTAGCAAGTGGTATGTTAAGATTTTCAGATAATTTTGTCTGCGGCAATTCTCCAGATGGTTTTAGTGCTACAGCTCCTATTACTCTCATTATTTGGGGTATGACATCCATTTCATAATTGTTTATTGTTGGAACGTCTTGAGATACTATCCTTGTAATCATATCGAGTATCCTACGATACGCTATCTCTTTTGAGGTTATGAGCCCATAAGGGAACCCCCCCATAGTAAGATAATCTTCAAGACTCCCACTCAGACTTTTGCGTTTTGCTGCAATATCCTCTTTTATTTTAGCGATTGTTTTGTTTAAAATCGGAATCATGCTGATATCATTTTGAAGTATAAGTCTTTTTAGGCTCTCGGCAGTTCCACGTGGGGGGAATATATTATTACTCATGAGTTGGTATTCCATAAAATTTAACGGGAAAAGTGGTTCTTTTATCGCTCTCCTTGCAGTATCTGTGTCTATATTTAGAGCTAAAGCAGAAGAACCAGTTATAACTAAGAAAATATTTTTAGACGAATCGAAGATAGTTTTTGATGCAACTGCCCACTTCTTATCAAATTGGGCTTCATCAACTAATATAAACAATTTTTCATTGAGGTCTTCTATGGTGGTGTTATGTATCTCAGAACAGAAGTTCTTTACGGCTTCGTACAATGGGCTTTTACCTTCCGAATACTCAGGTTGCAGCATAACTTGGTCTAAGGATAGGTAGAGCATATTCTCCTTAGGCACGGGTTTTTTTATTGACCCCTCAAAACTACCTTTAGCTAACCTATCATACGCTTGATATAAAATTGTTGATTTGCCTATGCCTCTCAATCCATACAAAATTACCATTCTTGAGTCTCCTTCATTATTTATGAACGACCGTGCAAATCTCATTACTCTATAGAGTGCAGGCCGTTCAACTAATGTCCCTGCTTTAGTGTTTTCCTTTATTAGGGAAGGCATAGCATTTATTCTTTCTTGCAAATATTCTTTCCAGGCCATATTATTCATTTAAATAATAAAGTATATATGCCTTTCTGTTCATTTAAGCGAATAAGCTTTTTACAGTCGTCAAATCTTATTCAATAAGGTGTATAGTATATTATTCATTTAAAAGAATAAGCTTTATATATCTTATTGTTCAATATAATGAATAAGGTGAATAAAATGATCTGCCAAGACCTTCTTAGACTAAGAAAACAGAGGGGTTATGCAATAGCTCAAACACAAAAAGTAATCCCAAAAAAAAAGTGCCTCTATTTATACAAAGCCCTTTTGAAAGAAAGGTATTATACCTTTTCATACATTACTTATATAGGTAATAATATGGAAACAATTGTAAAGGGGCACTGGTCCCATAGCAAGGAAGGAGAAAGGATTTGGATTCCCGAGCACGAGATGCACGTCAACGAAAAAGTGCACAAGAAGCACGAACACAGGCTAGAAGAAGAGATAGAAAGACTGGAGAAGCTCGAGCATGAGCAGAAGGAGAGGTTGAGAGCATGACCAAATACGAAAACAAGAAATACGCGATGGGTATGGAAGCCGAGACCACCCCCAAGCACCCCTACGGCCCTGGTGCCGCCGAGCAGTCGCCAGAAGAGCTTGTCCGTAAGGGCAGAAAGTACAATGGAGGCCAGAGCTATCTAGAGGTCGCCCGCCAGCTCCAGGAGCAGGCCAACCTCAGGGAGCGCGGAGGCCGCTACCACAGGGAGAGCGTAAAGAGGGAAGGCGCAAGATTCAAAGAAGCTGCCGAACTGGCTTTCAGGAAAGCCAGAGCAGAAAGAAGGGTGAGAGTATGACCATTTATTACAGAAAAGAGGAACTCACAGCAATGCTCGAAGCCAGTCAGCACGATTTTGAGATGTGGGAAACGTCTGCAAAACAAGCATACCTCAAAGATGCTGCTAACAAACTCGTTGCATTGGCAGAAAATATAACCGCTAATAAAATAAAGAAAGACATACGAAATTGGGGAGAATTCAAATCCGCATTTTTAAGGGAATTCAATAAGCCAGAGATGCTAAGCGATCTTTATATTTTACACAGGTTCTTTTACGAAGGATTGGGTTATGATGAAACTGAAAAGGATATAGAGTATACCTATCATAAAGTAAAGAAGTTTTTTCGGAATCTTGTCGAAAAAACAGAATATGAAAAAAGAGTGAAAGTATGAATGATTCTAATTTCACGAGGAAAAGGGTTATTGAGGTTTATGTCTGCCAGCGGTGCGACCACGAGTGGGTAGCACGCAAAGACAAAGAACCAGAGATATGCCCCAGATGCAAGAGCCACCTATGGCGCATGGAGAAGAAGAGCAGGGTCCGATAATCTAGAATAGTCTTTTTCTTCTTTCTATTTTTTAGAAACAGCAAAGCTTTTTAAAGCTTTGTATTATACTCTGCTATACAGCCGCAGCTAGAAAGCTTTATAAATCTATTAGTTCTAACAAGTAGTGTAAGCATATAAGTTATGGAATGGAATGATATCATGATAACGCAAAAAAAATTCGACGCGAAACCCGAAATAAAGGCATTGCCGAAGGCAATACGACAGAAACTCGACAATTTCATTTTCAAGGAGATCCCGCAGATTAAGTTCTTCAACCCCGACGGCAAACCCGAGAAAGAGTGGAAAGTATTTTACGGTTCTACATGGCATGCCGCATGGGATGCCGCAAGGGATGCCGCATGGGATGCCGCATGGGATGCCGCATGGGATGCCGCAAGGGATGCCGCAAGCGATGCCGCATGGGATGCCGCAAGCGATGCCGCATGGCATGCCGCAAGGGATGCCGCATGGGATGCCGCAAGGGATGCCGCCCTTTTCGCCAAATACATCATCCTAGACGACGTGGAATTCGATGAAAAAGAGAAATATCTTGCCTACGTCAAAGCTCGTTGGGAAGTATGGCAGAAGGGATATGGATTACTATGCGATGTGGATGGAGTGTTGTATGTTTATGCGAAAGAGGAATGAGACTATGTCAACAGATGAAACTGAAACAACCCAAATCCAAACGACTAAATACGTCGCAAATCAATTACGCGCGCTCATGAAAGTCGGTGACACATACGATAGCGTTCTTCGCAGGTTGCTTAAACTAGAGAAGGCGACCAAATGACCAAAAAAATCTTCGTAGCGAAATACGCATACAAATGTGCCCTCTGCGGTGCTTCGCACGCCGCTGGCACCCGGACCACCTACAACGATGCCGGCCAAGCCTCTGCCGCAGACTGCCTCTGGCCAGAAAAAGCAAAAATCGCAACGCTTGACGCTAATCCTGCAGTTCTATCACAAAAGCCGCCCACTGGCCCTGAATCCCCTTCTCCTAGCTCGGCCGTAGAGCCAGCCGGTGCTTTCAGCACGGAGCAGAACCTCTCATGGGCTATCCACATAGTAAGCCGCGAGGTTGCCTTGCCAGATGCCGCCACTGCCAGCCAGCTCGCGGCCTATGCCAACCTCACAGCCGAAGTCATGCGGGAAGAGCATGCCAACTACATGTCAGAGCAGATACAGAGGAATAAGGAGAAGAACATGAGGGCGATACGATGACTGCAATCTACCCCTACGGCCCTGGTGCCGCCGAGCAGTCGCCAGAAGAGCTTGTCCGTAAGGGCAGAAAGTACAATGGAGGCCAGAGCTATCTAGAGGTCGCCCGCCAGCTCCAGGAGCAGGCCAACCTCAGGGAGCGCGGAGGCCGCTACCACAGGGAGAGCGTAAAGAGGGAAGGCGCAAGATTCAAAGAAGCTGCCGAACTGGCTTTCAGGAAAGCCAGAGCAGAAAGAAGGGTGAGAGTATGACCATTTATTACAGAAAAGAGGAACTCACAGCAATGCTCGAAGCCAGTCAGCACGATTTTGAGATGTGGGAAACGTCTGCAAAACAAGCATACCTCAAAGATGCTGCTAACAAACTCGTTGCATTGGCAGAAAATATAACCGCTAATAAAATAAAGAAAGACATACGAAATTGGGGAGAATTCAAATCCGCATTTTTAAGGGAATTCAATAAGCCAGAGATGCTAAGCGATCTTTATATTTTACACAGGTTCTTTTACGAAGGATTGGGTTATGATGAAACTGAAAAGGATATAGAGTATACCTATCATAAAGTAAAGAAGTTTTTTCGGAATCTTGTCGAAAAAACAGAATATGAAAAAAGAGTGAAAGTATGAATGATTCTAATTTCACGAGGAAAAGGGTTATTGAGGTTTATGTCTGCCAGCGGTGCGACCACGAGTGGGTAGCACGCAAAGACAAAGAACCAGAGATATGCCCCAGATGCAAGAGCCACCTATGGCGCATGGAGAAGAAGAGCAGGGTCCGATAATCTAGAATAGTCTTTTTCTTCTTTCTATTAATATAAACAATTTTTCATTGAGGTCTTCTATGGTGGTGTTATGTATCTCAGAACAGAAGTTCTTTACGGCTTCGTACAATGGGCTTTTACCTTCCGAATACTCAGGTTGCAGCATAACTTGGTCTAAGGATAGGTAGAGCATATTCTCCTTAGGCACGGGTTTTTTTATTGACCCCTCAAAACTACCTTTAGCTAACCTATCATACGCTTGATATAAAATTGTTGATTTGCCTATGCCTCTCAATCCATACAAAATTACCATTCTTGAGTCTCCTTCATTATTTATGAACGACCGTGCAAATCTCATTACTCTATAGAGTGCAGGCCGTTCAACTAATGTCCCTGCTTTAGTGTTTTCCTTTATTAGGGAAGGCATAGCATTTATTCTTTCTTGCAAATATTCTTTCCAGGCCATATTATTCATTTAAATAATAAAGTATATATGCCTTTCTGTTCATTTAAGCGAATAAGCTTTTTACAGTCGTCAAATCTTATTCAATAAGGTGTATAGTATATTATTCATTTAAAAGAATAAGCTTTATATATCTTATTGTTCAATATAATGAATAAGGTGAATAAAATGATCTGCCAAGACCTTCTTAGACTAAGAAAACAGAGGGGTTATGCAATAGCTCAAACACAAAAAGTAATCCCAAAAAATGGTGATTGGTTAGTACCTTCGCAGACTAATCCGCATCAAATTTACAAAGTAGCACTCAGAATAGATGGGCCTACTTGCACTTGCCCTGACTTCACGGAAAGAGGGCTTAGATGCAAGCACATATTCGCTGTGGATATAACCATATCGAGAAAGTTCAATCAGGATGGCACAACTACAATAACGCAGACAAAGCGCATTACATATCCGCAGAATTGGCCCGCTTATGATAAGGCGCAAATAAAGGAGCAGGAGCTATTTATGGAACTGCTTTTTGATTTATGCAAGGATATAGAAGAACCTCTATACTCTTTCGGTAGGCCCAGACTGCAATTAAAGGATATGGTCTTTTGCTCTGCACTAAAGGTATATTCGACATTTTCGTTGAGAAGATTTCAAGGCGACGTAAAGATTGCCGTAGAAAAGAACTACATAAGTAGGCAAAGTTCCTTTACGGCAGTAGGCAAATACATACAGAGCGAGAAATTTACACCCATCCTAAAAGAGCTAATAACATTATCAGCTATACCATTAAAGGCAGTAGAAACAAAATTCGCAATAGATAGTTCTGGGTTTAGAACAACTAAGTTTAATGACTATTGCAGAGAAACACACCATACAGGTAAAGAGCATGAATGGATTAAAGTTCATATTTGCACAGGCGTAAAGACCAATATCATAACTGCCGTGGATGTTGGCTTAGATGGTAATTGGAAAGATAGCGATTGCCCTCATTTTATACCACTTGTAGAAGAAACAAGTAAAAGCGGTTTTAATATGCAAGAAGTATCGGCAGATAAAGCCTATTCAAGCAGAGATAACTATGGGTATGTAGAGCAAATAGGCGGAACTGCATACATACCTTTTAGGTCTAATGCTACTGGAAAACCAAGAGGTAAAGGACACATATGGCGTAAAATGTTCAATTATTTTGTATATAATAGAGAGGACTTTTTAGAGCATTACCATAACAGAAGTAATGTAGAATCAACCTTTAATATGATGAAGGCAAAGTTCACTGACTTTGTAAGAAGCAAAGATAAGACTGCACAGCTAAACGAGGTACTTTTAAAGGTTTTATGTCATAATATTGTAGTGCTTATACAGGAAATGCATGAGTTGGGAATAGAACCTAAATTCTATATGGGTGTTTAAATGATAATAACCGAAAATCAATTAGGAAAAATTACTAAAATTGATTCTTTATTCGATAAAATCATAAACGGCGACGCAATTTCAGTCATGGGAAGGCTTCCAGCCAAATCAGTAGATTTGACCATAGCAGACCCACCCTATTTTAAAACCGTAAACGAAAAATGGGACTTCAAATGGAGGACGGAAGAGGACTATTTAGTATGGACAGAGAAATGGATTAAAGAGTTGTCAAGGATTGCTAAAACAAACTCGTCATTCTGGCTCTTTGGTTATGTTAAACTTCTATCCAAGATACTACCAATAGCGGAGAAATATGGATTTGTTTTTAGACAGCAGATAGTAGTGGATAAGGGCATGAGGTCTATAAGCGGAAGAAAAACGAGCACTTATAAGATGTTTCCAACAACGACAGAGAGCATTTTCTTTTTCGTCAAGAATAATCAGCCTAACATAAAGAAGTTCCTTAAAGAAAGACAAAAGGAACTTGGTTTTACTGCCAAGGAAATAAATGAAAAACTGCACGTCAAAACAAATGGTGGCGGGGTTTGGTCGTTATACACAGGAGAAAATATCTTGGCGCAGATTCCAACAAGGGAAATGTGGGATAGACTGCAAGAAATACTTAAATTCAAGATGGATTATTCAGAGGTCAATTTCACATTTAATCCACAGATGGGATTTAGTGATGTTTGGACGGATATAGACTTCTATAAAGAGGATAGGAACCATTCAACGCAAAAGCCATTAAAACTAATCGAGAGGCTAGTAATTGCAAGTTCTAACAAAGGTAATTTAGTGTTAGACCCCTTCTTGGGAAGTGGAACAACTGCGGTGGCCTCAATGAGATTGGGCAGGAAATTCATAGGAATCGAGATTGATAAGAAATATTCTAAAATAGCCGAACAACGAATTAAAACAGAATTAGCACAAAAATCACTACACTAACGCCTGACATATTTTTGTTTGTATTTCTTTAGGACTTTCTTTTTCATGACCAATTTGTCGAAATCTTTTTGTGGAATATAAGGGAATTTCTCCACTATTTGCGTTTTTTTGAGTACAGATACCTTTTTCCCGAAAATTTGAATTAGTTGTTCCTTGCTCAACAAATGAGAGAACATGGGCTGTTCTTTAGGATGTTTCAAGTCCCAAAATTCTATTTCAACATCATTTTCAATTATGTCTGCATGAAATATCAGTTTTGGCCGCATCATAAAGAAATCGTATTTCAATGGATGAAGATTGCAAGGTGCAGGTTTCTCGCCCTTATCCGTCTTCATTTTGAAATTATTTACATAATAATCTGTGAAAAATGCCTTTACATAGCTCTCTTGTGGATTTACAGTCCACGCTCTAATCCTTATATTTTCTGATTCGGAATCTTCTTTGTCAAATAAAATGAAGATTATTCTGGGAACCCTATTGAGAAGCAAATCCAATTCATCATCTGACCTTATAGGAAATATCCAATGAGAACTTGTGTCTACTTTTATATCCGTAGAACCACAGTTTGGACATTCTTTTTGCCAGAGCAGAACATTTGCTCCACAGTTGTTGCAAGACCTCAACTGGTCTGCCCTGCTACATGATTTGATTTCAGAACCATCCGCCAAATCGTCTCCTCTTGCTGCACTACCTTTTCCTTTAATTCCAGTAATCAAAGAGGCGAGATGTTGACTCGGATAGGCAAATTTACCTTGTGCAGTCTGATTGGTAATTTTAGACCATTTGACCATTGATTTCTTGGGATTTATATACAAATCAAGTATGCACTCCTTTATCAAATTATCGCTGGTTTCTAATCTCTGTGAGTTTTCCATGTCCAACGTAAATAAAACACTGGAAAGATTAATAATGGATGCTGTATAAAAGGTCCTCACTCTGTATAAAAAGTGCCTCTATTTATACAAAGCCGTACAGAGTTGCAGCCATTTGCAAGAGTTGCGCAACATCGGATAAATCGCAGTTTGGCAAAGCATTTCATATGCCGGCTATGTCCTTGAAAGCATGCAGCTGCTGTCCTGCCTCGTCTGAAGAATTGAAAACTTCTATGTGTATGCCTTTCTGCTCTGCTTCTGCAAGCGCCTTTTGGATTTGAGGATCGCCGAGTACGCCGTCGTTCACTAACAGCATGCTTATGGCGTAGTTGCCGATGGCATCCGAAACGTTCTCTATGCCGTATACGTGCAAACCTATTGAAAGGTTGTGGAGGAACTTCTCCATCAGTATGAATTCGGCGCGTATCCTCTCCTTTTCCAGGAGGCTGGATGTCTTATCGCTCTTTATCAGTTCGTACACCCCAGAGCGTTCCGCGTTGCTCGTGCTTTCGAATATGAGCCTCTTATTCAGGGTCTTTTCAATGCCCTTTGATTGCATGTACTTCTGTACGTCGTCCTTTGTGAAGCCCGGCCCTGCGACTATTACGGTGTCCACAGCCATGTCCTTTATTTCGTTTACGATCGCATCAAAATACTTGTTAAGCTGCTCCTGAAAGTCCTTCTGGGACATTTTCTTGCTCAGGTTGCTGTATATCTCGTTCCTGAACTCTATGCCGTAGGCAAGCAGGTATGCCGGCAGAGCCTTCTCGTCGTCCACAGCTATTATTCCGAGCAACGGCCGTCTGGATTCGGATACCGCATTCCTTACAACGCTGAGCAGGTAGTCGGGCCATTTCAGCTTTATTATGTCGATTACGTCCCCGGCCGCGACATTTATTGTGTGGTAGCTGCCCAGCCTTATGTATTCCAGCGGGCTTCCGTCCACTATCTTTCCTGCGATTCTCAGCCTCTGCGCGGTCTTGTCGAGCTCGGTTTTTTCGACAACAACAGTGACCATTACGTCCTTGAGTTCGCCGACATCCGACTCGTTTGCCTTGAAGCGCCTCACAGACTTCGACTTTACGGCATCGCCGCTGAATATGACCCTTTGAAGCGACCAGAGGTCCTCGAATATTTCGACTTTTACCTTTAGGAGGTTTTCATTCTGGTAAAATTTCAGGATTTTCATTGATTACGCTTTTATTTGTTGCCTATTTAAATATTATTCGATTTTGCACCAACTTGCCACAGATGCCTGGTCGCGGTTTTTGAAATGCTGCTACAATATATTGTATACATCGCGCTTGGAAGCATACTTAACAACACTTATTCTTTGATATACGGCCTGATAGCAGAATATGGCTACCTCGCGGTCTTTGCGCTTATGCTTCTTGAGAATTCGTCTGTTCCTGTGCCGAGCGAGATAATACTTCCGCTGGCGGGCTTTTTCGCAGCAAAGGAACCTGCAAGCTTCAATTTTTACATTGCGCTTGTTGCGGCCCTGCTCGGGAGCCTGTCAGGCCTGGCTATAGACTACTTTATAGGCTATTACCTCGGCAAGGACGTTGTCTACAGGCATCTTGCACTGTTCCACATAAGCAAGAAGACCCTGGACGATTTCGACTTGTGGTTCAATAAAAATGCGGTACCTGCAATACTTGTCACCAGGCTTATTCCAGTAGTAAGGACCGTCATGAGCTTTCCGGCAGGGTTTGCGAAGATGCCGAAAAGGAAGTTTTTCTCTTACTCCATGCTCGGATCAGGCATATACGATTTCATATTGATGCTGTTCGGGTTTGAGGCGTTGCCTTCGAACAACGCCCTGCTGATAATGGCCTCAGTTGGAATTTTAATAATATTTTTCTATATAGTATACGCTGAGGTCAAAAAAAGCATACGCAGATCAAGGGAAACTCCATAGGGGTATAAGCAATGAAAAAAGTTCTGATGATGGAGTCGGGATCGTTCAAGACCATAGGCGGCGCGGCAAACGATACCTTCGAGCTTTACAAATACCTAAGGGCCAGGGGCGGTTTTGACGTGGAGCTTTTTGGCGACTTTTCGAAGTTCGGCTACGACGGGGCTCTGAAGCTGGAGGATCTAGAATCCAAAAAATTTGACGTGGTTATCCTGAATTCGATAAGGGATGTGGCTATAGCAGAAAGGTATGTCCTGCACGATAAAGGCATTAAAACAGTGTACGTAGACCGAGGGGACGCTGTAACGCACTATTCGAAGGCGCTGATGAAAAGGGCCGTGGCAAAGGTTCCAAGCGTGATGGGCAGGCTTAATAAACCCGAATATTTCGACTCTAAGGCTTCGAAGCTTGCGCATAGTTCCAATTCAAAGCTTGCAAGAAACGTAAGGGACTATGTGTCCAAGTCGTACAATATATACCTGCTCGGCAGGATGAAAAGGTGGCTTACATGCTATGTCGCAATAAACGCCGAACAGATAGACCTCGCAAAGGCGTTTTTCAAGAATAGTGCTACCATAGAGTACATACCGATAGCACCGCATGAAAAGTTTAAGAAGCTTGAAATTGACAGGGACTTTTCCGGCGCGCTGCACGTTGGCAGGCTGGAGGAGACCCAGAAAAACGTGAGCTTCCTGATAAAGGGGATAAAGAAGGTGACAGACGCCCACAGCGAGCTCCGCGGAAAGGAAATCCTTAGGATAATAGGCGAGGGGCCTGACGAAGCGTATTACAAAAACCTAACAGACAGCCTTGGGCTGTCAAGATGCATAAGCTTTTCGGGCTTCAAATCCGAAGGTGCGCTGGTAAATGCGTACAACAATTGCGGCTTTTTCGTCTCCTGCTCCAGGTGGGAGAGCTTCTCCAGAGTCTTTATAGAGGCCATGGCTTGCGGCACTCCGGTCCTGGCAAATACTAATAACGACAAAATAATAAGCTATAACCCCAAAAAATATGTAGTGATGGACGGTGAGACTGGCCTGGTTTACAGGTTTGGGGACATTGGAGACTTTTCGGAAAAGTTTTACAGGCTTTATTCTGACAGGCGGTTGCGTGAAAGCCTTGCGAGGAATGCGTATTCCTATGCAACGAAGGAATTCAGCATAGAGAAGACCTATGGCAGGTACTATGAGATTGTATCAAGGCTGTAGCTATATCTTTACCATTATGTCCTTCGCCACTATCTTGTTCGGATTTATTATGAACTCGTTGGGTACCCTGCCAAGCTCGCTGAGATGACGTTCTACATCGTCATTTTGGGCTATGACGAAGGTTTTCACATTTTTTGCAAGGTTGTTTACTATGAGAAAAGTGTAAACTGTAAGCGATGGATCTCCTAAGTCTATTACTACGCCTTTTGACCTTCCGATTACGAATTCGGCAAGATCGGATTCTGAAGTTGTGTCTGCAACGAAGGCGCGGTAGCCCGCGTCCTTTAATTTGTCTGCATCGGTTTTGTTCGCGGTAATTATGACAAAGCTCTTGCTCAGCTTTCGCATCTTTTCGGCCAGGGATTTATTGACATCCCCTGTTCCTATCAGCAGTATGTGGTTCTTCAAAAACCTTTTTTCTATTGATGATATCCTTCCAGTAAGTTTTTCTACTCTTTGATTCATGAATTCACCAGATATTATGGTAATCGCTCCGAGGAAGACTCCCAACCCCGAAACTATCAATATGATTGTGAATATCTTTGCCAGGCTAGTTACAGGAACTATGTCGCCGTAGCCCACAGTGGACAGCGTGGTTATTGTGAAGTATACAGCATTTAAAAGGTCCATTTTCTGGCTGAAGCCGCCGTCCCTGCCGAGAAGGTAGGCTCCTGCAACGCCAAACAGTACCACCAGAAGCATCAATACCCCGTACGACAAAACCCTTACAGACACCATCCGCCATCGACCTTTCGCTTATGCATGTTAATTCAAAGTTACAAACTTTATAGTTTTTGTACCGTCCGTCAGGTCATGATGGTGCTTTCCGAGTCCATAAAGTCAGATACAGCACCCAAGTACTTGCCGGTGTCCTTTAGCTTTGATATGACTATTTCCGGCTTTCGGTTTACTACGTATTTGTCTACGTGCTTTAGTATTGGAGTCAGAACTTCTTTAGGATACTTGTGTGTCGCTTGGCCTCCCAGTATAACTATTTCAGGATCATAGGCGTTTATCACGTTTGCTATCCCTATAGCATTGAGGCGACCTATGTCTTCATTTACTATGTCTTTGGCCACGGAATCGCTTCTGGACATCGAATAGAGTTTGGCAGCAGTAATGCTTTTGCTATTTTTTAGTCTTGAATCTCTTTCTAAGTATTTTGTTTTCAGCAGCAGCCTTATGTATTGCGGGATGCCGAATTCGGAGCAGTACGCAATCCAGTGCCCGGTGCATCCGCACGTGCACTTTAGCCCGCCCTCTGAGCTCACGTTTATATGCCCGACTTCATGTGCGTTGCCGTCCTTTCCGAACAGGACGTGATCATTCGCTATGATTCCGCCACGTATTATGGTGCCGAAAGTAACGTATACTAAATTCCTGTAGTGCATGCCGGTGCCGAACAGCTTTTCCCCAATGGCCGAGGCGACCGACAAGTTGTACAGCGACACAGGAACCTTGTATCTCTTCTCGAGTATTTCGGCGATATTGAGGTTTCTTATCTTGTTTGCCGTCGAGTATTCTATCACACCTACGTTTTGGTTCATGACGCCTCCGGCTGCCACCCCTATGCCTTCGAAATTGCGCATCTTATCCAGAACGCCGAATATGCTGGACTTTATTGTCTCGTTTGATATTTCTACTCCCTTATTGAAGATTATCCTGGCGGATTTTTTATCGGAATCCACCATGGCTATCATCAACCTTTTTGCGCCTATTACTATGCTTACCAGATCTGACATTGCCACCACTATAGTTTTGCTCCGCAGTTCGAGCAGTATTTCTCGGATAAGTCGTTTTTGGTGCCGCACTGGCGGCAGTATATGTATGCGCCGGTTGCCGAAGAGGAGAGCTGTGCCTGTGAGTTTGGCTGGTGGGGCCCGGCCTGCGGAGTTATAACCTTGTTTAAATAGTTGAATATCAATTTTGCGTCATTGTATCGCAAGCCGTCAATTCTTTGCAGCAGCTCAGATGAATTGTAGGCCCAAGTTGAAAGCATTATGGCATTTGAGGCGATTCCATGCACTATGGTTACACTGAATATGTTGTTAAAGGATATGAACTCGTGGGAGACCCTAAGGCCCATCTCCTGCCTCTTGCTTATTATTATGCGCTTGTTAGTGATGACTATGGTTTTGGGATCAAGCAGGGCCCCGCCGAACCCGACGCGCTTTTGCATTGCTACGATTTCGACCTTTTCCCCTTCGTCTAATATCTCCTGTATGCTTTTGGATATATTCACAGTTTCGGTACCGTCGGTGCCCGGCATAATTTTATAAGGTTAAATAAAGCTTATATCCCTTTCCGTGCAGGTACTGCTGAGGCGTATTGCGAGCGGGGAATGGTTATTTTTAATTTTGAGAGGCGGTTTCCTGCATAGATAGTCCGCGCCAGACTTTATCTTCTCCTCCGGATCCGGCTTGCGGGTGCCTGAAACGTCTCGTCGCCTTCTTGCGATACAATTCCAGTTCAACGTGTGGTTTCAGAACAAGGCCAGGACGGTGGCCGCGACCACCATCACCACAAAGCCTGCCCACTGAATCAGCTGCAACCTGTCCTTGTATAAGAGCCTTCCTATCAACGCTATGAATATGGGGCTTGTGGCTATTATGCCTCCGCCAATTGTAATGAAATTGGTAGTGCTGACGAAACCCATTGCATCATTTCCTATTGCGTCGATAATGCCTAGGAAAGCTGCGAGCAGGATGGGAGTGCTGAAAAGGTAGGCGACAGGGTGTTTGCTTGGACGCGCATTGATCCGGCGCCTCCCAGAAAAAACCGAAAAAAATAGGATCACAGATATGGCGGCCATGGCCCTTGCTATGAGCAACGGCAGGGCAAAATTTCCATTTGAGTGCATTACGGATATTATTAGAATCCAGAAAATGCCCCATGATATATTGGCAAGGACGGCGTATAGCAGGCGGATGTTTAATCTTAGGTTTCCGCCGGCCATTACAAGTAGCGCGCCCAGGAATATCGCTATTATTAGGATAGTGTTTGTAGTACTTACTTTCTCGCCAAGGTCAAGTATGCCGAAAATTATTATTATGGCAGGGTATATCTCGTTTAGGGCGTAGGTTGTAGTTACATTCTCGGTTGACACTGACTTGTAAACCAGCATGAATCCAGCGCCCAAGAATATACCGCTTAGAGCAGAAATGAGAATTTCGGCATTTGTCATGTGCACAGGATAGAATGCTGCAGCGATGGCAAGAGGCAGCAGACCGACCACGAGGGCTATTGAATTGGTCCTGCTTATTCCGAGCTTGGCTACTGGCTTCTTTGAGAGCGCGTCCTCAATACCCCAAAGCAGTGATGCGAGGAATGCAGCCATTATCGCGTATTGCAAAAGGTACGTTGCTATCGCCCGGCACTATCTGTGCAAGTGATATTTTGCATTGCAATTTATAAAATGAGCGAAACTTAAATCGCAAGGGTAAGTATTTATTTTGATAACAGGCAAAATTGGAAGTATGGCTATGAGTAAAGAAGAGATAGAGGCCGCAAAAAAGAAGTTGGGTTTAGACAAGCCTAAAAAAGTCGAGGCGCTAGGATTATGTCAGGCCAATAATTGTTCTAAGCCTGCGACAAAGGCGTGCAAATATTGCAGGAGATTTTTCTGTGAAGTACATTCCAAGCCCAGACTGGCAATAAGCCCTAACTATATATGGTCTATAGATAAGTCGGATGCAGAGAAATTTAATAAATACAATGAGGATTGGCAGGCTAAAGACGGGCATACGTGCTTAGAATACACTAAAGAGTGGAATGACAACCATGAAAAGAGTAAGGCAGAGGAATACAAGAAGATAAATAGTGCTTATGATTCTCTGTTTTCAAGACGCCAAAATAATACGCGTTACAAGCGTAACTATGGCAACCAATCAACCGAACGAAGCTACGCCAAGCATGCAGAATATGACAGGCACACTAGAAAGATCAACAAAGCATACCTGTCGTTTTTCTATGATGAGCAGCTATTAAAGAAAGCACTCATATTCTCAATAATTATAACCATGTTAGATACTTTTCCTTTAGGACTAATAAGTATGGGAAGGCCCACTCCAAATATCGGCGTGCTTTTTGAATCAAAATTTGTAATAGATTTTGTTGTAATTTTCGTAATATTTGCAGTTTATCGAAAAGTTGCCGCGCGCCAGTTAAGCTACTGGACAGGAATGACAATCGGCATTATAAGCGCCGTTATTTTGCTTGATGTAATAAACTTTACACAAATTGTCAGCGTGCCTGATTTCATAGTAGTCCTTCTGGCACTTTTCATATTAAGCTATGCGGGCATTCTGGTTGGAAAAGGTTTGAATGGGCGCGCATACGGCAATAAAAGAAGGGCTATGGTTTATTTAGGTAAGGCGATCTTGATAGTTTTAGGCATAATAATATTGGCAGATTCTAGTTTACTGGCGTTAAACTTTATTAAAACTGGTGCGATTTTAGGTAGCAATGCATACAATATTACGAATATTTTGCATAGTGGCGTAGGAGATTTAAACAATATAGAAAATTCGACGCGCTTAGCACCAATTAATAGTACCTGGGCAACAGCTTTCTTTCGCAACGTAAGCAAACGGCGGGGCGAAACATACAATTATTGCGCCAACCTTAGCGACTTTGCAAAAATACGATTCAATACCATGGTGCAGGATTATGGAATAAGCCACTACGGCTATGCCGAAGATTTCAACAGGACATGGCCAAACGGTGTTAGGTATGGAGATGAAATTTATCAAGGATTTGGCGAAGAAGTTTTCTATCCTGTGGGCTATACGCCAAGTAATTATGTTCAATATATAATTGCAGCTGCACCATTGCATTGGCAGGAGCTTATTGACACGAACCTTACCGCTTATGGCTATTATATCGGAAATGGGCCTGCATATGAAATCCTAGGCCCTAATGGCGGATATACAGAATGCCCAGTTACTGAGATACCGGGTCCGAACATAAATATAAGCCAGTATTTTGCAGGATATGGTTGTTCCGTAGAAGTGGCTAATCTGACTTATTTTGTAATAGAACTTGCGCCATTCTGCCCACCGATTGGATAGAGGGCAAAGGAATTTAGTTATACATCTCACATTTCGATTTCTAATAGTAGTTTTAGGATAAGAATTACATTTTGCATCTATTAGCTGTATCGGCATTAGAGGCATATAAAAGAGCACAAAAGACCAAGTATAATAAGTCAATGTTGGCATATACAGAAACATATAAAAAGAAGGAAAGAAAGTTAAAATCTACAGTAAAATAGTAAATAACTTGGGGTTAATAAATGAAATCTAAG
Source organism: Candidatus Micrarchaeum acidiphilum ARMAN-2 (assembly GCA_009387755.1). Classification (NCBI taxonomy): domain Archaea; kingdom Nanobdellati; phylum Microcaldota; class Candidatus Micrarchaeia; order Candidatus Micrarchaeales; family Candidatus Micrarchaeaceae; genus Candidatus Micrarchaeum; species Candidatus Micrarchaeum acidiphilum. The sequence continues at coordinate 283,837 of GG697240.1, forward strand.
AAAAAACACTCTAAAAAACGCATAATTGCATATATCATAATAGCAATAGTAATTATTTTTGTGGTATCGACAATCTTAGGTTCGTTAATTCCTTATGTTAATGTAACTAATATTCAACTTATTGCGAATTTGACTTCAAGGAAAAACGTAACCGAATTAGAAGGATTTACGCAAATAGCCAATAGCATAGAAAATTATACACTAAGTGTATCAAATCCCAATTATTACAATATGACATTAGAAAATTTTGAAGTAAAGACGGCAAACTTTAGTTTAGTGGGGGTAAGACCTAATTTACCAGTCGTAATTAAACCACAAACTACAGAGAATTTTACGCTGCTTATAAAGCTACCTAATTATACTTATAATGGTACACTTTCCATTATAGAAAACTATAAAATTAACCACATTTATTACAAATATAATTCTTTTGAACAGTTAAATCTTACAAACAATGAGCTCTTAATAATAAAGGCAATGACGAATACGCCATCAAACGTATCAGTATTGACAAATTCGGAATACAATAATTTTACATTGAATAGACCTTATAGTGCGGCCTATCACAAAAATATTAATTCAAATAGCGTATTGACCATAGATAATTTGAATGCCGGGTCATATTACATACTCATGTTTTCTAATTCTTCCAATTCTACTTTTAACTTTGAAAGTTTTATGCCAAATGAATTTAAACTAATTAATGGAACATATGCAATGAATTTTAATTTAAATAATATCAGCAAAATAAATTTCACGTGCGCCTCAACAGATCCCTCGCAGATTTATCTTTCAAACAACAATAGGTCAGCCCTGCTAATTAACATTACAAAAGAGAATCTTTCGTCAATATGGTTGATTAATCAGTATCTGAATAAGGGCAACTATACCATATCTGTAAAATCGAATGGTACTACTTTGGTTGCGTTCAATATAACACCTAGATTGGTTAACCCCTTTCATGATATATTCCAGAATAAATCAAATGGAGCAGTGCCTACAGGAATAGCAAGCTATGGATTATATGATACCTTAAACAAATCCACAAGAACCTATCAGATAAGGACGAACGAAATCATTGGAATTGCAAATGTAAGTTCAATCAAAGCGTATAATGCCACGCCACCCTCAAATGTATCTAAATATGGTGCAAGCCTACAGCTCAATGTAGTAATGAATGGTTACAATAGTAATGGAAAAGAAATGACATATTGGTTACAGGACGTGGTTAGGTTTAATACAAGTGACAAAAACTTTTATATACTCGATAATATTTGGAATTATTCGCTGCCTCAGGCGAACATGACAGAAGTATATGGAAATGGTAAATTAAGTACCTATACATTTAATTCCACTTACAAACAAAAATTATACGTTTTCTCCTTTCCAAAATACTATATGAATTATTCATTACCACTTTCAATAAAGCTCATTACAATTGCAAAAGGCAATAGAATATCCTTCGGCTACCAGATACTAAAGAATGATTATTGTAATTTTAATCAAAATAGTTTTACATGTAGAGATATGTACCTAAATGCTACGCCACAATCAGTTATATTCTATGATAACGTTACAATACCAGATCTAAACAACTATTCTATTTTAGTAACGCCATATTATGAAACACCTGGCACAATAAATAGTAATGGTAATTACTATGATGCTGAATTGATTTTTGGTGGAGAAGGCAATGGTGAAAACACCACGTTTTCCTCTATGAATGCAACATTGCAATTACTTTATAAAAGAAATGGGACATTAACAATGTTTCCAACCTACTATACTTTTGGACGAGATACAGAAGAAGGCGTATATAATCTATATACGGCGGTTAAAAATGGAACAGGTTATGTTAATATTGGCAATTTAAATCCTTTAGACGATATAAAATCTGATTATAATTTAACATATTTGCAACATAATTATACATTAAGATAACAGCTAATCTCTTATATATGTTAAAACTTTGATAGAATTCTGCCTTTAAAAGATGAGGAATTTACCGACGACAAAATTGGCTGTCGTCGGAGAAAACAGGGGAACATTTGTGCTTCTTATATATAACCCCATTTTCAAAATGCTCCCATCGGGATTTGAACCCGAGTTTCGGCCTTGAGAGGGCCGCGTCCTTGACCGGACTAGACGACAGGAGCGCATTTTTTAACGCCTGTTTGCCTTTATGCCGTTTATTGCCTCGTTCATTGAGTATTTCATGATCACCTTTGCTTTTATTGCTTCCTGCATGGCTGGGCCCATGCCCTTAGCCTTGCGCTCTGCCTGCTTTAGCTTGTTCGAGTGCATGTTGAAAGCCTTCAATGCGGCTATGCACGCATCCCTTTCATGCGGATTGCGCAGCCCAAATTCCTTGGCCACGCGCTTCTTTGCCGAGATCGGTATGTTCCTGTTTGGATAGTATATCTGCGTGCTGAACGCCGATCCAACCTTCTTTATTACGCTGCTTTCCGTGTCTGCCTTGTCGCTCGCTATTATCACCGGAGTGCCGGAGCTTCTTATCGAAGCTACAAGCCACGCGATGCCGGCGTTGCGCCTGTGCGCGGCGCGGACCAGCCTTCCTGACAGGTCCAGGCATGCGAACGCTGCGGTCTTTCCCGTGTCTATGCCAACTATCGTATGCATTATATCATTTTTCACTTGCTTGTTGACGAATTTATGCTGCTGAGCGTGTAGTTTATTGCGGGGTTAAGCGTCTCCGGCAGCGCCAGGTATTTGCAGTCTACTATGAACTGCGGAGTCTGCGTGACGTTGTAGTAGTTTGCAAGGACTGCCTGGTACTGCAGGGCCTGTCCCGCGCTTCCAAGGCACGTTGCGAACTGCGTCTGGTTCATATTGGCATCGGACAGCAGAGTCGCCATGGTCGAATTGCTTGGCGGATTGCCGTCGAAAACGTCGCCCAGGTACTTGACGAAACTCGGGAACGTGGGCTGCTGCGAGGCGCAGAACAGGTAGTAGCCAAGCTGCTGCGTGCGCCTTACCCCATACTTTGGGTACTTCTCTACTGCATTGCCCGTGAATATGAACTTGTAGCTCATGTTTACTCTGCTTCCGTACTTATCGCTGGCATTTATGGCCGCCTGGAGCGCGGATATTGAACCTGGGGCATACGGGTCTATAATAGAATATATTGGTATTGGGGGCTTTGAGGCGCACAGGACTTTGTCCTTCATCGATATTGCGCCGAATGCTGTCACCCTGTTGCCGGTCACGTTAAGGGGCGGAATGGTCTGTATGGAGGACTGCAGAAGCGAGAGGTTATTTCCGTAAAGCAGCATGGAGAAGTTTGACTCCGAGTTTGTCAGCGGGTCAAGGTATGGAAATACGACAAGCCATTCGTTTGTCTTCGGAAGGTATGAAACCTCGGATTCATTGACATACGTGTAATACGGCAGAAGCGCTAGCGACGAGTTCAATGTCGAATATCCTGCCAGCACATTTTCTGCTGCCGAAAGGGCCTGGCTGGAATTGTGCGCCGGGACTATGCATGAGCCTGTGGCATTGATACCATAGCCGCAGACCTCGTAAGACCTGAACGTGGCTAGTGAAACCGCCAGAGCCACCAGTATGAGCACCAGCGCTATCAGAGCTATGTGGAGATAGTCCAGTCCGCCCCTTTTTAGCGCAGACTTTACTATGAATACGGGCTCTCCGCCTTGCTTTTTCCGCGTTTCCACATTTTTCTTGCTTGCCATACAATCACTATTGATACGGGCCCGGCGGGACTTTCATGCGCTTTTGCGCATTTTGAACCCGCGACCATCACCTTAGGAGGATGCTGCTCTGTCCAAGCTGAGCTACGGGCCCGCATTACATAGAGGATTTACCAACCATAATTATAAAACTTTATTTGAAATGCTTAGATTTGCCTGATGCAACTGCGGCACAAGGTTTACAATGTTCTGGATTGGCATAAATTCTTGCCTCAGAAAAGTATTTATATATTAAAAGAGGGAAGTGTTAGGCGGTTTTATGCCGGATGACAATAAGCGCAACTTCAACAAGATCAACATAAATCTTGACGATCCGAATATGCTTGGAAAATTATTTGATGAATTGCTCAAAAACGCTGATTTTAGCGGGCGAGTGCCTTCAGAGCCGCTTGTGCTCGGACTCAACATCACGATAAACAGGCAGCAGTTGAGCGGCGACGCGTCTGCCAAGGAGGCAGGCTTCGAGGCTCCGGAAGAGGGCGAACCGGGTCACGGGCCGAACAACGACCTGCTGTTCGACATAATAGACAGGGAGGGCGAGATAGACGTGATAGCGCAGATGCCCAGGGCCCAGAAGGACAAGATAAGGGTTTTCCTTGAGGGACGCAGGCTTTCCGTCTACGCGGACGGAAAGGACGGACTCTTCAGGAAGGAGATAGACCTGCCGCACCCTTCCGCAAGCAGGAAATCGTTCGCGACACTGCTGAACGACGTGCTGGAAATAAGGCTGATAAAGACAAAGCGCGACCTGAAGGGAAGGATGGAGATAGGCCTTCTATGACATTTACAAGTTGATTTATATGCAAAAGAAAGTTTCTAAATCTAACAGGAAGCTGGGAAACGAGTACAGGAAAAAGCAGAAGCTGAAAAAGATAAGGAAAGTGCACAGGAAAAGGCTTAAGAAGGCGACCAAGTCGCGCCGCCGCTGACTACTTGAGATCCACATACATGTGGTCGTTGAACTCGTAGGCCGTGGAGTCCTCGTCAAGCTTCAGGAACGCATTTAGCTCGTCTTCGGAGTTGAACGCCTTTGCGCCATCCTCAAGATCAAGCACGTGTATCTTTTCCGCGAATTTGAAGTATACCAGGATCTTTTTGGACTCGCCCCTGAAGTTCATGAACACCTTTGCGGTTGGATTGCCCAGGGCTATCAGCAGGCTGCACAGCAGTATGTTCTTGTCTATCGCGTCTCCTGCCATGAAGCCTAGTGTTTCTTCAGGATTTATCCAGAACTGTATGGGCAGGGACACCTCGTCTATTTCGTCCTTTACGAATTCGAAGGCTATCATCGCAGCCTCGTGAAAGTCCTCATCGTAGTTGTAGTTCTCGAAATTAGACTTTATTTCCTGCGCTTTCTGCACTATCTTCTCGTTTCTGGGTTTTATCAGGGTAGGCAGCTCGGCCACTGATATGCTTTCATGCTCTTCTATGTAGTCGCGGTACCTGAATATTATCGCCAGGTACAGCTTGCTGAGCCTTGTAAGATGCTCTATCTCGGCAGCCTTGTCCCCTTCAGATTCGCTATAGTCCGTCTCCGCGGCCATTGCCCTCCATAGATAAAACAACGCTATATTATATAAAGTCTGCATTTTTAATTAATAGACAGCATTGAAACTGCCGGTGGTATATTGCCTGACATCAAATTCGAGAAACTGTGGGACGGGGTTTACAGGATTGACGGCAGGCTTGCAACTGAGAACATAGCGCGCGGGGAAAGGGTATACGGAGAGGAGCTGGTGGACTACAACGGCAGCGAGTACAGGCTTTGGAACCCGTACAGGAGCAAGCTGGCGGCCGCAATAGTAAATGGCCTTAAGACGCTGAATATCAAGCGCGGGTCTGACGTCCTTTACGTGGGCGCGGCTACCGGAACCACGGCAAGCCATGTGAGCGACATGGTGGGCGAAGATGGGACAGTTTACTGCATAGAGCTTTCTGAGCGCAACATGAGGCAGCTCGTGAAGGTGTGCGAAAAGAGGCCCAACATGCTGCCGATACTTGGGGATGCCAGGTATCCAGAAAAGTACTCGGACGTTGTGGAGGGGTGCGACGTCCTCTACCAGGACGTATCTGCAAGGGAGCAGGCGCACATACTCAACCAGAACGAGAGATTCCTGAAGGCCGGGGGAACTGCCTATTTTGTGATAAAATCACAAAGCGTAGACGTTGGAAGGAGCCCCGGAGAGGTGTTTAAGCAAGAATTAAATAATGTTAATAAAGATTTAAGACTTGTAGAAAAGGTAGGGATAGAACCTTTTGACAGGTTGCACATGTTTAGCGTATTTGTAAAGGATTGAGGTTGTGTGAAATGAATGCAAAGGGCTACGCGGCCATGCATGCAAAGTCGAAGTCGTCAGGCAAGGAATTTATGTGCACAGGCTGCGGCACTGTGGTAGTATCGCAGAACGACATTGACTTCTGCCCATCGTGCGAGAGCATAGTCTATGCAAGCGCCAAATCAGTGGGCGCCGGCGACCCTGGGCTTCTAAGCGCAATCTCTTCTATAAAAGCAAGCATCGAGGCAGGAAAGCTTGACGAAGCGGAAAAGGCGTATGCCGCGCTGTTTGACAAGTCCAAGAACGCTGCCTTTCTTTACAATCCCGGTATCCTGTACATAAGGCATTCAAACCTTGAGCTTGCCAGTATCGACTATTACAGGGAAGGATTTATGGAGGAAAATGCGCAGCACAGGGCCAACGCTACCTCGCTTATGTACAACGCAAAGCTGCTGCTTTACAAGGCGATTTCGGCGATATCTAAGGATATATCTTCGGGCGCAGTTGATGCGCTGAACGGGAGGTACCTCGCGTTCCTGTGCCATGTCAAGCTTGGAGACTACAAGAGCGCAACGCATACAATAAAGGAAATAGCAGAGCTTCCTCAGGGAAAAAGCAGGGATATTGTACTCGGCTATTCGAACATAGTGCTGCTGTCCGCAATGGGCAATTACAAAGATCTTGTGCCTGCTGCCGAGCAGTTTATCTCAAAGAACGGCTTTTTTGTAAATGCGCTGTATTATATGTCATACGGGCTGTTCAAGACCAAAAAGGCCAAGGAAGCCAAGGAGCTGCTTTCCATAATAAAGGATGACGGGATAAACAATATAGACAGCCTTTTGAAGCAGATTGGATAGCGCTACTTTGATATGTATATGAAAGTGCTGCTCTTTGGGTCGTCGAGTATGCAGTATCCGAACCTTTCGAACTGCACTATGTCGCCCTTGCCCAGCCTTGAAGCGTAGCTTTCAACGTATCCGGTTTCCATCTTTAGGCTATCCGGATTGAACTCTCCTTCCTCATTTATCATCTCGCCCGGCACTTCAACGATGCATTCCATGAAGTTGCCGCTTGAAACCCACTGAACTATTTTTCCATATCCGGAGTCAGGCGCAATCTTCTTTGCTGACATCTTTTTAGATTGCGCATCTATTGACAGCACTTCGAGGGTTATCAAATCCTTCAGGCTTATTATGCTCCCGGGATGAAGGCTCTTTGCATCTTCTCCGGCTATGAAAAAGTCCTTTCCTACTCGGTACTCGCGCATTGCGGAGCCGTCGTTAGGCCTTATCTTAAGTTTCACGTCTGTTGGAAAGTCCCCTTCAGTCACCTGCACCGCAAACAGATTGCCCACGAAGAACAGGTGCTTAGACATCTGGTCTATTATTTTCCTGTTTTCTGAAAGCAGCATGTCTATGCCTACGGTGCTGTCGGTCTTGCTCATGCCGAAGCGCAGCACGAATTCGCGTATGGCCCCAGGCTGGATTCCGCGCCTTTTCATCCCTGCAATTGTGAGCAGCCTCGGGTCGTCCCAGCTTTTTATGTAGCCTTTGGATATAAAGTCCCGCAAAGTCCTCTTCTGGGTCACTGCACCCTTTATCCTAAGCCTGGCTTCGGAGTGTATCCTCGGCTCTTTTATCTTCAGCGCCTTCAGTATGAGCTTGTGCACTGGGTCCCATATCTCGTATTCCTTGCTTCTTATGACATCGGTAACGCCGTTTATGGAATCTATTATCGGAGTATTCATGTGGTACGTAGGCCAGGTAGAATATTTTGAGCCGAGCCTGTAGTGCGGGGCATTCTTTATCCTGAACAGCGTCGGATCCCTGATTGCGGTGTTGTCAGACGCCATATCGCCCATCAGCCTTATCACTGTGCTGCCTTCTTTGTATTCCCCTGCAATCATGCCTTTGAAAATCTTGAGGCTTTCCTCAGGTTTCAGCAGCCTGTGCTCGCACGCCACCCTGTTGAACCTGTTCTCCTTTATTTTTTGCTCTTCGCAGGAGCACGCGTATGCGTTGCCGGATAGGATGAGCTCTTCGCCCTTTGAATACATTGTCTCTATATAATCGCTTGCGAAGTACTCTCTTGAAAATTTTATTCCGAGCCAGTCAAGGTCGGATTTCATAGCCTCGACGTATTCCTGCTTGCATTTCTCGGGGTTCGTATCGTCCCAGTAGAGGAAGATTTTGCCGTTGTATATTTTCGCGAATTCATCGCTTAGTATGCACTGCTTTGCGTTGCCTATATGCATGTATCCGCCGGGCTCCGGGGGATATCTTGTAACCACGCTGCCTTCCACGGCGCCCTCTATCACCATTTTCGGCTTCGATGTCTGCTCCACCTTGGATTTCTGCTCCTCTGAGAATTCCTCTGCATAGCTTTCGTAGCTGCTCTGGAGCTCAGCGGGCGACATCGCGTTGACTTCGTTTACCGCGTCCTGCACCGCCTTCCTGAGCCCGGATATGTCCTTTTTAGCGTCTGGAACTACGGCTATGACCTTGCTGAAAACGCTAGAAGCATCCGCCTTGCCGTACTGGTGCGCATTTTTTACCGCATATTTCCTTATTGCGGAAAGGGTGGTTTCATCCAATTCTCTGCCACCTACACATAAGATATATCAGCGTTGTATATCTGATAATTCTGATTCACTATGGCGTCAATTCTTACGTGGACTATTGAATTGCTTTCCGGTATGGGAGTTATCTGCACCGGGTAACTGAGGTTCTTTGCCAGGACGTCCACTATTGGACCGTTGCTGTATGACATTTTTATTATCTCTGGCAGCTTTACGTATGTAAGCGACTGAACCTGCGCACCGGATATGTTTGCAATGCTTTCCTGAAGCTGGTATGGAGTGAAGTTTGTTCCTAGGAATATACTGTAGCCTCCAGAAGTGTTTATGTAGTCCGTGATCTTGTTGGAGCTTTCTAGTGCCTGCAGCGCATTGTATACTTCGCTGGACACTGTCGCGTTTGGCACCGTGATATTTGCAGCCGAAGAATAGCTCATCACTGTAGCATTTGCACTGCCGAAGAACGGATACGGCACCAGGGCAACCTGCTTTGTAGTTGTTGTTGACACGCTGGAAACGTTGTTGCTTATCGCAGCGTAAGAGGTAAGAAACATTACCGCCACGACTATGGAGCCTATGAACATTAGCTTTTTCTTTGTTGAATCCTGCATTTGTTCACCTTACTGATACACGTAGTTATAGCTATATGATATTTATGGCCTTTGGTGCTGCAAATAGGCAGTATTATATGATATATTTTGAAAGCTTTTTATAAGTATTTAAATAAAATGGTATTTGCTCAATATTTTGCAGGTAGATGTTATGCCATTCAAAGATGGAGATTTTTTAGAGATAGAGTATACTGCCAGGAATGTGGCTGACAAGGCGCTTATTGCGACCACGGACGAGAGCATAGCAAAGAAGGAGGAAGCTTATAGCAAGGACATATCCTACGGGCCTGTCCTTGTTGTGCTGGGCGCCAATGCTGTGGTAAAGGGTCTGGAAAGGGAGCTGAAGAACGCCGAGGTAGGCAAAGAGCTGAAGTTTACGCTTAAGCCGGAAGACGCATTTGGAAACAGGAGCGAGGATCTGGTGCGCGTTGTGCCCCTTTCCGAGTTCAGGTCGCAGAATATAAACCCGTATCCGGGAATGCGCATAAACATGGACAGCACAATAGCGACTGTCAAAAGCGTAGGATCCGGCAGGGTGGTGGTCGACGCCAACCATCCAGACGCTGGCAAGGAGATAGATTATACAGTCAAAGTCATAAGGCTATTGGAAAAGGATGAAGACAAGATCTCTGCGCTTGGAAGGACCTACAGCATAAAGCCAACCAAGATAACCAAGGCTGGCGGGGTTGCTGACATATATTTTGACAGCACTGTGAAAAAGAATTCAGACTACTTCATAAACAAGGCCAGCATGGTGGCCGCGGCCTTTACATACCTGAAGGACATAGAGAAGATAAACGTCCACGAGGAGTATGACAGGAAGTCTGCGACTGCGCCTGAATCAGTACATGAAGAGCAGGAAGACGAATCCGAGCCTGGCAGCGAAGGATCAGAGGGCGAAAACGCAGACGCAGGCAAGGAGTAGAGCTGCAGTGCACGGCAGGCTGCATTGCTGAGACCGCATGTGCGCTTACTTTATGTTGAGCGCATATGTGCTGCTTATTTTTATTCCGAGCTTTTTTGCAACCTCTGAATTTTCAGGGTTGAACACTATTATGTATCCGCTCCACTTGTTGGTCAGCTCTGTAGAGCCGCAGAGCGGGCACTTGCTGCCGTGGCTTATTATTATTTTGCATTTCTTGCATGCTAGTCCTTCCATATCTTATTACCTTTTTTGATTTTTGGATTTGCCCCTGGCTTCCGCCCTGAGCCTTTTTGCCTCGAGCTCCGCCCAGTCGGGCTTTCCGAGACCGTCAGACCTCATTGTAAGCGCTATCTTAGAATCCTTTACCGAGCTCTTTATGCTTACGGTAGACACTTTTGCATACACCGAATCGCCCTTCTTCAGCGTTTTGCCTGACTTCTTTGATACGAACGTCTGCGTTTTCCTATCGAATGACAGGAAGTCGCCGGCAATCTGTGACACGTGCACCAGGCCGTCCATCGGGCCCATTCTGACAAAAGCTCCGAACTCCACCATTTCGCTGACATCTCCTGCCACCACCTCGCCGACCTTTGGCATGTAGGTCAGAGCGTCGTACTCGACCCCGTGGTGCGTCGATGGATCTCCAGGGTATATTGTCCCGTCGGTTATGTCCTTTATGCCGAAGATTGCCACTATCAGGCCTATGTCCTTGTCGATTTTGCCTTCGTATCTGGCCTGCAGGACGTCGGCGGCGACTTCTGCGATGTCCTTGTCGAACGATTCCGGCGGCATTTTGAATGAATCCCTTATGTGGTATATAGCGTACATTGCTTCACCTCTCAATCCATCTATCGTATGCTTCCATTTTTCGAAATCTTGAAGACCTTCGAGTGTATGCCCTTAAGCCTTTTAAATAGCTCGGTGTCGTTGGTAATTACCGTGCAGCCTGGATTCTCCATGGCATGGTGGTATATCCAGTCGTCTACCTTTTCAACAGACTTATAAAGTTTAACATTTTTAATCCTTAGCATTTTTAATGCGGTCCTTGCGCAAATGGCCTTGGAGCCCCTGCCGCCGGAAATGCCGCGCAGCTCGTCTATCACCCCAGTAGGCATGGCGATATGCGACGGGCCTCCCAGTGCCGCTGCCGCATCGAATGCGTCCCTGCCGAACTTCACAGCAAAAAGTATTGAGCTCGTATCTATTATGATTTCGTTTTCCATGCTTGTGCCCGCGCCTTTGACCTGCATATTATTTATTGATATAATTTAAAATATAAGCGGTGGTTCGGATGGACATGGACGATGAGGAGACAACCGAAAAGTACATTCTTGAGAATTTCAAGGTGATAGCAGTTGTGGGGTGCTCCAGAAATGTCGGAAAGCCGAGCCACGACGTGCCCGAATACCTTCAGCAGCACGGATACAGGATAATTCCGGTGAATCCTTTTGCTGACGAGATACTTGGGGAAAAGGCCTACAAAAGCCTGCTTGACCTGTCTGGCTCAAAGATAGACGTTGTCGATGTTTTCAGGCCTGCGGGCGAAGCTCTGCAGATCGCGCGCGACGCAGTTGCCATAGGGGCCAAGGCGCTGTGGCTCCAGGAGGGCATAATCAGCGAGGATGCACAGAAATTCGCTGCCGCACACGGGCTCAGATTCGTGATGAACAGGTGCATGATGAAGGAGCACTACAGGCTCATTGACAAGGTCTAGCAGTTTTATAATATCTTGATTTCCTTGCCGAAGTAATCCCTGAAATGCCTTTCTATTGCAAGCTTTGCCTGCGAGAGCTCATGTTCCAGCGAAGCCTTCCTCTCTGAGAGCTGGGCCTTGCTGCCAAGCGTGTAATCGTTCTTCGATTTCTCCATCTCGATGGTCCTGATGTCGCCGCTGTATGCGCCAATCTCGCCGTCAATCGCTGCCTTTTCATTCCTGAGCGAGGCTATTGACTTGAGGTTGTCTGATATCCCGGAGCCAATTATGAGGTTTATGTGGCTTATCTCGTCCTGCGGGTTCTTCACCATTATTTCGCCCTTCGATATCCCGTCCCGCATGTCGCCCAGCATCTTTAGGAAATCAGAATAGCCTGATTCGTTTTCAAGCATCGCATACCTGTTTGACAGGTAATCGCTGAATTTCCTCTTTTTGGTGCTTGCGTGGTCGTATTTCCTGGCAGCGCGCTCTACCCTTTGCAGCAGCTGGTCTATCTCAGAATATGCCCTGTTTATCTCTGAAGACAGGTATGCAGACCTGTCCCGCAGGCCTGCGATCTTCGAGCTTAGCGACGCTTCCTCGGATTTTATCCTGTTCATCTTTTCCGGGTCTGGCTGCATGTTTTCGCTCTTTGAAAGCATGGACGATACCTCGGCAAGCTCCTCCATGAGCGCCATTGCATGAGATATTGCATTCCTTACGTATTCATACTGCCTGAACCGCTCAGAGCCTTTTGACAGCTCTGCTTCGAAGCTGCCCACTCCGCGTTCTATATAGGAAAAGGATTTCTTGAACCCGTCCAGCTGGCTTGAATAGCCTATCACCACGCTCTTGAACGTTGAGTTTGAGGACAGTATCTTGGAAATAAGCGACTGGTAGACGGTTTTGTCGTATTCCAGGCGCTCGTATCTTGTGTCGCCATAGCTTTCGTTCTCTTCGCTTTTCGCAGAGGCTATAAAAGACTTCAGCGCTTCGGTGTAGTGCGGTTTTTGGGTCTTTGCCGAGTTCACGCTTGCAAGGCCTATGAGCTCCTCCTCCGGATCTCCATTGTACGACTCCAGGCTTTCTATGGCCTTTTCGAACATGACAATGCCGCTTTCTATTCTCGGCTTTACAGAATAGCACTTCCTGACCACAGGCTCTGAAAGCGATTCGAAAATCTCTGTTAGGTACTGCTGCAGATCACTAATCCCTATGGTTTGCGGCCCTTGCGGTTTTTTAAAAAACATATTCTACGCCTGCGTGCGGCTGCGCCTTGGCCGCGATTCTGGCATTCCGGTATTTCTGCAGCCTGGAGATGAAGGGCCTGGTACTGGATTACCTTTTTATCTTGTTTGAATTTCTGCGGCGCGCTGCTGCAACTCTTCTGTTGAGAACTTTGAGCAGTACAAGCGCGTTGTTGTGCTCCATGTCCTTGGTGGAATACAGCATGGTTATTGTATCAGTGGTAAGCGCAATGTCGACCAGCTTGGCCAGGGCCTTGCTGTCCTTGAGCTCGGCTTCGTACTTCTTCTTGAAAGATTCCCATCTCCCTGGCTGGTGCATGAACCACTTGCGCAGCTCTGTGCTTGGCGCCACGTCCTTGAGCCAGAGGTCTATGTTCTGGCTGCTGCGGCGTATTCCCCGGGGCCATAGCCTGTCCACTAGTATCCTGAGCCCATCGTGTATATCGACCTTGTCGTATACGCGCTTTATCTTTATCATTCGATTCTTTATTCTATTTGAGGCAATATTTTTAAGCTTTTGTAAAAGCCGCCGAGGATTGCGCATGCCTGCGGCTAAATTAAGCATTTTGAGCCTGCCCGTAGGAAGTGGGCAGGCCCTTACTTTACTGTGGGGGTGAAACAATTAGTATTTTGGCCGCCTTGCCAGAAGCATCATATTTGTAATAAACCTTGTGACCAAGCTGGTATCTTTCTATGACTCCCAACTTGAAGAGCCTGTTTAGGCGCGATGATGCAGCATTTCGTCCCTTGTATTTCATCTGCTTCATCACATCCTCCGCACATGCCATGCCGTTCTGCGACATCTGTATTATCTGTATTATCTTTACATCCACGGAAGACAGCGGAAGTTCGCGGCTTGGCTGGTCAACCTTTGGCTGCGCCGGAGCGGTTTCCTCCTCTGCGTAATCGCCCTCCAGAGTTTCTTCGAGCTTTGCTATCCTTTCGAATATCCCGTTGATGAGCATTGATGTCTTCTTGTTCTCCTCAATCATGTACTTCAGGAGCGTGAACATCTGCGAGCTCGTTTCATTCGCCTCGCTCTTTCCCTTTTCTGAAAGCATTCCCTTGAGGCTCGAGTTCGAATTGGTTATTGTCTTTAGCTGCTTCTTTATGATCTCGAGCTCCTTTTCTATTTCTTTTTTTGATTGCATCTTTTATCACGCGGGTGTTATGAGCCTTGCATGAAACGTTTGTGTTGCAAGCACATAACAGTCATGATTGAATCACGATTATTGTGTGATAAATACATATTTAAAGCTTTTTGTAATGCGGCAAAAAATAGCACATTAACGGAACCTTTTATATTCCGCTACTCATTTATTTACTTTGGTAAATTTCTTTTGGCTTTTTCCGACGGAATTTTCGTTCATCCTGCGGATAGATTCCTGAAGATCCTTCTTCAGCTTGTCCGCTATAAAGTTCTTCGAAAAGTAATCGGCCTTGAGCGCTATTGCTATTTTTGCGGCGTATGCGCGGGCCATTTTGCCACGTATCTGCTTCTTTGCAGAGGATATGCTTGGAAGCTTGAACAGTATGCCGTATTTTGGCGGTTTGCTCCCGAACTTTATGTGCTTGAAGAGCGCCTTCTCGGCACCTAGCAGCTGGATGGTGCTGGACGGCATCAGGGCCAGCCTTTCAAGCGAGCCCGCCTTGCTCAGCATTTCCGCTGCGATCTTATCGTCGGTCAGATACGTCAGGTTCGGCATCAGGCGGTTTGACGCAGTCTGTATGTAGGCGTCGAGTGCAGCGATTGACTTCTCGGTTTCCATGCACAGCCTGGCGAAATTCACCACAGGCTCCTTTTCGTCTCCTGAGAGCTCCCTGCCCATGGTGGACGATGCCTTCCGGTATATGCTCTCTGCCTTGTCCTTCTCCTTTATCAACGCGCCTATGCGCTCCTGGCTTATGTTCTGCCTGTCGCTTAGCAGCAACACCAGCTCTGAAAGTGTCTTTGGAGTGCCGATGCGTATTTCCGGAAAGTATATGCCAAACCACTCGCCGAGGCGTTCGTACATCAGATTGTAGGACCTTGTGGTCTCTATGTATGCGTTTATCGCCTGCATCAGGGCGTACTCCTCGCTTGAATATGCCTTCTTTATCTCTTCCTTCGTGGCCTTTATGAGCCTGTCCCTCAGTTCAGCATTCCTTTTGTTTTTCAAGATAACACCGTAAACGCGGATGCGCTGGTCCGCTTTCTGACATTCAGCGGTATTATTAAAGTATTTATTATTAAAATTGTATCTATGGATGGCATGAAAAAGCAGGACCTTGACGCATTGGTAAACCTGTGCTCTAGAAGGGGCATAGTCATGCCTGCTTTCGGGATATACGGAGAGCTTTCCGGCTTCTACGATTACGGGCCGATCGGCGTCAGGATAAAGCACAACATCGAATCCGCCTGGAGAAGGAGGTTCATAGAGCGGATGGGAAACCTTGAGATAGAGAGCACCATAGTGGGCCATGAAAAGGTCTATGATGCAAGCGGTCATTTGAAAACATTTACCGACCCGATAACGACCTGCTCCAACTGCAAGGCAGTATACAGGACAGACAAGCTCCTTGAGGCCTATTTTTCAAAAAACGGGAAGAAGGAGGAAGCCGACAAGGTAAAAAGCTACAGCGCCGAGAAGCTTTCGGAGGAGCTGGAACGATTAGGGCTGAAATGCGAAAAGTGCGGGAGCACGCTGAAGGGCGTGACGACATTCAACCTGATGCTGAGCTCAAAGATAGGCCCCCTTGGACTTATTACAGGATACCTCAGGCCTGAAACCGCGCAGGGAATATTCGTGAACTTCAAATACTTATACAGGGTCTACGGCATGAAGCTTCCGGGAGGGATAGGCCAGGCAGGGAAGGTCTTCAGGAATGAGATATCGCCCAGGCAGATACTAATAAGGCTCAGGGAGTTCTCGCAGATGGAACTCGAGCTGTTTTTTGATCCTGAAAGGGACTCGGATTCGGTGAACGGCATCGCAGTAGACTGGTCCTCTCTTGAGACCAAAATCAACTTTATATCAGAAAAGGACCAGAAGGGAGGCGAGGCAAAGGTGTCCAGGATGAGCATAGCAGAATGCGTAAGCGAGGGCTACATACCGAACAGGCTTATGGGATATGCGATTGCCGAGGAGGTCGTATTCCTGAAGGAGCTGGGCTTCAAGGAAGATGAATTCAGGTTCAGGCAGCTGCTCAAGGACGAGCTGCCGCACTATTCCAGGGGCAACGTGGATTTGGAGGTTTCAATAGGAAATTCCTGGGAGGAGGCTGCAGGGAACGCCTACCGCACGGATTTCGACTTGAAGAGCCATCAGAGCATGTCAAACCAGGACATGAGTGTGGTTGACATGGATAAGAAGGTGCTGCCGCATGTCGTTGAGGTGAGCCTTGGGCTTGACAGGCTTTTCTGGGGGCTTCTGCACAATTCGCTGTACAGGGACGGAAAAAGGGACTGGGACGTTTTGCTGCTCGCCGATGATATAGCGCCGTATAAATACGCACTTTTCCCGCTGCAGAAGGATGACAAGATCATTGCAAAGTCTGTTGAAATAGGCAACCTATTAAAATCTAAGGGAATATATCCATATTACAGCGCTTCAGGAAGCATTGGAAAGAGGTACGCCAAGGCAGACGAGGTAGGAATTCCGATGGCAATAACCGTCGATTACGACACGCTTGAGAACGGCACAGTTACAATAAGGAAGGCGCTTGACGGAAGCCAGACGCGGGTAAAGTTCGAGGACATAAGATAAATGATAAGATGCACATCAACTACGACTCAATAGGCTACAGGGAGATAGGGGTAAAGCACTTTGACCTCGGGTTTACCATACGAAGCGCACAGCCGCTTACCTTCTACGCAGACTATGACCGCGTAAGCAGGACGCTTGTGTACCCTTCTGACGGGAAGATAATAAACTTGCGGGAGCTTGAGTCAGGCAGGGGCCGAAGGATTGGCATCGCAAGCAAATCGATAGACTACGCGGTCTACGACGTCAAAAGAAGATTCAGGCTAGGCGACAGGCTGTCTAGCATATATGGCGCAATATCTACAGACGCGACCATGGAAGGACTGATACAGAACTTTAGTGGCATGCGCATAACTTTGAACGACCCGTGGGAGACCACCATGTGCTACATACTTTCGCAGTACAACAACATACCCAGGATACGCGGCATAACAAAGCGCATGATAGCCAGATTCGGCAGCGATATTTTTGGCGATCACGACAGTGTTGTGGGAAAAGCGTTCCCGAAAAGCCATGAGATTGCAGCTGCAAGCGAAAAGAGCATAGTCGAATGCGGAGCCGGATTCAGGGCCAAGTACCTTGTCGAAGCGGCAGACTACTGCACAAATAACATAGACATGGCCAGGCTCGGAAAGCTGGACTATCCAGAGCTCAAGGACGAGCTTCTCCAGATAAAGGGCGTAGGTGACAAGGTTGCGGACTGCATAGCCCTGTTTGGATATGGAAAGCTTGAGGCGTTCCCGGTAGATGTATGGATAAAGAGGATAGTCGAAAGGCTTTATTTCAGGGGCAGAAAAAAGAGCATTAAGGAAATACACAGGTTCGCAGAGGACAAGTGGGGCAGGTATGCAGGCGTGGCACAGCAGTACCTGTTTTTTCACGGCATCAGCGGAGGTTTGGAGGGCAATGGCAAAAAAAAGTGACAATTCATTCGACGGCGCCTTTATACAGGGCATGAGCGCATACATAGAGGCCAGGCAGTCAAGGTACGACCAGATAGTGATCGGATCGCGCATGGTGATCAGGCATTCTGCTGAGCTGATAACAGCATTGCACAACTCCGATTACGACAAGGCTGAGGAAATCAGGCTTAAGCTCAAGGACGAGGCAGCCAGACTGATGAAGGATGACAGCGGATTCGAGTACAACGCAATGCAGGCGTACCAGGAGTATTCGGAAGCAATGCTGTTTTGGGGCGTGAAGAAAAAGGGCAGGCTACCGGACTACAAGGAGATAGGAGTGTCAATAGAACCGTATCTGCTTGGGCTTATGGACCTTGTAGGCGAGCTTAGGAGAGAGGTGACCGAGGCCCTGAACGGCAGGGATGTGCGCAGGGCGGAATCGTATTTTGAGCTTATAAAAAAGATCTACGATTACACCAGGCCTGTGAGGGTTTCTGACGCAATACTTCCGGGCTTCAGGAGAAAGCAGGATGTCGCCAGGATACAGGTCGAGAATGCAGGGCTCGAGATACTCAACTACAAGACCTTCTCAAAATTAGACAAATGAGCTAGACTTTTATTTCAAGGACCTTTTTGCTCACGGCAATCTTCATGAGTTCGTTGCTGACGTCTTTGTTTTTAGTCAGCGCCTTTTTTACGCTTTTGTCTATTCCGATTGAATTCAGGGCCGTAATTGTTTTGCCCACCCTGTCTGAGTAGTCCTTGTTCATGTACTTGCTTACTGCTGCCTGGGCGATCCCAAGCCTCTTCGATATCTCTGACTGCTTCAGCGAATACTCGCTTGACAGAATGCCTACAGCTATTGATCTGATTGCAGGCAATGTAGCCTTTGCCGCCTTCTCGCATAGCATCCGCATGCCATCAATCCATTATTCCAAAGATGTTCTTTATTTTTCCGGAGATTCCTTTTGGAGGCGGGCCTTTGCGGTCCTCTTCCTCCTCTTGCTCTTGGTGCTTGGCTGCACCCTTCTTAAGCTGCACTATGCTTAGAATGCTGCCGAACCTGCCTGCATTTTCCTCGCCATCCTTGGCCTGTGGCTGCGGCTGGAGTTTCGGTCTCTGCGGGGCAGGGTACTTCTGTGCCTGCTGGAGCTTGGGACCCTTCTTCTGCGCAGGCTGCTGTGCGGGCTTGCCTGCAAGCCCTAGAAATGTGCTGACGTTGTCAACGATTATGCTTTTTGGCATTCGCACATCGAATATGAGTATATCGACTCCAGAAGACGATGCTGCCTCTGCGTCTTCGCGGTCCTTGCACACCGCAGCGGCGGTTTCCCCAAGCTTGTTGGATTTTATCATGAGCTCAAGTGGATTTGAGGCCACGATTATGAGCTTGTCGGCGCGGCCCAGCGAATTCTTAACCTCCAAGAGCTCACGCTCTGTGCTTATTTCGGTGTCTTCAGATATGGTGGAGTGCGTACCGTACGTATTCAGCATGTTCGAAATGGCTATGCCTGTTGCCGGATTTTCTGATATTATATGAACCATCATCGATATTGGTTTTGTAAAATAGATATAAATCGCTTTCCATGCTGTCGTAAGCCGGGATGCGAGCCGGCCGGCAGCTCCTGGGAATGCCGGGTTTTGCCGGCGTTTTTTGCCTGCAGTCTTTTTATAAGAATATTTTTATTACTTCAATATACAGATATAGTGGTGTTTAAATTGAGAGGAAAAAATACTTTGGTTATTTGCGAAAGCTGCGGCAGGAAGGTGCCAAGGAACAAGGCAGTTATATTCGAAAAGGCCATAAGCTTTAGCACTGACATGAAAAACGCTAACGACGTGCGGTTCTTTGAGCGAAGGAAGGTCTATTATTGCATAAGCTGCGCAAAGCACAGGGGAATATTCGAAAAGAAGAAGAGAATGGCCATGAGAAAGGATAATAAGCTGGTGTAGATGGCTGTAAACCCCGATGAGCTTTTAATATTTAAGATACGGGAGGAAAAAGGCAGACTCAAGGCGCAAAACGAGGGCGTGCCGAATTCTGGAGTTGTAGTCCAAATGCAGAAGCCTGCAGGTGGCGGGCAGGCGGCTGGCATACCTGCAACAGAGCAGGCGCCTGTTTATCCTGTTGAGCAGGCTTCTGGCGTATTTGTCGCACCCATGGCAACAAGCGACATAATAAACGCTACACTTTCTATGGAAGGCGCCAACCAGAAGGATTATAGCAAGAAGCCCAGGCAGAAGAAATCCGCAAAGAGGGAAATGAGCGAGCAGGCGGCCATGGGGCTCAATTGCGTATGGCACCCGTGGAGGCCGGCTTTTGCAATATGCGCGATGTGCCACAGGCCTTTCTGCTTCGACGACATAGTAGAGCACAATAACGACTATTACTGCCTTGAGGATATAGACAAGGTGACCAACTTCAGCGGCGCGAAGTCTGCGCGCCTTGGAAACATTGCATTTGTCTCGGCGGGCTTTCTAATGGCGTCCTTCCTCATCTTCATGTATTTCGGGATAGGGCAAGTCATATACCTGTTTACATACATTTATAATACGGGCTTTACGAATTTTTTTGCGAAGATGAACATAAGCTATGGGTTCATACTTTTAATGTCAATAGCCGAATTCCTTGAATTTCTAAGCAGCATAACGATCCTGCTCAAGGTCAAGCATGGCTTCGGGATAGGCATGCTCGGAGGCCTGGTGGTGATAGGGCTTTCCACTTACCAGTATGTATACAACACAAACCTTGTATACTTCATGGTGATAGACATAGTTACCCTTATCGGGGTAATACTACTCGGCTATTCCAAATCTGTTGTTGCTCCAGTTGCGGAGGAGACCACAACAGAGTACGCCGAGCCCACCGTTGAGTTCGCAAACGTTGGCAGGTTCTAGGCCTGCGCTATGGTGCGCGACTGATACCTGCCCCTGCGTTCGATATCTGACAGCCTTTTAAGTATCTTCTTGGCTGCTTGATAGTTTTCAGAGTACGAGTTTATGAACGCTT
Organism: Candidatus Micrarchaeum acidiphilum ARMAN-2; assembly: GCA_009387755.1. Taxonomy (NCBI): domain Archaea; kingdom Nanobdellati; phylum Microcaldota; class Candidatus Micrarchaeia; order Candidatus Micrarchaeales; family Candidatus Micrarchaeaceae; genus Candidatus Micrarchaeum; species Candidatus Micrarchaeum acidiphilum. Next base: position 304,547 of record GG697240.1, read on the forward strand.
CATAGCAGCCGCGGCTGACTGCACGCTTGAATAGCAGTAGGTCGAACGCCTTGTCCTCTTCAGAATTGGTCCTTTGGGAAAGCCCGAAGTCTATGACCCACGCGCGGCCCCTGTCGTCCACTATTATGTTTGCGGGAGTGTAATCGCCGTGCGCTATACCGTGGGCATGCAGAAGAGCCAGCATCTTTCCGCTGTCTTTGGCTGCTGATTTGCAGTTTTTATTCTCGTGGGCCATGCGTGCCATTTGAACGCCGGTTATTTTTGCCATGAATATTGAATGCGCGGTAAACAGCAGTATCTTCGGGACCCTGACGCCTGCCGCAAGGGCCGAATTCATGTTCAGTGCCTCTGCTTTGTTCCTTTGCACGCGGATTTCGTCTTCAATTTCGCTTATGAGATAGGGCTTCCTGCGCCGGTATTTTATTATGGCCGGAGCGCCGAGCATTCTTGACTCGTATATGTCGGCCTCCGAGCCTTCGGCAATCTTTGCAGCACCCTTTATTCCGGCCATGGAACACCCGCCTTTTCTATTCTGAATTTTTGGTTTATTGTCAAATCGGAGCGCGCCGGCGCGTATCCGGACTCGTCCATCTTTTCTGCAACATACGCAATCATGGCGCCGTTGTCAGCGTTGAACTGGTTGTCTGCGACATAGAAACGCTTTTTGTGCGATGCGGACATTGTTGCCAGCATCTCCCTCAGGCGGAGGCTCTGCGCGACGCCGCCGCATAGTATGACAGAGTCCTTTCCGCTCAGGAGAAGCGCCCTTTCAGTTGCCTCTACAAGCATGGAAAATGCGGTTTCCTGTATGGAAAATGAAACATCGGCTATGCTGCTGGAGGGCAGCGTCTTTATGGCCGCAGTCAGCAGGCCTGTAAAAGTAAAGTCCATTCCCTTTACTGTGTATGGCAGCCTTACATATTTTCCGCCGGTTGCGAATTTTGCCACGGTTGAACCCCATGCGGGCTTCATTCCGGCTGCCCTTGCAAAATTGTCAAGCATGTTGCCTACGCCGATGTCTAAGGTTTCCCCGTGCACATGGTAGTGCCCGCCAGCAAGCGACAGTATCTGGGAGTTGCCGCCGCTAACATATAGGACAATAGGATCCGCAAAGCCGGAAAGGTGCTTTGTTATCTCTATGTGACCTACGGCATGGTTTATCGGGTAAATTGGAATGCCGAGTTTTTCATGCAGCGTTTTTGCGGCGAGCATGCCTATTTCAAGGCACGGCCCGAGCCCGGGGCCTTTTGTATAGCCCACCGCTTCTATATCTTCTAAGGCCGCATGTGCGACCGATAGGGCTCGGCGTATTACCGCGCTTGCATTTTTTGCATGGTATTCTGCCACCTTGGCAGGTATTATCCCTTTGTCGGAGATAGGGTACATCATTTTCTCGTTTGCCAGTATTTTTCCCTTTTCTACTATCCCTACGCCGAAAGTGTGAGCGCTGCTCTCTATGCCGATTACCGCCATGACAATCAATGATTAATGCACAACAAATGCTTTAATATTTGGCTACGATTCCATATAATGGCTGAATCGATGGGAAAAATCTATGTTTTAAGGATAGGGCACAGGCCGAAGCGCGACGTAAGGATAACAACTCATGTTGGCCTGGTTTCAAGGGCTTTCGGCGCGGACGGCTTCATTCTCGAGGGAGACGACCCCAAGGTTGTTGAAAGCATAAGCAAAGTGCTGACGAAATGGGGCGGCAGGGACTTCGAGGTTGGCGCTGTTGAAGATGCAAAAGCGTACGTCGAAAAATGGAAGGCAGGAGGGGGTGCAGTTGCCCACCTCACAATGTACGGCCTTAACATATCAGGCCTGGACCTGGGTGCGATGCGCAAAAGGGATCTGCTGATAGTTGCCGGAGCTGAAAAGGTAGACAGGTGGTATTATGACAATGCCGATTACAACATCGCCATAGGCAACCAGCCGCATTCGGAAGTGGCCGCAGTTGCGATAATGCTTGACAGGCTTGGAAACGGCCTTGAGCTCGATAGGACTTTCACCGGGGGGAGGCTCAGGATAATAGGGCAGGCTCGCGGAAAAAAGGTTGAGTAGCGCCTTGTCCGCGGTTCACGAGGCTACGTCTATGTTAGACTCCTTGTAGCCGAGCCCTATCAGCGCCTTCTTTATCTTATTCTTATGGTTGCCCTGCAGCTCTATTATTGTGTTTTTGTAGGTTCCTCCGCATGCGAGGCTGCGCTTGAGCTCCTTGGTGGTATTCTCTATTTCGTCAGAGGTTATGCCTTCGACGACGGTCATGATCTTGTCGAATTTCGCCTTCTTCGTATAGACCTTTATCTTTTCTTCGCCCTCTTTCTCAAGCACGTTGCAAACACATATTTCCTTAGGAAGACCGCAGTTTGGACATATGTCTGTCATCTGTTCTTTGCACCTCTCTCATTAAGCACTGTGTTCATTCTTGCCATCGTCCTCTTTATCTCGCGTATCTTTACTACCTTGCTCGAAACCCCGGTAGCTGCGACCTTTCTCTTCTCTATTGCCAGCTCAAGGACCAGGTCGTTGATCTTTGACCTGAGATCGTTGTCCGAAAGTGCGCGTATTTCTTTTATCTTTATAATAAGCACCTTTTGCGTTATTCTTTATTGATTAATAGATATTAAAAGCTTTCGATGCCTGCCTTTACGCTTTGGTGTTTTGCGTGAAGGAAAATAAAAGGATAGCAAAAGGCTATCCTGAATACTTTACAAGATCCAGCTTTGTCGTATCCTTGAAATACAGTATCGCTGCCATTGCGGCTATTGTGTATATCATTATCATTATTCCTATATACAGGTAGGCGATATGTATTCCCACCGCAGCCAGTATCATGCCGGCTAGGATGGGCACAAGCCCTCCGCCGTATACCTGGGATATCTGGTATCCCGCGCTGGCTCCCGATGCCCTGTACTTGGTCGGGAAATTCTCCGTATAGAATACAGGTATTGCGCCGTATCCGAATCCGAAGACGAAGCCGAATCCTATCAGGTCTGCAAGGGTTGCAAGCCAGAAATTGCCGGTGTTTATCAGCGCGAAGTATGGTATCGCAAACACGAACAGGACTATTGCAGCTACCATCAGTATGGGCTTCCTGCCGTATTTGTCAGCCAGCACAGACGCTATCAGCATGAATACGAACATCCCTGCCGCTGCAATCAGCCCGATCTCCTCTGCAGTAATCGCGCTGAACCCTACCGCAGTCATGTAGCTTGTTCCGAATACGAATGCCAGGAAGAAAGCTCCTCCGAACATCGCATTTACCAGCGAAGTGCCGAGTATCCTGCCCGGCATTTCCTTCCATACTCTGCTTGCAGGATATTCAAGCACTTTTCTTTTCTGCTTGAACTTGTCGAACAGCAAGCTGTCACTGAGCCTCATTCTTATTATCACACCTATTACTGCAACAATGAATCCTATTCCGAAAAGTATCCTCCATCCATAGCTCATGAATGCGGCGTGGCTCATGGAGCCCGTAATTGCTAGCACAGACCCGAAGCCGAGGAGAAGGCCGAACGGTATTGCAAATCCGGTCCATGCACCCCAGAACGCCCTGTGCTTTGACTTTGCAGCGTACTCCACCACCCAGGTGGAAGCCGTTCCGAATTCAGCTCCGAAGCTTATTCCCTGGAGCAGTCTGAATATCAGAAGCAGCACTGCCGCAGCTATTCCAAGGGTTGCGTACCCAGGAGTTAATCCTATAAGCAATGTCGCAACTCCCATAAGCACTAGTGCGTATACCAGTGAATCCCTCCTTCCTCTCCTGTCAGCTATGTGGCCGAATATGTATGCGCCTACCGGCCTTATTATTATTCCCAGACCGTATATGCTAAGCGCAGCAGCTATTCCAGCAAGAAGCGATGTGTGGAAGAATACGGTTCCCCATACAGTAGCTGCGATTATTCCAGTCACAAGGAAGTCGTACTGCTCTATTATGGAACCTATGATGCTGCCAGTTGCAACCTTCGCTATCTGCGAAGTTGTGGGTGCATTAAAATCAAGACTTGAGTCAGAGTCGGATTTTTTCGCCATCTAACAACCCTTGTAAATTACGTTTTAATTGTATGGAAAGATTTAAATAGGCACGTGCAGCGCGTATTCTGCGATGTGACAATTGTCGTATGGTTTTTAATTGCATTTTTATATCTTTGTATTTAATAGTAAGCGATGATTTTATGGGAATGCAGGATAGCACTATACCCAATGCAGTTCAGCAGGACGTTAGTCAGCAGGCCGCGGGCGCGGTAAACGCTAAAAAAAGCTCTTCGTCGTCTGGAAAGCCGCCAAGGCCGACTGGGGTAACAATTTTGGCAATACTCCAGATACTTGGAGGATTAATTTACATAGTACTTGGGACAGTTGAAGGCGCGCTTATAGGATCTGGGGCAGTGATATTCATTGCTGTTGGAGCTTTTGCGCTGATTACAGGGCTTGCGCTTTTCGCCGGGCGAAATTGGGCCAGAATCCTTGTATTGATAGGAGGGGTATTGGACCTGCTTGGCATACCTAATTTTTTTATTGGAACCATAATAGGCATAATAATATTGTATTACTTTACAAGGCCACAGATAAAGGCGTATTTCGCAGCGTAAAGACTTTGTTCTGCGCCTTTTTTTATTTTGGCGCCATTTCTTAAAAACATTTAAAAACCTATTTGATGTAAATAGTATTACTGCTTTTCCCGCAGGCACTGCATTTGTTTGCAGGAGGGATTTTAATGGATACTGAACAACTTGATAAGCTTAAGGCGTTCATTGAAGAAAACAAAGGAAAGAGAAAGTTCATTCAGAGCGTAGAGCTCGCAATAAACTTCAAGGGCATAGATTTTTCCAAGCCGGAAAACAGGCTTAACCTTGCCATACAGCTTACAAACGAAAAGGGCAGGGAAACGCATGCCATGGTTTTCGCGGACGATGCCAACATCGCATCCAAGGCGGCTTCCATGGGCGCGAAGGTGGTATCCAGCTCCGAGATCGCAGGGATGGCTTCAGACAAAAAGAAAATGAACGAACTGCTGCAGTACGAACTTGTCGCCCAGCCATCACTAATGACGCAGATTGCAAAGTCGCTTGGTCCCTTCCTTGGTCCTAAAAACAAGATGCCAAAGCCGCTCATAGGTACAGACATAGGCACGATGATATCGAATATAAGCAAATCGATATACCTGCGCAATAAGGGCAAGTATCTTCCTACGCTGCACTGCGCAGTAGGCACCGAGGCCATGAAGCCGGAGGATCTGGCAAAAAATATTGATGATGTTATAAATGCAGTTACTAAGAAGGTGGGCAAGCAGAGCATAAAGTCGGTATACGTGAAACTGACGATGAGCAAGCCCATCAAGATAATATAGGGTGCCAGCATGCTAAGCTTGAATGATAAGAAGAAATTTGTCGAAAGGGGTGCCGCCGAACTCAAAAAATATTCTTCGGTAGGGGTAGTTAACCTTAGCGGCGTACCGGACAGGTTGCTGCAGTCGTCCAGAAACAAAATGAGGGGCAGCACGACTTTCATAATAGGAAGAAAAAAGATGCTTGAAAAAATCCTGGAATCCAGTGAAGAAACCAAGGAGCTTGCGCAGCACATGTCCGGAACTTCGGCAATAGTGCTGAGCAACGAGGACCCGTTCGAGCTCTATAGAAGGTTCAAGGAAAACGAGATAAAGCTGGCGGCAAAGCCGAGGCAGATTGCCCCCGACGACATAGTGATAGAGAGCGGGGAGACCAGCCTGCAGCCGGGCCAGGCTGTAACAGAGCTAAAGGCGGCTGGCATAGACGTCAAAATAGACAAGGGCAAGGTGGTCATATCCAAAAGCAAGACCCTTGTAGAGAAGGGCGGCATAATAAGCCAGAATCTGGCCAAGGCGCTGCACACGCTGGACATACTGCCGTTCACAGCGTCCATAGTGCCGAAGGCAATAAAGTCTGGGAAGGTACTCTTTACGGCAGATGTACTTGGCATAACCAAGGAGGACACGCTTGCAAATGTTGCCAGAGCGTTCGCACAGGCGTTTGCGCTCAGCTCCGAGGCTGGCATAGTAAACCAGTACACAATAGTGCCCATGATAGAGAAGGCATTCGACGAAGCGATAGCGCTTGGAGTTGACATTAAGGCCCCTGACAGCGGGATTGTGGAGCTGCTGCTTGAGGAGGGATACGCGGGCGCGGCGGCTTTGAACGCCGTGCAGGGATCATGATAAAAAGGTGAAAACATGGAATATGTATATGCGGCGCTGCTTCTTGATGCAGCAGGAAAGGAGGTAAATGAGCAGGACCTCATAAATGTTGTGAAGGCTGCGGGGTTCACCCCGGACGAGGCCAAGGCAAAGGCGATAGTTTCTTCGCTCAAGGGCGTGAACATAAAGGATGTTATAAAGAACGCACAGGCTTCAAGGGCTGTTGCGGCGGCACCGGCTGCGGCGCAACCGGAGCAGGCAAAGGCTGCAAAGAAAGAGGAGAAGGAGGAAAAGAAGAGCGAAGAGGAAGCGGCAGGAGGACTGGCTTCGCTGTTCGGATAATTGCTTTTGGCGCGGGCTTACGCCCGCCTAAGAGGTTATGGTGAAGGAGTTTTCTCTAAGCCATCTCCTCCTTTCCTTATAGTCCGGAATGAAGGAGCGCACCATATCCCAGAAGCGTCTTGAATGCGATCTTATCTTTGCATGCACGAGCTCGTGTACTACCACGTATTCCAGTATTTGGTACGGAGCGTACAGCAGCTTTGTGTTGAGCATGAGGCTGCCGTCCTTTGTGGAGTAGTATCCCCACACCCTTCTGCTAGGCTTTACAATCAGCCTTCTAACTTCTGATTTCGGGCCCGACGAATTTATTTTTTCCACTATCTCGCCTAGCCTGCGGCCCGAGGCCTCTGAAAGCACCTTGGATATCACCTTGGAGGCCAGTTCTTCTGAGGCCGACGGCGGAGTGCTTTCAGGAATATATGCAGTTATTGTGTTCCCTGATACCCTTGCGCTGCACGTGGACCTGGCAGCCCTTAAGATGCAGATCCTGAACTCCGTGCCCAAGGGCCTTGTAAGCTGGCCGTCGGCAAACCTCAATTGCCCGTCCAGCAGGTACCTTCCAGGGTTTGAGAGTATGGCTTTCGAAATGCGATCGCGGAGCGACAGCACAGTTTTTGCGGATGCCTTGGAGCCCAAGGATGCAGGCAGCTCTATGACTACCTCGCCGTTTTTGACCCTTGCATATGAATTGCGTATTCTCTTTTTTATGATCCTGACTGGGATTTCCTTTGCGCCGATTCTTATTGGCTCGGCATGCATGCCGTTTTCTTCGCCGAGGCTGATTTCCATGGGATCGATTTATAAGAAGTTTCGGAAAGGTTATTAAAGCTTGTTTGACAAAATAACTATGTAAATTGCGCTTTTTGCCTTTCTAAAAAAGGTGATTTTATACACGATGATTTGGACATAGTAATGCCGGGCGACAGGCTTTCGACAGAGGAGGAATTCCTTCCGTCAAGGAATACGTATTCGGAGAACGGACAGATATACTCGCTTGTAGTAGGCAGGGCCAAGGTAAACGAGGGCAAGATGGAGGTTGAGCCTTGCGGCGCCAGCATAGAAAAATTCCACAGGCACATGTATGTGGTAGGCGAAGTCGTAGGCGAGCTTAAAAGCATACTTTTCGTAAAGCTTGACGACATCAAAATCAAGGACAAGACTTATATACCATCGGGCAAGGACGGAAAAATCCTGCTTCCGAGGGACAGGCCTCCGAACCCCAGGTTCAGAAGGGACAGCAGGCCGCAGCCGCATCACGAGGCCGAGCAAAAGCCCTGCGGGCTGGGCGACATAATACTGGCAAAGATAGCGTTCGTTGATGAAGACACGTACGCCCTTGAAGTGAGGGAGGAGGAAGGCGGCGTAGTGTATTCGAGGTGCCCTGTATGCGGTGGGGTAATGACTCTTGGCCAGAGACACGGCGAGCTGCTCTGCCAGAACTGCAAGCACAGGGAAATGAAAAAGGTAAGCCCCATGTACGGCAATTTTGCGGCAATAGAGAAGTTCATAGTGGACAGGATAGACTCTGAATGATGAGAGTGATTGCAATGGAAGCAAAGATAATAAAGAATGACAGCAAGGAGCTCCAGATAGAATTCGAAGATGGGGACATCACCATACCTGACCTCATAGTTAATGCAGTCATTAACGACAAGGACGTTGAATTTGCAGGTGTGGAGAAGGACCATCCAGAGGTTGGCAAGCCCAGGCTTGTAATAAAGACCTTAAAGAAGCACCCTGCTAAAATCGTGGAGGAGGCCATAGAAAGCATAGAGAAGGACACCGAAACCATAAAGAAGATGATAAGCAAAAAGTAACTGTCTTCTTTTCATCATTTCTGTATGCAGCAGGTGCCGGCGCCTTCGGCAGGTGCTGATGCGTACTTTATTTCTTTTAGGCGTCCGCCGATTTTCTTTATAAATATTTTGTCATTACATATCATGCTAGTGGCAGCATGCTTAAGAAGGGTGTAAGGATACTTGCAATAGCAAGCGGACCTATTCAGACTTCAAAAAAATCCACTATACTGGTGGGTGTTGTTTTCAGGGATGGAACAATAGAAGGTGTGCTTTCCGAGAGCATTGCAGTAAACGGCGCAGATGCAACAGGAAAAACAGTGCGCATGGCCTTAAGGTCGAGGTTCAGGGAGCAGATAAAGATTGTGGCTTCTAACGGCATTGCAATCGCTGGCCTTAACGTGCTGGATCTTGGGGTGATTGAGCGCAGGCTCAGGGTGCATACTGTGGTACTGACAAGAAAGAAGCCGCACGAGGGAGAGCTGCTAATGGCGTTGCGCAGGTTCGGTGAGGCAAGCGGCACAGGCGTTGAAGGCAGGGCGTTGGCAGTAAAGGCGGCTAATCTTAGGGGTTTTTCCAGGATCGGGGGCTTTTATTTGCAGTCCGGGCTTGATAAAACCGACCTTAAGGCCATTTACGGACAGGTGTTCGAATCGCTCAGGATTGCGCACCTGATCGCCAAAGGCGTAAGCTACGGCGAGTCAAAAGGCAGGATATAGGAATGAGGTTTGTACTGCGGAGTCACAGCGCCATGTACGCAAATACCTTGGCGTCTTCGACCATGTCTGCTATCTTGCAGTACTCGTTTGGTATGTGGGCAATGTCTTCGCAGGTTTCCCACGCAGCGGCAGGGATGTTCTCGTCGCGGAAGTGCTTTGCCACGGTGCCGCCGCCTATGCCTATGAACTTGGGCTCTTTATTCCTTAGGGACTTTATCGCATTAGCGAGCTCCACTGCGACCTTAGAATCGCTTTTGGTAGGAGGCGCAGGGTCTTCCCTGTTGAATATTTCCACCTTGAATTTCGCGCCGGTATCAGCGCCGACTTTCGACGCTGCTTCGTTTATCGTATTGAGTATGTCGTCTATCTTGTATTCGGGCAGTATCCTGCAGTCCATATATGAAACCTCCTTGCCGGGCACTATGTTGGTGCTTTCTACGTTGGCTTCATGCTTGGTCATTTCAAACGTGGAATAATCAGAGGAAAACAGCGGGTTCTTGGCATTATATTTGCCGTGAAGGACCCTGTCTATTTCATAAAGCAGGCGGATCATTGCGCGATAGGCATTTACGCCCAGGTCCGGAGTGCTGGCGTGCACCTGCTTTCCAACCGCGGTAATCCGCAGCCATAGCACGCCCTTCTCTGCAATTTCTATTGACATTCCATCAGAGGTGCCGAAATCCGGCACGAGTATAAGGTCGTCTTTGCCGAATATGTTCTCCTTCAGCAGCCGCTTTATGCCGTATTCACTGCCTACTTCCTCGTCGGCGGCAAGGCACACGCCGAAGTTGTATCTTGGCTGAGCCTTCGCGTCTATGAGAGCCTTGAGTGCGTATATGCTTCCGATGGCAGACTGGCCGTCGTCGGTTGTGCCCCTGCCGTATATTTTGCCGTCCTTCTCTACGGGATCAAACGGATCGTGGTCCCACAGCGCCAGATCCCCTGGCGCAACGGTATCTATGTGCGATATTACCCAGAGCGTACTTTTTGCACCGCCGTATGTCGCTATGAGGTTAGACCTCTTCGCCTTGGAGTCGTCAACATAATCGTATCGCCTGACTTTTATCCCGAATCCGGATATGAGGCTTTCGAGCATGTCGGCCCTTGCGGATTCGCCTTTGCCTCCGCTGAGCGGAGATATTGCTGGTATTTTTACCATGTCCTTGAGGGAATCTACCATCTTCCGCTCGCTGGCCGCCACGGCCTCGACAGCTACGGCTTTTGCGTTGTCCAATCAATCACTTAGCCCAAGGGGCACTATAAGGATATAGCGATACAAATAAATACTTTTTTGTTAGTAAAGATATTACTCGTCTAATGCTGGCGGCATTTATTGCTGTTGCATTGCCGTCGCGTGATTATTGCCTTACATTTCATGCTTTGTTAAATTGTTAGTTTTATTGATGTGTTATGAAAATTCCTGCTTGGAATTGGATGCAGTCTTGAGGAGTGCAAAATGGTACCTACAATTGCAATTTAAGTACACAGGCCAGAACATCGATTCCAGTCGATGCTGCTGGAGGGCACTGCTATCAGATTTCGACAGCCATGCAAGTCGGCTCAACGGCTTCGTTGGGCGGCGTACGGCTCAGTAACACGTAGTTAACCTAACGTAAAGAGGCGAATAACCTCGGGAAACTGAGGCTAATGCACCATAGGCTAGAACACCTGGAAGGAGTACTAGTCGAAAGGGGCGCAAATCGCAGCGTTTCCGCTTTACGATGGGACTGCGGCGGATCAGGCAGATGGCGGGGTAACGGCCCACCATACCGATAACCCGTAGGGGATGTGGGAGCATAGGCCCCGAGAAGGGCACTGAGACAATGGCCCTAGCGCTACGGCGTGCAGCAGGCGCGCAAACTCCACAATGCGCGTAAGCGTGATGGGGGGAATCTGAGTGGTTCACTTAGTGAACCTTTTGCCAAGTACAGCAAGCTTGGAGAATAAGTGCTGGGCAAGACCGGTGGCAGCCGCCACGGTAATACCGGCAGCACAAGTGGTGTCCACGATTATTGGGCTTAAAGCGCTCGTAGCCGGCCGATGTCGTCTCGCGTGAAATATTGGCGCTCAACGTCAATGCGGGCGTGAGATACCCATCGGCTAGGGAGCGGGTGAGGTCAGGAGTACTTATGGGGGAGGGGCTAAATCCTGTAATCCCATAAGGACTAACAGTGGCGAAGGCGCCTGACTAGAACGCATCCGACGGTGAGGAGCGAAGGCTAGGAGAACGAATCGGATCAGATACCCGAGTAGCCCTAGCAGTAAATTATGCAGACTCTGGTGTTGCAAGCATCACGAATGCTTGCAGTACCGTAGCACAAGTGTTAAGTCTGCCGCCTGGGGAGTACGGCCGCAAGGTTGAAACTTAAAGCAATTGGCGGGGGAGCACACAAGGGGTGGATGCTGCGGTTTAATTGAATCCAACGTCGGAAATCTTACCAGAAGCGACGGCAGGGTGAAGGTCAGACTGAAGATCTTACTTGACAAGCCGAGAGGTAGTGCATGGCGACCGTCAGCTCGTGGTGTGAACTGTCCGGTTAAGTCCGGTAAGTCTATGAGTGATGCGATGACGCAAAAACTAAAACTGAACCCAAACATATGTTACATTATCGGCATATACGCTGCCGGTAGAAAGGAAGGCATAGGAGTCGAATCTAGCGAGGATCCGCTTATAGAGAGATTCGTCAAGATCTCTATGGACGAGTTCTCGTTGGAGCCGAACAGGATACGCATAGAGAAGGCGCATGGAAACATCACGCATGCGTACTTCTACAACTCCAGGATAAAGAAGTTCATAGAAAAGACCCTGGAGAGGAAGGAACACGTATTCAAGTACAGGAACGGCTATTCAGGGGCGTATTTCGCCGGGATATTCGACTGCATAGGGTCCGTTGAAAAAAGCGGACTACGCATGCGCGGCCTTGACCTTTCGGATGCGATGCTGCTTGAAAAACTTGGCATGCATACCGAGGGCTATAAATCGCTCAGGATAAAGAACCAGGGCGATTTCATAACGCTTATAAAGGGTTTTAGCGTAAAGGTTGCGAGCGTCGCTCATTGACCCGGTAACGAGCGAGACCTTTGTCAACAGTTGCCACTGGCTTAGAGATAAGCCAAGCACTCTGTTGGGACCGCCTCTGTTTAAAGAGGAGGAAGGAAAAGGCGACGATACGTCAGTATGCTCTGAATCTTCTGGGCAACACGCGGCATACAAAGAGTGGTACAATGGGATGCAATGCCGAAAGGCAAAGCTAACCCCCTAAAACCACCCTAAGTTCGGATTGAGGGCTGAAACTCGCCCTCATGAAGCTGGAATCCCTAGTAATCGCTTGTCACTATCGAGCGGTGAATACGTCCCTGCTCCTTGCACACACCGCCTACCAAGTCACCCAAGTGGGGTCCTAGTGAGGCAACGCCTCTGGCGTTTTCGAATTAGGGTTCCGCGAGGAGGGCTAAGGTATAACAAGGTATCCGTAGGGGAACCTGCGGATAGATCACCTCAAATTGATTAGTGTGCAAAGCAAATAGGTGCCTGCATTAATCCTCAAGACTGCAGTTTTTATATTTAGAGCGCGAGCTATTTTCGCGGTTTGCCAGCAGATTGTCAACGGTAACGGATGCCTCTTTCTTGCGAATTGAATTGTCTTTTCACAGACAACGCAAACAAACATAAAAAATTAGACGAGAAGAATTCAAGTAACAAAAGTGTCAATTATTTATGCCAAACTGGGGGTCTCTGCTTTTCAATTTCCTTTATTATTTTTTGCTTTACATCCTCGGGGAACTCTATTATCTTTTCCTCCCCGTATTCCCTTCTCCTTCTTTTCACCATCCGTATAATCTCATAATATTTCTTCGTTTGATTCTTTACTCCCCTTTTATCTTCCGGCAAATCATAATCAATAGGTACATGCGGGATATGAACGGCTGGATAAAAATCCTCCTCGGATATCTTCTCTTTGCGACCTCTTAATAAGAGTGTTTCTCTTTCATGTAAAACTTCTTTCTTCTTCCACCCTGTTACGGAAATAGAACCACCTATAAATTTGTCGTGTCTATTAGAAAGTTGAATCTTTAATACTTTTGCATCGATAATAATAGGAAGTTGACATTTATCTAGGTAAAGTGTGCCTAATTTCTCGAAATGCTCAAACGCTATTGAGAATGCCGAAATTTCCAAATGTCAACTTGCCAAATAATATTCCGACTGGATGATATCTAATTTCGAAACGTTTTTAGCTGTTTAAAACAATAATTGCATGCAAGTGATAAAATGAATTTTTCTAAGCAGACAGAAGATTTTCCTGAGACGTTCTATGCTTTCATAGAGATACCGCAGGGCAGCAGCATTAAATACGAATACAAGGAGGACCTTGAGGCGGTTGTCGTAGACAGATTCCTTTTCACTTCAATGAATTACCCGACCAATTACGGATTTGTGCTTGGCACCAAAGGAAAGGACGGCGACCCTCTTGACGTTCTTGTCATGTCCCAGTCGCCGATAGCAAGCGGTATGGCAATAAAGGTCAGACCAATAGGCATTGCCGTCATGAGCGACGAGGAGGGCTCTGACAACAAGGTAATAGCGGTGCCTGTGGAAAAGGTCGACCCTTCCTTTGGATCATACAAGAATGCATCAGACATACCTGAATTCATGAAGAACAGGCTAAAGCACTTCTTCGAGCACTATAAGGAGCTTGAGAAGGGCAAGTTCATGAAGTTCGAAAAGTTCGAGAGCAAAGAGGAAGCCATGAAGGAGCTTAAGGAATCAAGGCTTTGATTTCAGGTAGTCCTTTCTGAAAGTTATGCTTTTACTTTTTTACTCCTAATGCCTTTTATGGCATTGGTGCTTTTTATATGCAAGGAAAACGCCTACAGGAGCCAAATTGCAGAGGCGATATTCAACAGCTTATCTAAAAGAAATCGCGCAATCAGCGCTTCAGGCGCAGAGCCTTCCATGGAAGTCAGTCGGGATGCGATAATGCTCCTCAAGAAAATGTATGGAATAGACATGAGCGGCCAGAAGCCAAAGAGGCTTACTGGCGAAATGCTAGCATCCGCATCTAAGATCATAACAGTCTGCAATCCGGAAGACTGCGTATTGCTGCCTAAGAAATACAATGCAGAGCACTGGAACGTACCAAAATTTGAAGGTATGGATGAAGAGGATAAAGAAAAAAATCTTGCGCGGCTATATGCAATGGTGAAAGACCTTGTTGAAAAGCTAGAGCCTTTTATGCGATCTTGAAAGCTGGCCGTCCATTTCCACTGCAACACTGCAATTTGCATCGCTGCAGAATGGCCTGGACCATTTCAGCAGCGGCAATGCGGCGCTGTCAAGATCCTGCCCTTTTTCAGTTATTTTGTAGAATGCTGCATCGCCGGAACTTTCCCTGCGTATCAGGTCATTGTCCGCCATAAGCTTTAGAACGTCTGCAAGGCCTTTTGGGCTTATCGGATGTAGCCTTGCAAGCAGTTCGTTATATCTTGATGGCCCATAGACGGCAATGCTGTTCAATGTAAGAAGCAGCCACTTCTTCGAGACCAGAGAAAGAGCTTCCTGTGCTGCACATGTACTCGCATTTTTCATTAGACCACTTTTGATACCATCTTGTTCAGCTTTATAACTATAAAGTTTATAGCTTAAATATCTTGCCCTGTATATTTAATTATGGCATACGCAGCCAGTTATACCGGATTTGGCAAGGCAAACATGTTCGAGGATATTGTAGCGGCAGTTGGCATGTTTAAGGCAATATTTGTGGGGCTTTTGTTGATTTTCTTCTTAGCTTATTATGCCCTGTTTTACTACTTTCATTTCGGGCTTGTACTTTTCGGAACATATTATTACATTTATTATATTGTCGTTTCTGCAGCAGCACTTTCGGCATTGGCTTCATTGTCAATAACAGTTGGCCTTTATTCGAGGAGGCTTCAGAGTGCTGTCAAAAAAACTGCCATAAAAAGCAATGCGGGCATTTACGCTTTTGTTGTGAGCCTGATACCTTCCACCATGTGCTGCACTCCGGTAATACCTTCCGTTCTTGTTGCTGTGTTTGGATCCGGCGGTATAGCGCTTGCCTCAGGCGCAGTGCAGGGCTTTCTTTCAAGCTTCAGTCCGGCATTTATTGTTCTGGCAGCCCTGCTCATGGCATTCTCAGTGCGTTCGTCGCTTGCAAGGTGCCGCAAGCAATCATGCAACTGTTAGGTGATAATATGGGTAAAAAGAAAAAATTTGTGTATATAGCAGTTTTAGCAATCGCAGCAATAGTGGCCTATTTCATCATTGCCGGGCAGAACAATACGCATGCAAGCAGCTTCATGCCGCCGATCGGAGCCAAGGCGCCAAACTACGAATTTGTGTACTCGTCCAACGGAACTGTTGCCAACGTATCTTCGCTTAGAGGAACGCCGGTCTTGCTGTGGTTTGTCGCGACGTGGTGCAGCGGGTGCGCGGTCGGAAACGAAATGCTCAACGGCAACATGAGCTATTTTAAGAGCCATGGCATAAAGGTTATTGAAGTCGAACTCTATAACGACTTGGGCTACAGCGGCGCACCGATTGCAAGCTTTGTCTCTGATTATGCGCCAGCGGCTGAAAAATACAGCAACTTCGAAAGTGCAGTTTCTAGCTACGGCCTTACGCTTGCATACGACAAAGACGGCTACCTTGACGTGTATTATCTGATAGGGCCCAATGGTGATATAGTCTACGAAAACGACGGCAGCCTTGCTGCAACAATGCCGCAGCTCAAAGACAAGATAAATTCGCTGCCTAATATTTTATGAGTTGAGATTATGGAAAAATTTGATTATGTAATAATCGGGCAGGGCTCTGCCGCGTTTTCGGCAGCCATAAAAGCCAATGAACTCGGGAAAAATACATTGATGATAGGCAAAAATGCTACTGCCGGCGCAGTACTTGGCGGCACATGCATAAATGTCGGTTGTGTGCCGAGCAAACGCATGATATCTGTTGCAAGATTTTTCAAGGAGCTCAGCTTAAAGCGGTTTGGCGGAATCAATTATGATTTAGGAAGCCTGGAATATGAAAGAGTTGTGGAAGAAAAAGATGAGCTGCTTAAGACGCTTCACAAATCTAAATACGAAGACGTTATCGGATCGATGGAAAACGTTCATTACCTTAACGAGTTTGGAAGCTTTACTAGCCGAACGTCCATAAAGGCCGGGAAAAAGGAAATTGAAGCTGACAGGGTACTGATTGCAACAGGTGCTAGAGCTTTCATACCAAAAATTGAAGGCATAGAAAAAATTGATTATTTAGACAACGAGAAAGCGCTTGCCTTAAAAGGGCTGCCTCGCAGCATCATAGTGGTTGGCGGCAGGGCCGTTGGCCTCGAATTCGCGCAGATGTTCTCCATGTTCGGATCAAAGGTTACAGTCCTGCAGCGCAGCCCTACGATACTCCCAAACTGGGAACCGGTAATAGCCAAGAGGCTTGAAAAGTACCTGATAGAGGATGGCATAGATGTAATAACAAATGCTGCTCCAAAGAAGTTTTACAAAAGCGAGGGCAAGATTATGGTAGATGTTGAGTTGGATGGCAATGTAAAAACGTTTTCGGCTGAGAAGCTTCTTATGGCGACCGGCAGGGCCCCCAATACAGACATGCTTGACCTTGAAAAAGCATCTGTTGAAACATACGGAAACGGCTTTGTCAAGATAGACAACACTATGCGGACAGGCAGCACAGGCATCTTTGCTGCCGGGGATGTGACGGGCAGTCCGATGCTCGAAACACTTGCTGCCAAGGAGGGCAATCTGGCTACGCAGAATGCATTTGGAGGCGGCAAGCTTAAAATAAACATAAACGAAGTGCCAAGCGCCGTTTTCACAGAACCTGAGGCTGCAATGGTGGGGAAAACAGAGGAGCAGGTAATAAGCGATTTGAAAAATTGCGGATGCAACGTTCTTCCGGCCTACGCAATAGCGAAGGCCAACATAATATCAGATACGAGAGGGTTGATAAAAGTCGTGATAAATCCCAAAACCCACGAGATACTTGGGGTCCACATGCTTGCTCATGGAGCAGCGGATCTGATACATGAGGGAGTAATGGCAGTCAAGTTTCACCTTAAGCTGGAAGACATAATAGATACTGTGCATGTGTTCCCGACCATGAGCGAGGGATTCAAGCTCGCCTGCCAGTCTTTTTTCGCGGACGTTTCAAAGCTGAGCTGCTGCACGGTATGAGTCTGATTGCGCTGCGCCAGTAACTTGCATGGCTTGCTGCACAGTAAGCACAAAAATGCAAAAACAGCTATAGCTATACCCTTCTGCCGCGCTTGCCCCCTGGTCTCCTTGTGGTGTCTGTAGGTATTGGCGTTACGTCTTCGATTCTGTTCACTCTTAGGCCGCTCCTTGCAAGCACCCTGACTACAGCCTGGGCACCATGCCCTGGAGTTTTTGAGCCGTGGCCTCCGGGCGCCCTTATCTCTATGTTTATGTTTGTTATGCCCTTTTCCTTGGCTTCTGCGGCGACCTTGTATGCTGCCTGCATTGCTGCGTAAGGCGAGCCTTCCTGCGAATCCGCATTGACCATCATCCCTCCGCTTCCTACGGCTATGGTTTCGGATCCGCTCAGGTCTGTAAGAGTTATTATCGTATCGTTCTTTGATGAGTATACATGAGCAACTGCCCACCTCTCAGGCTTTGGCTTTGTCTTGGCTTCCTCCATAGCCTTTGCCTCGTAGGAGACGTTTTCCTTTTCCTTTTTCTTGGTCTGGGATTCGGCCTCCTGGGCTTTTGCGGCCTTCGATGATCCTTTTTTAGCCATTTATGAACACCATTATTATTGCGCCACTGCTTCTTCTGCAGGCTGCGCCTTTTCCTGCTCTGCAGATTCAGGCTTAGCTGCTTCGGGCTGCTTTACATTCACGTTTATGTCTATGGGCTTGTAGTATGATATTTTGTCATCTTCTGCAGTTGTTACCATATATCCAGGGATGCTGACTCTTTTCATGTTAACCGCGATAAATCCGTGCGTTATCAGCTGCCTTGCCTGCTTTATGGTCCGCGCAAGGCCCTTCTTGAATACGACGGTCTGCAGCCTCCTCTCCAGGAATGCGTTTGGAGTTATGTCGAGGACCTTCTCCAGAGTTGCGCCGTTCTCAAGGATTCCGAACTTTACCATCCTGGCGATTATCTTGTCTGACGTGTCGTGCGAGCTAGAGCCTGACAGCAGCACCCTGACGTTGCCTCTGAGCCTGCTTATCTCGGATTGCACCTTCCAGAGCTCGTGCATGTTGGCAAGGCCGTATTCAGCTATAAGCGCATTGTCGGCTTTGATCCTGGCCAAGTTCCAAATATCCTTTGGCTTGTCGTATTTTCTTCTGTTTCTCTTAGGGGCACCCATTAGACCACGCTATTTCTTCTTTTCCTCGGCCTGCGGCTTCTGGGCTGCTATAATGGCTTTCTTTGTCACGCCCACTGTTGCTCCAGTCCTGCCGGTTGACCTTGTATGCTGGCCCCTTACCTTCTGGCCGTACTGATGCCTGTATCCGCGCCATACGCGAAGCGTGACATCCCTGTTTATGCTCTGCCTTACTGCAAAAATGAGATCGTTGCCTATTAGGTGCATGTCTTTGCCAGTATCCATGTCGTTCCTTCTGTTTAGCAGGTATTTTGGCACTCCGTATTTGTGCGGGTCTTTTATAAGCTCCTCGACCTGCGTCACCTGACTCTCGTTGAGCGAACCTATTGGAGTAGAAGGGTCTATGTTGAATTTGTGCTCGATCACGTATGACAGCGAATGCGACATCGTCTGGCCTATGCCTTTTACCTGGTCCAGCGCTCGCTGTATGTTGAGGCCGCCGTTTATGTCCTTATTGGCAATCCTCACTATAGACATGGCCTTTTGGCCTTCCTGCTGTCTTGCACGTTTCTTTGGCTCTGCCATCAAATCTGCACCTTTACCATTATCTTTATTTGCCTTATTTAAATGTTACGGAGTATAGACGCACGCAGACTGCAGCGTCTAGAAAATACAGAGTAACCGCATAAGAACGAATGCCCCGATGGGCGTAATTATTATAGATAAATAGAAATAAATATATTTCGCATGCGATACGGGCTCTGGCTAGGCCGATAGGGCATCGATAAATAATTTAAGTAAATAAATTAAATGTCTTAAATAATAATTTAACCTATGAATTAATAGGCGGACTTGATGCATGGGTGCTTTTATGGTTAAAAATACCAACGATAGTGCAGACAAAAATTTTGTTGAACAGGTAAGGAGGTCCTTGAAGCCGGTCAAGAAGGAGGTGCAGGTGGTAGAAAATGGAAGGGCCAAGAAGTTTGAGGTGCGCAGGATTGCAGTAGGGCCTATCATCACAAGGTTCGGCAACTTTATGATCTACGAATTCAAGATAAATGACAGATGGAAGGACTATGAAGTGCTGGTCAATGCAAAGGCCTTCGACAAAGATTTTATGCCTTTGTTCGAGCGCGGGAGAGAGCTTCTAATAAAAACGGACTCAGGTTGCAGGACCGGCGAGATTTATCTTGACAGGACATGCACATGCAGGCAGCAGCTGCACAGCGCAATGGAGACCATAGGAAAGCGCGGAAACGGGCTCATAATAACAATACCAAACCAGGAGGGCAGGGGGCACGGCTATGCGAAGAAGTACGCTACGCTGGTGCTGCAGAAGGAGCTCGGGTATGACACGTATGAAGCTTCTAAGGCGGTCAACAAGAAAGTTGATGTAAGAGACTATTATGGAGCTGTTGCAATACTGAAGTTCTTTGGGATAGGGCAGAGTCACAGGCTCGAGGTCATTGCAAACAACAATTCAAAGCTTAAGGAGGTATTGGAAAACGGATACAGCGCCAGGCTTGCAAAGCAGGATATACGCGCAGACAGGTATACTATCAAGCATCTCATGGCCAAGAGGGACAAACTTGGCGAAATGGTTAAGATATAACATAGAAATTTTGACGTCCTCTCCTATCTAAAGGATAGGAGATTCCTCTTGGATTTCTGAGGTTCGTTTCCTTCATGAAATCATCGCAGTAGTCGCATTCGTCCCCTAACTCAAGGTTAGGGGCTTTCTGCTATGAATTTTATAACACTAGCAATATAACAAGGCTTAAATAATAGCACGTTTCTGCACAGAAGATATAAAAACGGCTCAAAATTCAATCTCCTTTGGGTTATTGAAATGGTGGGGATTGAAAAAAGCATTCCGAAGAGGGATATGAAAAAGGCTGATATAGAATACAGGGAAAAAATAGCCAGGGATGGGGCTTTTATCCAGAAGGTGCGAGACGCGCTGACGCCTTTGACAAAGGACGTCACGGTGATCGAGAACGGGCAGGTGAAGGAAGTCCAGGTAACCAGGCTTGGCCTTGGACCCATCGACACGCCTTTCGGCAAATTTTACGAGTTTGAATTTGAAGTGGGAGACAGGTGGAAAGAGTACAACGTTCTGGTAAAAGCAGGGCTGGACGATAAATTCAACCCGCAGTTTGAAGATGGCAAAATACTGGTAAGGATGGATTCTGCTTGCAAAACCGGGCAGCTTTTCCATGACAAGACGTGCGATTGCAAGCTGCAGCTGCTCAAGGCCATGCACGAAATAGAAAAAAACGGTAGCGGAATGATAGTGCACATGCCGAAGCAGGATGGGAGGGGTATGGGACTGTCATTCAAGCTAGGCACGCTAATGCTGCAAGACGAACTTGGATACAACACTGTAGAGGCGGCGGCCGCACTGAAAAGCATGGAGTTTATAGAACCTGAAGCACTGGATCCAAGGACTTATGGTGGTGTGATAGCAATATTAAGGTTCTTTGGCATTGACAGCGGATTCGACATAAACGTTGCGACAAACAACCCAAAGAAGATTCAGGCGTTTCAGGAGAACGGATACGATGTGGGAAGGACACCGGTAATCATACCGCCAAACGAATACACTAAACGCCATCTTGATGCCAAGGAGGAAACTTTTCATCACGATTTAAGACGGGACAATGATTGACGTCCTCTCCTATCTAAAGGATAGGAGATTCCTCTTGGATTTCTGAGGTTCGTTTCCTTCATGAAATCATCGCAGTAGTCGCATTCGGCACCATTGCCTCATTGCGCCATTCGTGCTCATTCCATTGAAGTACCGCAGGCTGCGCCAATGCAGCCACTACTCCTATCCCGCTGCCTTTCGACAATGGGATTCGGAGATACTTTTTCATTATGTTCAATGCACCGTCGGCATCGGCGTTGAACACGACGTTGTACAGTTTACATCTGTACATGCCCCTGTGGATTCTTCCATGTTCTTTATTGCCGCAAAGCGCACAGATCTTTGAGGTATCCTTCTCGCTTACTTTCCCGAACAGCACGCCGTTTAGTTTTGACTTGTATTCCAGCTGTGAGGTTATCTGCCCAAATATCCATTGGTGGTTTGCCTGATTCGTCTTTTTCCTGAAATGCATGGAATTCCTTATTCCGTTCAGGTCGCCTATGACTATCCCTTTCCCCTCACTCTTTGCAGTATTGACAATCTTTGACGTCATCGCATGAATCCGCTGTTTTATCCTTCTTCTTGCCTGCCTCGAAAGCCTTCTTTTCTCCTTGCTGGTTCGTTTATTCTGTGTTGCCAGAATCTTCTGCACCTCTGCGACCTTCTTGTCCTTGTACTGGTTTTCTGCGAGCACAATGCCTCCTTTGTACAGGGTTGTATTCTTGCCGTCGTATATTGCGGCGAGGTTCTTCACGCCAATATCTATGTAGAGATTTTCTCTTGGTGTTAGGGATTCTGCGTCTTGGACATCGAATACCAATGAAACCTTCCATTTCCCTTCTGATCTGAATATCTCAAGATACGCAAGCCTTCCCTCATACCTCAATTTTGGGATCCTGAAGCTGATGTATGATATTCCTCTTTCCTTTCTGTATGCAAGGGACATTGGAAGCGTTATTTTATTCTTCTTTAGTTTAATCTGCTGTGATTTGTATGGCAGTATCCATTCGGTATCTTTTTTATGGTAGTGCGGAAATTCCGCATTTGCGCCTTTCTTATGCAACGCAAGAAAAGATTTTATGCTTCCCTCTGCCTTTTGGAGCACAGCCTGCGCGGACTGCGACGCGAGAAGCCCATAAAGCGTGTTGTCTTTTAGGTTCTTGCACATATCTTCATAGAAAGAAAACTTCTTTTCGGCCTTGTACCTCTTATTATTTTCATACAAGGCGGAGTTATACAAACCATTGGCTATTTTTGATAGGTTCACCAATGCCTCTTCTGTCTTTTTATTTGGATTTATTGTTATGACCTGTGTTAGCTTCATCTATTTCACTCCAGCACCCAATACACAAATACGATTTATAGCCCTTTGCATTTCGCATTCATCCCCTAACTCAAGGTTAGGGGCTTTCTGCTATGAATTTTGTAAGCCTTTGTTCCGCCTTTTTTCTTTTTGTGTCAAACCGCAAATTGAAAGGCATTTATGCCTTCGTTGCATATAGAATTGCATTGGAAGGCAAGGTGAATTTATGGGGGTGAAGGAGGCTGCAGCATCGCTAAAATCCGGAAAGCCCGTTTTGCTGTTCGACTCAGAGGACAGGGAGGGTGAGACAGATTTGGTCTTTGCCTCGCAGTTTGCCGACAGCTCAGCCATCAGGATGCTCAGGAAGGAAGCTGGAGGGCTCGTTTGCGTGGCGATGCCGTATGGCATTGCAGAATATCTGGGTATACCGTTCATGGCTGAAGTTTACAGGAATTCGGGTATGAAAATCTTTGACATGCTCAATGACAGAGATGTTAAGTATGACACTAAGTCATCTTTTTCAATAACAGTAAACCATAGAAACACTTTTACAGGCATACCAGACAATGACAGGGCGCTTACCGTGATGGAGTTCTCACATGTGGTGGCACTGGCTGCACGGAAAGATTCCCGGGCTGTAGACGAATTTACGGGCAATTTTAGGAGCCCCGGTCACGTGCACTTGCTTATTGGCGACAAGAATATGATAGTCGGAAGGAGAGGGCATACAGAGTTGTCACTTGCGCTTGCAGAGCTTGGCGGGCTGGTGCCGTGCACTGCAATAGCCGAAATGCTGGGTGAAGACGGCAAATCGCTGGGAAAACGCGATGCGGCAGAATATGCCCGCAGAAGCGACCTAGAATTTGTAGAGGGAAAAGAAGTTGTAAATGAGTACTTGAAAAGACGCCAGGGTTGGGATATCCAGCAATAGAATATTGCTTTTGAACCCAAACGGCTCGAAGAGCCATGTGCTTGCGGGAATTTTTTCCAGGCACACGCGTTACCGGTTTCCGCCACCCTGGCATCAATAACGCAAATTTAGTTTGCACCGTTTATATTTATATTTCTATTTGAACAGCCTATTTTTTCTTATCGTGCTTTGGCAGCGGGCGCTCCGCTGGAAATGGTATTATCTCCTTTATAGATATGTTGTTGGTAAGTATGGCCGCGGGGCGGTCTATTGAAATGCCTATCCCGGCAGTAGGGGGCATGCCATACTCGATGGCATCTATGAAGTCAGCATCTGAAGGCGGAGCCTCGGTGTCGCCATGCTTCCTTTCGGATTCCTGCTCTTCGAATTTGGCCTTCTGCTCTATCGGATCAGTCAGCTCTGAATAGCAGTTTGCCACTTCTACGCCAGCGATATAGAGCTCGAACCTTTCGCTCAGCAGCTTGTTGCCGCGCTTGTCCTTGGTAAGAGGGCACATGTATGCGGGAAAATCCACCACGAAAGTTGGGTTGAACAGCTCGGGCTTTATGTACTTGTCGAAAAGCGCGTCGGCGACGTGGTAGGCGTTCTTTATCGGTATGTCTAATTTTTCCTTCTGTGATATTTCCTTTGATTCGCTGTCTGTTATCCTTGATACGTCTATGCCAGACCTTTTTTTCAGCTCCTCAACCCAGTACAGCTTCTTGAACGGCGGTGTGAAATCGAGCTCCCTGCCGCGGTGTTCTATTTTGTGCGAGCCGAATATGTGCTTGACCATGCCACCCAGAAGCTCCTCGGTCATTTCCATATAGTCGTTGTAGTCCTTGTAAGCCTCGTAGGCCTCTATCTGTGTGAATTCCGGGTTGTGGGTCGAGTCCATGTCCTCGTTCCTAAAGTCCTTCGAGACTTCGTAGACCTTCTCAAACCCGCCTATTATCAGCCTCTTCAGATAAAGCTCATCGGATATACGGAGGTAAACGTCGCTGTCTATCGCATTGTAGTGCGTGACGAACGGAGTCGCATTCGCGCCACCGTAGGCGGGCTGCAGCACCGGAGTTTCAAATTCGGTGTATCCTCTGGAGTCTAGGAAGTCGCGCATGTACTTCAGAATCTTCGCCCGGGTTATAAAAAAATTGCGCACCTCCGGATTGGCTATGAGGTCCAGGTATCTTTTCCTGTAGCGTATTTCCACGTCATTAAGGCCGTGGAACTTTTCAGGCATGGATTTAAGGGACTTTGAGAGCATCACTACTTCAGATGCGCCTATGCTTATCTCTCCGCGCTTGGTCTTTGTGACAGTGCCGTGTACTCCGATTATGTCGCCAGTGTCTAGGAGGTCCACAATCTTTAGGCTCATCTCATCAAGGTCTGACGCCGACGCAAGGACCTGTATCTTGCCCGTTTGGTCCAGCAAGTCCATAAAATAGAGCTTTCCCATGTGCCGCATTCCCACTATCCTGCCAGCGGCAGAGACCGCCTTGCCGTTGAATTCTTCAAATGCCGACGTAATTTCAGCGGCGTGATTTCTCTGATCGAACTCGTATGGATACGGATCTATTCCGAGAGCCTGCAGCTTCGCGAGCTTGTCGGCCTTGAATTGTTCTGCCAAGATAACACCATATATAGGATGATGGTAAATTAACTTTATAAAGTTATTATGCAAAAGACGCTGCGAGGTTTGGGTTCAGCGGTTGCTCTGCGATAGAAATAGCAGCACGGCTTTGGCTATCAGCAGCTTGTTTTTTGCCTGCTCCCAGACTATACTCTTCGGGCCGTCTATTACTTCGCCGGTTATTTCCTCTCCCCTGTGCGCTGGAAGGCAGTGCATTACAAGGACGTCTTCGTTCGCGTATTCGAGCATCTTGCTGTTTACCTGATAGTCAGCGAACATCTTGCGGCGCTTTTCGGCCTCCTCTTCCTGTCCCATGCTGACGAATGTGTCTGTGTATATTATGTCAACGTCCTCCATTCCCTTTTCTATTTCGTCCGTAAACGTTATTTCGCCGTACTCCTTCGCCTTGTTGAAGTATGTGCTGTTCGGCAGGTAGCCCTTTGGCCCTACCAGCACCATTGATGCGCCAAGCTTCGCGGCTGTTATCATAAGCGAATTTGCGGTGTTCGTCGCTATGTCTCCTACAAAAGCAATCTTTACATTTTTTGGGTTTCTCTTGTATTCCAGCACCGTATACATGTCAACCAGGGCCTGTGTGGGGTGCTCCAAGTCGGTAAGTGCGTTTATCACTGGCACTGACGAGTGCTCGGCCATTGATACCAGGTCTGAGTGGCTATACAGCCGGGCAGCGATGAAGTCGCAGTAGCTGCTCAGCATGCGAGCTATGTCGCTTATAGGTTCGCCGCGCTTGAGCTGCGATGTCTGCGCGTCTATGTATATGCCCTTTCCGCCGAGCTGGGTTATCGCAGCTTCGAATGAGGTCCTAGTCCTCGTCGAAGCCTTTTCAAAGAACAGCGCGAGAATGCTGTTTTCCTTCAGCGAGAGCTCCTCCTTGTTCTCCTTTATTTTGTCTGCAAGATTGAATATCTTCTCTATCTGCTCCCTATCCAGATCGTTTGAGCTTAGGATATTCATAAATTCACTTGTGCGAACTAATCGCCGAATATTGCCCCGAAGCCTGCATTGGCCCTGTCCTGCTCCTCCTTTACGGTTTCTATGACCTTCTTTTCTATATCTGGAGGTGCCCTCTTGAGCGAGGCGAATTCCTTCTTGAATTTTTCCTGCGCGATTGCAGTGAACTCGTCGTTGGCCTTCAGGTAAAGGTAGTATTTTCCGGCAGGGGCGCCCAAGGACGGGCCATCCTTTATGTAGTATTCCTGACGCGCGAATATGACATTCGAAAACTTGTTGTCTGCCAGCTTGCTGAGGGCTTCGCTGCTTATGCTCTTGTCTACATATGGATCGTATTCAAGCATGTGCTTTATCTGCGGATATTCGGATTCGTCGAATTCATAAACTGTTTCTGGCATTGCAACACCGTCAATCTATCAGCTTTGCATTCACGCTGCCCTCCCTTCCGGGGCGGTTGGTGACTATGGCCTTGCCCAGGTCTGTGTTTATTAGGGTCCCTTTTGTTATTATGTTCTGCCTTGCGAAGTTGCTGTTGTCCCTGGATTCCATGACGCCCTTGATCTTGACCTTCTTGTAGCCGTCTTTGGTCAGGAGGTTGACCATGCCGGCATTCTTGAGGCGCGTGCCCGTTACTCCGCCGCGCTTCCTTACCCGCACATTTACGTTTTTTTCGGAAAGTTTTGTTGCGGCAAAATAATTTCCGGTTTCGCTTCTCCGCTTATCCCTGAACTTTACCTTCTTTTTTCCGTTTCCGGATTTTTTCGTCTTTGAACCTGCCATCCTTTGGGAGCTAAATTGACTCATTAATTCACCAGTGTATAATAAGATTTACAGCTAAATTTACATTCTAAAAGCTTTTATATCTTTGTGGCTCCTGTCATTGGGCTGCAAGAAGTCTGGAGGAAGCTATTGCTATTTATTTTTTATATGAGCATGCCTTAGGGTGATTGAATGGTTACTATTGAGGATTTTTCCAAGATCGAGCTCAGGATTGGTAAGATAGTCGAAGTGGAGGACCTGGAAGGTGCGAAGAAGCCCATATATGCGATGAAAGTGGACCTTGGCGAGCTTGGGATAAGAAGCATTGCCGCAGGGATAAAGGATGTGTATTCGAAGGAGCAGCTGCTTGGAAAGCGCGTAGTGGTGGTGGCGAACCTTGACCCTAAGAGGATAGCAAACTTCGTTTCGGAAGGTATGGTCCTGGCAGCCGAGGACGAGTCTGGCATATCCCTGCTTGGTCCAGACAAGGAGCTTATGCCCGGGAGCAGAGTAAGATGATTACGAATCTATGTATTTCTCGAAGTTCTTGCGCTCCTTTTCGGTTATTTTGCTGAATATGGCTTTTGGCGGCTTGTTTGTGTCTATATCAGGCACGTTCTCCAACATCTTTATTTCAGGCTGCCCGTCCATGCCAAAATAATCCAGTATCTTGGATGCAGCATCTGGGGCAAACGGCCACAGCATTATGCCTAGGTCGTATACTATTTGTCTTAGGGACACCATTATCTTTGAAAACTCCCTTTTCGAATTTGCATCTCCGGCCTTGGCAAGCTTCCACGGCTCTGTGCTGCTCATGACTTCGTTGCCAAGCTCTGAGAGCTCTATGACTTTGTGAAGCGCGTTTCGCATGTTTATTGCGTCGAACTCTGCGATGTACTCGCTTATTATCGACCTCGCCTTTGAAATCGATGCCGCATCGTCCTCCTCGCCTGATATTATTCCGCGGTTGGCACCGTATATGGTCAGCACCCTGTTTACGAGGTTGCCTATCTTGTCGTTCATTACCTTGTTCACTATTTCTATGAATTCCTCTATTGAGAAATCGGTATCGGATGTTTCCGGCAGCAGATACATTAGTGCAAACCTCCAGTAATCAGATGGCAGCAGCTCCACTGCGCCCTCCATGTTGAGCCCCACTCCCTTGCTTTTGGAAAACTTTACCCCCTTGGCGTTCAGGTATTCGAAAACCTTTATGGTGTGCGGCAGTACGTATTCCCTGCCGGCGCCTATAAGTATACCGGGCCACATCATTGTATGGAATTCAAGATTGTCCTTTCCCATGAACTGAATGAGCTTTGTGTCCGGATCCTTCCAGTAATTAAGGTACTGGCTTTCACTCCATTCCCGCGTTATCCCTATGTATCCTATCACTGCGTCAAACCATACATAGAAGGCTTTGTCCTCGAAGCCCTTTAGCGGTACGGGGAATCCCCATTTTATGTTCCTGGTTATGTCTCTCGGCTTTAGACCCTGCTCGAGATAGCTCAGGGTCTTGTTGATGGCATTTTTGGTCCAGTTGTTGTGCTTGTGCGACTCTACAAATGCCTTTATTTCCCCAGAAAGCGCTTCTAGGTCCAGAGCGAGGTTCTTTGTCTTGCGAAATTCAAGCTTTTTGTTGCCGCATACTGCGCAGTACGGCTCTATTAACTCCTGCGGGCTTAGCAAGTGCCCGCAGTTTTCGCACTGATCTCCGCGAGCGTCTGAGTAGCCGCAGTATGGGCATGTACCTATGATGAACCTGTCTGACAGGAATCTGTCATCTACGCTGCAGTAGGCCTGCGTGTCCTCGGTCTCAATTATGTAGCCGTTCTTCCTGAGCGATTCAAATATCTCGTACACAGTTAGCTTATTGCTTTCAGAATGGGTCTTGCCATAGTAAGTGAACGTGCATCCAGACCTTTCCATTACCTTTTTTATCTTTTCGTGCACTTCGTTGGAAAGCCGGTCCGGGGTTATGCCTGCCTTTATCGCCTTTAGCTCTATTGGTGTGCCGTGCTGGTCCGAGCCGCATATGAATATGGCGTCCTCGCCCTTCATCTTTAGGTACTTGAAATAAACGTCAGCGGGAAGTATTGACCCGACGAAATTCCCGAGGTGCGGAACGGCTTCCGCATACGGCAATGCAGATGTCACTATAAACTTTTGCGTCTTATTCACCTTTTAGTAGTTTTAATGATTTTATCACAAAATTAATTAACTTTATAGTATAATTTACTATGGGGAGTGGAACGCCTTTGTTTATGTAGAGACAACCCAATGGTTAGGTGATTGTATGGCTGATGCGCTTATCGAGGCAATAAAACTTAAATTTGACGAATTTCTGGAGAGATATTACCACGATGCAATCAACGACATCGCAATCTCGTTCCCTAACAAAAAAAGCCTTTATGTAGACGTGGAGGATCTCGAGAAGTACGATCCAGAGCTAGCAGCCGAGCTTTTGGACAAACCCGATGTAATATTGGAAGCCGCAAACCTTTCCCTTGCAGAGAGGCTCAAAGGCATAATTTCTGGCAGAGGAGAGCTGCACGTAAGGTTTTATAACCAGAAACTCAACAGCCCGCTGGTGCAGGATGTGGGTTCCGAGTACATTGGCAAGATGATAATGCTTGACAGCCTGATAGTGAAAAGGTCTGAAATAAGCCCTAGGGTAAAGGTTGGGACATATGAATGCAGCTACTGCGGGGCAAGGGTAACAGTCAGGATAGGTAAGGAGGACGTTTCGGATATATGTCCGCAGTGCAAGAGAAAATCATTGAAGCGCCTGCAGGACGAGTCGGAATTCATAAACTTGCAGAAGATAGCGATACAGGACCCGCTTGAAAGGCTCAGGGGAAATACGCCGACCTGGCAACTCGAGGCCTGGATAGAAGATGATATGGTAAACACAGTAATACCGGGGGATAGAGTTGACCTCACAGGCATACTAAGAATAAGGCCGCGGCGCGGCATAAAGGGGAAGATAGAGCCAGATCTTTATACGATGTTTTTAGACACCATAAGCATATCTAAAAAGAAAAAGGATTTTGCCGATGTGGAGATAAACGAGGAGGAGAAACGGGAGATAAAAGATCTTGCTGAAGACCCGCAGGTATTCGATAAGATAGCGAAGTCGATAGTCCCGTCAATATACGGGCATGAAGAGATAAAGCAAGCAGTTGCTCTGCAGCTCTTCGGGGGCACGGAAGGCAAGCAGCTTGTCGACGGCGGGCTAATACGAAGCGATATACACATGCTTTTGATAGGCGACCCTGGAAGCGCAAAGACCAGGATACTGCAGGCCGTTTCGAGGCTTGTGCCTAAGGGCATATATGTAAGCGGAAAATCTGTTACCGGAGGGGGCCTTACCGCGGTCGCAGAGCGCGATGACTTCTCCGAGGGCGGATGGACGCTTAAGGCCGGGGCCCTTGTCCTGGGCAGCGGAGGTGTTGTGTCGATAGACGAATTTGACAAGATAGGCGAGGAGGACAGAGCTGCGCTCCATGAGGCTCTCGAATCTCAGACGATAAGCGTAGCCAAGGCCGGGATAATAGCCACATTTACGGCGAAGTCCGCGGTGCTTGCCGCGGCAAACCCCAAATATGGAAGGTTTGATCCGAATCAGTATCCGGCTGAGCAGTTCAATATACCACCCACCCTGCTTTCCAGATTTGACCTCATATTTCCGATAATGGATTCGCTCGACGAAGAGCTTGACAGGAGCGTTGCAAAACACATACTGGTGCAGCACCAGGCTGCCGGTGCAACGCTGATGCATTCCGGCGAGGACGTGGAGCAGGTAGAAATGCCCCCGATTGACAGGGAGATACTGAGAAAGTATATATCTTATGCAAGAAGGTACATAAACCCCAGGCTGGGGGGAGAAGCAGCGGACAAAATAGAGAAGTATTATATGGAGTTGAGAAAATTTGGGAG